>JALVPF010000427.1:15884-25571 GCA_027031935.1 Myxococcales bacterium | reverse complement strand
TCAGAGATGAATCTCCGGAGGGGATCACATGCAAGCAGGCTCCGGCAAAGGTGGCGGTGATAGAAATCGCTGACGAGATCATCACCGGAGGAGTGGAAGAATATGTCGTCGGGTCCATCGACAGGGCCGAAAGGGAGGACTATGGTCTCATAGTGCTCGAGTTGGATACACCTGGCGGTCTTGTGGAGGACACCCAGCACATAGTCAAACGAATGCTGACTTCGACAGTGCCCATCGCTGTTTTCGTAAGCCCTCCGGGTTCCAGGGCTGGTTCGGCAGGAACCTTCATCACCCTGGCAGGCCACGTGGCTGTCATGGCTCCCACTACGAGGCTGGGCGCAGCCCATCCCATAGAGATGCCCATTGTCCCGGACTTGGGTGGCAAGGAAAAAGACGAGGAGGCAGCAAAGAAAAAGGCTGCACAGGATGCCATACACATGGAAAAGATCACCAACGACACAGCCATGTTCATAGTCTCCATCGCCAAGGAGCGCGGGCGAAATGCAAAGTGGGCGGAAAACGCGGTCAGAAAATCGGTAGTGGCGACAGCCGATGAAGCCATCAAAGACAATATTGCCGATTTTATTGCGCGCGATCTTTCAGACCTTTTGGACAAGCTGGACGGAAAAGTGATTCGACTCAATGACGACAACTGCGTACAGATGCACACAAAAGGTGCCAAGGTGCATCGCTGGGGCATGAGCCTGAAACAGAAGGTCTGGACAGGGCTCGGTAATCCCAACTTGTTGATGCTCCTGGTCTTGTTGGGTCTTGGTGGAATAGCCATGGAGTTTTATCACCCAGGTATGATATTTCCTGGAGCCATTGGTGCCTTGTCTCTGCTGCTGGCTGCCATCTCCATGAAAATATTGCCAGTCAGTGTTGGCGGCCTTGTGCTGGTACTGGTGGGTGTGGGACTGATGATAGCCGAAGCATACGTGGTCAGCTATGGACTCCTGGGCCTCGCCGGTGCTGGCCTGATGATATTGGGAGGAATTCTATTGATCGATCCAAGCACGCAACCTCATTATCTGGACCCTGCCATGCAGGTGGACTGGACTGTCTTGATAGGTACCGCTTCTGCCTTTGCCGTGTTATTCATTCTGATCGGATACTTCGTGGTCAGGACCCAAAGGGGAAAGATAAAGACCGGCTCAGAGGGCATGAAAGGAGAAACAGGGCAAGCTCGCACAGATTTTGTCAATGGCAAGGGAAAGGTGTTTTCACACGGGGAGTATTGGAACGCCATCAGTGACGAGGAGATCGCAAAAGGGGACCAGGTGTTGATTTTGGAGGTTCTCGACGGAATGAAGTTAAAAGTGAAGAAAGATTCATAGATGACCTAGAGGCTCAAAGAGCGTAAAGGGAGGAAAGTGATGTTACCGACGATAGGCATAGTGGCTGGTGTTTTTGTTTTGTTTGTTCTAATGGGCTTGAGGACTCTTTATGAATACCAGCGGGGTGTGGTGTTCAGGCTGGGTAAATATTCAGGTATAAAGGATCCTGGCCTGAGGTTCATTATCCCATTCATAGACCAGCTGGTAAAGGTGGACCTCAGGACTATAGCCAGGGACGTACCACCGCAGGATATCATCACCAAGGACAACGTCACGGTGCAGGTAAACGCGGTGGTATTCATGCGAGTGCTAAATCCCGACAAGGCTGTATTGGAAGTGGATAACTATCTGTACAACACCTCGCAGTTGGCGCAAACTACACTTCGGTCCGTGTTGGGCCAGGTTACCATGGACGAGTTGTTGACGAAACGCGAGGATTTGAACGAAAAGCTGCAGACCATTTTGGATGCCGATACGGACCCATGGGGTGTGAAGGTCTCAAAGGTGGAGATCAAGCATGTGGATCTCCCAACCGAAATGCAGCGGGCTATGGCTCGCCAGGCCGAGGCGGAGCGAGAAAGAAGAGCAAAGGTAATCCACGCCACCGGTGAGTTCCAGGCTTCAGAAAAACTTGCAGATGCAGCGGAGGTTATCCAGAAGCAGCCTGCAGCATTGCAGCTTCGTTATTTGCAGACCCTGGTGGAGATATCCTCCGAGAATTCTTCAACTGTGATATTCCCTATCCCCATCGAGATGTTCAAAGGCCTAATAGGCAACCTGGAGCAAAAGAAGTAAAACTATTTGTGTTTGAACTTGTCTTCGTACAGTAAATCCTTGCCGTCAGCGCCGCGCAGGATTGCGCCCTTGTCGGTCCATTTCACTATGATTTCAGGCGAGAGTTCCACCTTGCCACCCCGACCGGGAAGGTCAGCCATGTACCTGGGAACCAGGAGACCGGAGTGATTTCTCTGGAGCCTGGATACGATCTCGAGTCCTCGACGCAAAGGCACCTGGAAGTGAGTCGTGCCTGTGGCCATGTCCAACTGGAAAAGGTAATAGGGCTTGACTCCCGCTGATACCAGGGCTCGACCCAAGGCTGCCAGGGCACGGGTGGAATCGTTTACACCTCGAAGCAATACCGCCTGGTTGAGAACCGGGATTCCTGCCGAGCGAAGGATAGCCAAGGCACGCCGTGACTGTGCTGACATCTCCTTGTGGGTGTTGAAGTGGGTTACAAACCAGAGAGGATCGTGACGTTTTAGCATACGCACAAGAGCTGGTGTAATACGCGATGGCAAGGACATCGGTGCGCGGGAGTGGATTCTCAGCACTTGTACTCCAGGTTTTGACCGGGCAGCGCAAAGCAGCGAATCCAGGGATTTGTTCGAAAGCAAGAGCGGCTCGCCACCGGAGAGAATCACCTCTTTTATGTGGCTGCTTTTCGATAGAGCTTTGGCGATGTCCTGTGTTCCTGCGGGGACAAAAGGCGCAAGCCAGGTCCGCTTGCGGTTGCAGTGCCTGCACAGGATAGGGCATGTGTGATGCACGAGCGCGAGCAGACGATCGTCGAATCTTCGGATAACGCCGGGCGCCACTGAAAATCGCTCCTCGTCCAGGGGATCTGCACACCCGGCGTCATGTAGTTCATTGAGGGACGGCAGGACCTGGCGCTTGATGGGGCAGCGCGGATCGTTCCAGTCTATGAGCTGGGCAAGATGCGGTGGTAAGCGCATGGGATATTTCTCTATCACCGGGGCCAGCGCACGTTTTGTCCGGGAGGATAGGGGAAGATCGTCTGAAGAAACGATGCAACGACGCACCTGAGCACGCCAAGAGTCTGATTTGCTTGTCATGAATAAAGTCTCAAAATCGGTAAATAAGGCCCAGGTGCAGTTCGCCTGCGAATTGGGTGAAGTTCTTGGTTGCAAAAGATCTGCTGAAGTTGAAGCCGCCATCAAGACTGAAGCCGAACCTTTTCCACGGATTGAGCTCAAGCCCTGCCAAAATATGAAGGCTGAACACGCCTCCTTCGTTATCGGAAAAGTCCAGAAACTCCAAGCCTACGCCCATGCCGATGTAAGGTGTAAGCCATGGCCTGATAAAGCGATACTTCACTCCAAAGGTCGCTGGGACAAACAGGGCATCGTTCTCACCGCCGCCCAGCTTTAGCCCAACTCTCAGAAAGAGGGGAATCGCTTGTGTGATAAATACATCTGTTTCGAGTTCGAAAGCGGCCAGGATAATGTCAGGGCTGACTTCCTGCATGTAGTCACCAAGAATCCCGCCGAACCTGATGGATATGGCCATAATGGGTTCCCAGGTTGCTTCCGACTGCAGCCCAAGGGCAGCACGAATCTCGCTGGAGAGATCTTCCACTGCCTCTATCATGTCATCTCCGTCATCCGCATCCACTGTGCGAGTGCCCCTGCCGATGGTGGTGGACTGCTTTATGTCCACGGCTGCCACGGTGATGACAACTTTGTCTCCAACCTTGCCAACGCTTCCCCAGACCAGAATTGCATCACCCAGAGCATGACCATGCTCTGCAACGCAGCGCGGATCATCTGCGGGACAGCCGGCGATAAGTTTTGCCTGCTCCAGGGTGAAGATGGATTTGAGATCATCCTTGCTGATGAGATTGATGCCGCCGCCCTTGGCGAGCCCGGAAAGCAATACGCCGGTGAGTGTCTGTGCCTCTTCTTTTGCGACTCCATTCGCCCTCATGTCCAGAACGGCTATTCTGGGCGTAGCTTTGTCCTGTGGGGCTTGTTTTGTCTCGGCGGACAGGGCTGATCCTAAAGATCCCAGGTAGAACAGTGCGACAAAGACTAGCCTAACAATCATGGGATGCTCCTTGTGGTGCAGATCATGACGGAAATCTAGCACGCATGGTGACCTCATTGAAAGACCCTATGGGAATTGCTTGCCGGTCAACTTTCGCCTGTCGAAGCCGAGTCAATATGTCAGTAAATTGCCGAGTAAAAATGTCAGTAAGAAAAGGACCTCTTGAACTAATGTTCTTAACCTACCAAGGTCTACAAAGAGGCCTGTCAAGCATGACATTATGGTCTAACTTGACACAAATGTCTTCAATTGTCATAATTATTGTCGTGGGACTATATATCCCCATGCGTCTCCTGGTAGGTCAAGGGTTTTGCGTGCTGCCAGCATGAGGAGGAAGGACTTGATGCTCCCCGGGTTTACTGATGAGGGTTATCTCCCTCCTGCCGACTATGAGCTGACGCTCGATGAGCTTCGAGATTCGACGCTTGTTGTCGGTCCGTCGAACGGTTATCCAAACTGGGATCGTGGCTGGCGCGAACAGCTCGTTGACAACCTGTCCATGCTCCTCGACCAGCTCTGGCAGGTTGGTATTGAGGAGATCTTCGTTGACGGATCGTTCGTGGAGGACAAGGAGCACCCGAACGACATCGACGGATACTTCGTCTGCGACATGATAGAACTGGCGACGGGGAGGCTCCAGACTCAGTTCAACCTGCTTGATCCTTATAAGGTTTGGACCTGGGATCCGACAACTCGCCGCCCCTATCGAGGCTATCCGAAGAAGCAACTCCCGATGTGGCATGTGTACCGCGTAGAGATGTACCCGCATGTTGGACAGTTCTCAGGGATACGCGACAAGTACGGAAATGATTTGGAGTTTCCCTCGGCGTTTCGTCTTTCACGCCGGGACGGTCAGCCGAGGGGAATCATCAAAATCGTCAAAGGAGGCCAGCCATGATCCGCAATGAAAATGAGTATCAAGAGGCGGTGCGGCGCCTTCGCGAGGAGCAAGAGCGGCTCGCGGAACATCGCAAGCGCCTGGAGGAGATGGACCTCTCCGCTGACGAAGTGAATCGTGTGATCGATCCGCTGCGCTCCTTCCATGAGCAGCTCCGCGAGGAGGTCGAGAGTTACGAGCGGCTCAAGCGTGGTGAACTTGGCGAGCTGCAAAACCTTCATGGTCTTGGCACGATGCTCGTAGCACTTCGGATAGCGCTCGGACTGACCCAACGCGAACTCGCCGAGCGCTTGGGCGTCCACGAGTCGCAGGTGTCGAGAGACGAGCGCAACGAGTACCACGCCATCACAGTGGACCGCGCCAGCAGAATCCTCGACGTACTAGGGGTCGAACTACGGAGCGTATTCGAGCAACCCATCATCCCGCTCCAAGGCCCCCGCCGAGCTGCTGTCGGAGAGTAGCTCTCCCTATCTCTTCTGCTTGAGCAAGAGGGACAACAGGCTTGCACCTCACCCTTTCCTTAGAGTAAGTCGCCATCAGCTTGTTGACACCAGAAAGGACATCTTTCGTGATGCGATCAAATGCTTCCTCTGGTGCTGAAACATTGGGTATAAGAAAATTTTGTATCTGCCCAAATCTCCCACACTATTGAATCAGATTTCCCAGATCGCTTGTGAGGTCACGGAGATGCAAAGAATCGTCCGCAGTCGTGGATTCACCACGTCGAGGACAGATTCTGCAGCATCGACACAGAGATCGTAAGCGAGGTTGGAAATCAGGGGGAAATTGCTTGCCTTGTCTATAAAGCAAAAAACGTTGTAGTATCCACATATTGTTGTCATTTGCCCAACGGGCAAGGAGGTCGTTGGCCATGTTGCGCATCATTAATGGTTTAGTCCCTGGACTTGTTTTCTGCTTGACCTTGTTGGCGGCTTGTACGAGTTCCAGGCCGAACGCACAGCCATGTGTTGATGACAGTGATTGCAAGAGTTCGGAACAGTGCTTTGGTAACATCTGTCTTTCAAGAGATTGTGATGACGACAAGCAGTGCGCGCCGGGTAAAACCTGCAAGGATGGCACTTGCGAGGACGTGGACAAGTGTACCAGCGATGAAGATTGCAACGGGGCATACTGTGACCAGGATTCCGGTAAATGTTGGCAGTGCAGGGATGATAATGATTGTGCAAGAAGTGAGATGTGTGTTGAACATGTCTGCAAACCAAAATGTTCCTCTGATGAACAGTGTGATTCCGGGCAGGTGTGTACAGACGGCGTCTGTGTTCCTGAAGATGGATGCGAATCGGATGCTGACTGTCCCGACGGTTGGCTGTGTGATGATACACTAGAAAGTCCAGCATGTGTCCATGTGCAGTGTCTTGATGATGGTGACTGCGATGGAAACTGTAGTTCTTGTGTGGACGGTGAGTGTTTTGGAATGGCTGAATGTGCGAGCGATGAAGATTGCAATGACCCCGCTGGACCATTTTGTTCTGAAAATTGCACTTGTGTACAGTGCCTCAGCGGTGAAGACTGCCCCTCGGGTGTCTGTAACAGTGATGGCATGTGCGAACAACAAGCAGAATGCACCACCGATGAACAGTGCATGGACTTGGATAAACCCTATTGCAGCGATGGCGGCTTGTGTGTCCAATGTCTGATTGATGCCCAATGCGCCATAGGTAATGTCTGCATGGATGGATCGTGCACACCCGGCTGCCACAGCGAGCGCGACTGTCCCAATAGTCTGCTCTGCGATACCAGCCAGGGGGATCCAGGAGAGTGTGTCGAATGTCTTGTGGATGAAGATTGTTCTCCCCAACAGATCTGTGCCCCTGAGGGCGTGTGTCGAAGGCCATGTCAGGATGACAACGATTGTCCTGGCCCTTCTGTTTGCGATGCGGTCTCCGGTATTTGTGTACAGTGCGTAGACAACGCGGATTGTCCAGATGGTTTCAGATGTGTTGATAATTCCTGCGAGGAGTGGTGCGATAGCGATTCTGACTGCCAGCCCGGCCAGATATGCGAAAACAATAGCTGCATTGGTGGATGTCGTACTGACGAAGATTGCCAGAATATGGAACCATGGGGCCTGATATGCCAGGATCTGCAATGTGTTGAGGGTTGTCGAAACAGTGACCAGTGCCCTCCCGGATCCTTTTGTGACGAACAAGCCATGTTGTGTGTGGACGGCTGCCAGGAAAGCTCTGATTGCCCACCTGGTGAGGTGTGCTCGGATCACCATTGTGTAAGGGGATGCCAGAGCGACGCAGATTGTGACCTTGGCTCGATCTGTACCAACGAGCAGTGTGAACCCGGCTGCAGGGATGACAGGGACTGTCCCAATGGGACCTATTGCTCCGACAATCTTTGCGTTGATGGTTGTAGCACTGACCAGGATTGCCCCAATTCCACCCACTGTCTGGTGTCTAGCCACGAGTGTGTTCAGTGCCTGAGGGATGACGATTGTTTTGGCAACCAGTTCTGCGATGACCAGAGCCATACTTGCGTAAGAACGTGCAATGCTGACTGGCAGTGTGGAGGTGGTTTGGTCTGTGACACAAGTGCAGAGCCTGGCCAGTGTGTCGAGTGCTACTCAGGAGATACACACCTGTGTGATGACAAGGGCTTGGTATGTGATCTCGATTCCAACAGCTGCGTCGAGTGCCTCTCGGATGACGACTGTAACCGGAACCCGACACCCTGGCATTGCCTGGTGCAGCAGCAGATCTGTGTGGAGTGTTACTCGGACGACCAGTGCCCTGATGGCCAGGTGTGTGATCAGGGTCATTACAACTGTCTTCCTGCATCTGGCAGAGATCTTTGTGAAATCTGTGAACAGGATTCTCAGTGCGGGGGGGATGGAGATCGTTGCATCGAGTTTTTGAATGAAAGTGGAACTGTTATAGACACAGGCTGTGGTCGCTTCTGTGATGATTCCAACCCCTGTCCAGGCGGCTATGGCTGTGTCCATGATTCTTCAGACTCATTTGGACAGTGCGAGCCTGCCAATTCTCAGCCTGTGACAACCTGCGCCGGCATGAGGGATTTGTTCAAGGATTGCTCCACCATGAGCGATACCTGTGGCTTGCCCGATGCCAACGATGGAACCTGTGCGGTGGATCTTAGCGGTAACTATTGTACTGTCTTGTGCGATTCAAATTCATCCGGTTCTGCTTGTCCCGAAGGGCTGTATTGCCAATCTTTAGGGTTGTTGTCCATCTGTCTGAAGTGATCTACTCTCCGGCATGCCTTACCACTACATCCAATCTACCGATGAACTAAAGCATGCCAGCACCATTCTGGCAGGGCGTGGGCTTTTGGCTCTGGATCTGGAAACTGAGGGATTGGATGCACATCGTCACAAGATCATTCTTCTTGCGGTGGGTGATGACCGGGAACAATTGCTGGTGGACTGTCGTCGTGTTTCTCTAGATCCACTGGTTCCTCTCCTTGCAGGTGATGTTCCAAAGGTGACCCATAATGGTGCCTTTGACCTGGCCATGCTTCGATCAGTGGGCATAAGGGTGGAGAATGTCCTGGATACCATGCTCATCGAGCAGGTGCTCACCAATGGTATCAGCCGCAGACGTCCGTCTCTGTCATCCTTGTCCGAAAAGTACCTGGGCAAGGCTCTGGACAAGAGCGAGAGAAAGGGCTTTGCTGCCGTGAGAGACGGAGAGCTGAGCCAGGCTCAGCTGGAATACTCCCTGCGCGATATTCTTGCCACCTACCACGTGCTGCTCGAGCAGATGTCGCCAGTCGTCCAGAAGGGACTCGAAAACGCTGTACGGCTGGAGTGCAGGGCTGTGCCAGCTTTTGCCGACATGCATTACGACGGGATCTTTCTGGATGCAAAAGCATGGCGCGTACTCATAGACGAAGCGCGGCAACGCAAGGAAAAATATCGCGAAGAGATAGACAAATTGTTTGCAGGCTCTGTGCAGGTGGATCTCTTCGGACGGGTTGATGTAAACCTGGAGAGCGAGAACGACTTGAGAGTAGCACTGGAGAAGCTTCTGGGCAGGCCTGTTCATGGTGTTGACAAAGGCAGCCTGCGAAGACTGGGCCATCCCATAGGGCAAGCCATAATATCTTATCGCGAGGCCGCCAAAATAGTCTCTGCTTATGGAGAGAGTTTCCTGGATTCCATTCATCCTGTCACAGGCCGAATTCACGCTGATTTCATGCAGATTGGTGCTCCCACCGGCAGGGTAGCCTGCCGGGAGCCCAACCTGCAGAATATCCCCAGGGGGAGCCGTTTTCGAAAGTGTTTCCGTGCCCCGGAAGGATACAAGATGATCACCGCTGACTATTCCGGTTGCGAGCTGAGAATTCTTGCAGAGGTGAGCGGTGATCCCGCTTTTGTAAACACCTTCAGGAGGGGAGGGGACCTTCACTCCATAGTGGCTTCCGAAATTTTCGGCAGGCCTGTTTCCAAGGAGCGGAACAAGGAGCTTCGTGACAGGGCAAAAGCCATCAATTTTGGTCTGGCATATGGCATGGGGGCTGGAGGCCTGGCGGCGCAAACGGGGCTTGGGCTGGATGAGGCCGAGAGACTGTTGAGCAGGTACTTCCAGGCCTATCCCAAGGTAAGGGCCTATCTTGAAA
>JALVPF010000427.1:0-15874 GCA_027031935.1 Myxococcales bacterium | reverse complement strand
GTTGGGTGCAGACCCTTTCCGGGCGTAAACTTTGGCTCCAGGTTGGTGAACGCGTTGAAGGGGCTGACCTTGCAGCCCTTGCGCGCGTGGCAAAAAACATGCCCATTCAAGGAACCAACGCTGACATGCTGAAGCTGGCCATGGCAGGTATTCGTCGGAGGCTCATTGACGATAATATGGATGCCAGGATAGTCAACTGTGTACATGACGAAGTTCTGGTGGAGGTGGCTGAATCAGATGCGTGGGAAGTGGCTGAGATTGTCAGGGCCGAGATGGTCAGTGCTGGTGAGAGGTTCATCTCGTCTGTACCCATAGAGGTTGATGTGAGTGTTTCGGACCACTGGGTTAAATAGGGTGTTCCACGTTGAGGAATGCTTTTGAAGCATGGACACAGAGATGGCAAGGGAGGTGGAAAATTAAAAAAGGAGATGCAACCCTGGGAGCAGGTGGGGGGGAAACCCGCAACATCCAGAAGTGCATCTCCTAAGAATGAGGAGTTCTCGTACAAACCCGCAGGCGGGGGGGAAACCATGCGGGCCAGCAGCGATTCCTCCTCTAACTGAATACGATTTCAAAAAACAAGCAACAAAATGAGGTTCTGGGCCCGAAAATCCACCGGTCGGGGGGGGACGCCGGTTAACCTGGGCCCAGCGACCTCTGCGACAAGTACAGCACGTTCCGTGCCAAGTGTGGTCAAATCTTGAAAGTTTTAATTCTTTTACGTTTTTTGGTTAGTTACGTATCTAACATGTGCAAAAAAATATCTTGATTAGCACTGGTCAACATGGTACAAATACCACAATATTTTACCTATCAGGCGTTTTTGCCAATTGTTTCAGGGAGAAACATTGTGGCATAAACACCCGGGGGGTTACTGTGAGAGTTCTTGTTGTAGATGATGATCCTAACACTAGATATCTTATAGAAGTTTTTTGCAGGGGTGAAGATTACGAAATGCAGATGGCTTCAAATGGCAAAGAAGCCATAGAAATAATTCAACAAGGTAACATCAATGTGGTGGTCACCGATATTCGCATGCCTGAGATCAGCGGTGAAGCCGTCCTTGACGCGGTGCAAAAATTCAACCCTGAAATCCCTGTAATAATCATGACTTCGTATGGCACTATCGAGGATGCCGTGAGATTTCTACAGGCAGGTGCACACGATTACATTACCAAGCCTCTGACACGGGAGGCCTTTTGTCTTAGGATCCGCAGGGCAGTGGAAAAACTGCACATGTCCCAGGAAATCACCAGACTGAAAACTTCGCTAAAGGTCTATACGGATCGCGATCATATCGTGGGCAACTCCAGGTCCATGCAAACTCTTATAAACAAGCTGCCATCCATAGCGCAGACAGACGCATCTGTGGTAATTTACGGAGAAAGTGGAACGGGAAAGGAACTCATCGCTCGAACGATTCATTATTTTTCCCGCCGTGCTTCCAGGCCTTTTGTACCAGTAAACTGTGGAGCACTTCCTGAAAACCTGCTGGAAAGTGAACTCTTTGGATACAAACGGGGAGCGTTCACCGATGCCCATGCTGACACCAGGGGATTAGTGGAGGAAGCAAACACAGGCACCTTGTTTCTCGACGAAGTTGGAGAGGTGAGCCCCAAGGTCCAGGTGAAATTGCTTCGCTTTTTACAGGAAAAAGAGGTCAAGCCCCTGGGTTCAACAAAAACAATTAGAATGGACGTAAGGATCGTCTCTGCAACAAACCGTGATTTACTCGAGGCAATCAAGGATGGCATGTTCAGAGAGGATCTCTATTATCGTTTGAATATCGTTCCTATTTTCATACCGCCATTGAGAGAGCGCAAGGAGGACATTCCCCTTCTGGCCAATCATTTCCTGAGGAAGTTCTCACAGGAGTACAACAAGGATATCAAGAAGATATCTCCTCTGGCCCTGCAGCGGCTGGTGGGTCACGACTGGCCTGGCAACATCAGGGAACTGGAGAACAAGATCCAGCAGTGTGTGGTCGTTGCCACAAAGGACGTCATTCAACCGGAAGATGTGGAATTGCCGAGAGAACTGCATACCTTTAAAAAGGAAAAACAGAAGATCGTTGGTGAATTTGAACGAAACTACATCACCCAGATGCTGATGCTCAACGGTGGGAATATCACCCGCGCAGCAAAGTCTGCAGGCATAGACAGAAAAAACTTTTGGCAGTTGATGAAAAAATACGAAATCGATGCCAAGGATTACGATAAATCTGTAAATTCCTGATGTACTTTGCCCCAAGGCAAAAAGACCACATGGCCCTGTCCAGACTTCTCCATTTGGCTTCCAAAACTATAAAATCATGATCATAGTTGTTTTTGCTGTTTATTAATCAATTGAAATTTCAACAAGTTGCAGACCCCAGGCTTTTTTCTATGAAAAAACAAGCTCTATTTTCTGGCACGTATTGTGCAATAATACTGAAATCATGACAAGCAGGCAATTTACAACTTTGGGTGTCAAGACAAGCACAGAGACGGATGACTCGCTTGGAAACACTGTAAAGCTTGCGGCTGGTGCAATCATTGACTATATCCTGGAACATCCTGGCGCGAGGGATACGGCTCGCGGAATAGCCGAGTGGTGGATACACAAGAGCCTTCTTGCAACAAGGGCTGCCATAGAATTTCTTCACGAGAAGGGGATGATCATCAAGGCGAAGAGAAATGGCCAGATTCTGTTCAGTCGAAACCCGTCCGTGAAAAACAATGACCTGCATGCCATGAAGACGAGCATGAGCTAGTTTTCATCCCGAAACGGCCCTTTTCTGTAACCTCTACGTCAAACTTCACATTTTCCTGTGCGGCGTACAAGAGCACGCCTCCGCACAAATGTTTGTTCTCCTTGACCTCACGAAAAATTTCTCGTTTCAGAATTGAAAACACCCATCCGGAGTTTTGGGATGGGTACGAGGTACAAAGATTGAATCGCTTCCTTTGCATCTCGCACAACAAAACTGTTTTCATTTCCCTGCTTCGTGTTAGTTTCAAGTGGAATTCATGACAACGGCTTTGAGAGGAAAGGTGTTCTTGCCCATTCTGGTTCAAAAATATGGTGGCAGCTCGGTAGCGGATGAACACAAGATCTCCATGGTGGCCGACAGGGTAGTTGAAGCCAAAAAGAACGGCTACGATCTCGTGGTGGTTGTTTCAGCCATGGGGAAAACCACGGATGAATTGCTGGCCTTGGCGCACAGGATCAACCCTAATCCTCCGCGCCGTGAACTGGACATGCTGACCTCCGTCGGCGAGCGAATAAGCATGTCATTGCTCAGTATGGCAATAGCTCAAAGAGGCATACAGGCCATATCTTTTACCGGCTCGCAATGTGGAATAATCACAAACCATCGGCATGCTGATGCTCGTATAATAGAGGTCCGTCCATACAGGATTCAGGATGAGCTTAGTCAGGGAAAGGTTGTAATCGTCGCTGGATTCCAGGGCATGTCGTACAAACGTGAGATAACGACCCTGGGCAGGGGCGGCTCGGACACTACCGCCGTGGCCTTGGCCGCCGCCCTTGGCGCTGAATCGTGTACCATATACGGCGACGTGGATGGAGTCTACAGCGCGGATCCGGCCATAATCGATTCTCCCAAAAGGATTGATGAGCTGAGCTACCCTGAGATGCAGGAACTTTCAGAGAGTGGTGCCAAGGTGCTCAACTCCACTGCCGTAGAGTTTGCCAAGGAAAAGAAAATCGCTTTATTCGTAAAGCGAAGCGATGGCTCAGGTGGTCAAACCGCCATTCGAAAACACACTCCCTTGAGTCCCGGGATGGTAGTGGGCATAGCGCATGAGGAATCCGTCCGTACCATTACGGCTCATGGCCTGGAGCCGGACCTTCTGGACCTGCTGGAGTTTCTGGACGCGCTTTCCATTCCAGGCAAGCAAATGACTCTGGATCGATTTGGCCAGCACAGGACCATAGCGGTAGTCATTTCCAGGGAGTTTTTGCCCGATCCATCCATTTGCAAGACTCAACTCTCGGAGAGGTTTGGCGAGCATGTGGAGCTGAACGACGACCTTGGAGCCGTAAGCCTCATAGGTGCGGGGATCAACCAGGATTTTTCAAACTTGAGAAAAGCCATCGAACTTGTAAGGAGCGAAAACATAGAACCCAAAGGATGGCACACCTCATCTTTCAGAATAACCCTCCTGGTAGAATCCAGTGGACTGAAGAAGGCGGTCGAATTGATGCACAAGCATTTCATGGAGTCCGACTGGAAAACTTCGGGGTAAACAGAAAAGCCGATGCCACCCGGGGGCGCTGCCATATCGCGTATATGTCGTAGATCCAAATTAGTGGATCGAAAGATTTATGAATGGAAGCATGGCGAGGGTCGGTTCAGAACTGAGCTTGATGGCATCGAAAAGGTCTCCAAAAGCGGTCTGTAGTAGAGGTTGCAACAGGGAGCTTTGCCGGTTCATCAATCCCAGTTCACCCAAAAGGGTCCTGAGTCCCAACGAAGGGCGTGGCAAATGGATGATGTCCACCTGGGCCTGGGGATCTAAACCGATACGCTTTTTGGCTTCCTCTATGGCCTTGCTCAACCCCCCCAACTCATCGACTAGGCCTATCTTCTTGGCCTGGCGTCCGGTCCACACACGGCCTTTGGCGATCTTGTCCACCTGCTCTGTGGTCATGTGTCTCCCCTTTGCCACTCTGCCTATGAAGTCCTTGTAGAATCCGTTTACAAAACCCTGAAGCAGATCCATTTCCTCTGGTGTCCGGGCCCTGAAAGAGGTGAACAGGTCAGCTAGCTTTCCTCTGCTGATGGCCTCTCGGCTGATCCCCAGCGAGGCCCAGAGTTCACTGGCGTCGAAAAGCAGAGAGAAAACCCCGATGGAGCCTGTGATGGTGGCAGGCTCGGCCAGTATCATGTCCGCCGGACACGATATGTAGTAGCCACCGGACGCTGCCACTGCGCCCATGGACACGATAAGAGGTTTTTTCTGTTTGAGTCTTTGAGCCTGTCTCCAGATTAGCTCGGATGCCAGGCCGCTACCGCCAGGCGAATCTACCCTGAGGACCACCGCATCCACGGATGAGTCGTTGGCAAGGTTTTTCAGGGCCTGTGCAACCTTCCTCGCATGCATGTCCTTGGACAGACTCATGCCCCCGTTGGAGATACTGCCAGTTGCCAGAACCACTGCGATCCTTGGCTTTGTACCCCAGCGATCCTCGTGCCAGGTCTGGCTCATGTAGTCTCTGATCACATCAGGCTTGTGACCTATGACGTCCTTGATCTTGTCCTGAAGTTCGTCGTAGTGAATAACACCGTCTACCAGGCCTGCTTCTTCAGCCTGCGACGGTCTCATGAAGCCCTGGTCCACGAGTACCTCCACCTGGTCCCTCGCTAGCCCGCGACCCTCTGCCATTGCATCAAAGAGTTGGTCCGCCAAATCGTCTGCAAGGGAATTCAGCACCTCCAGGTGTGCCTCGCTGGGCTCCTGGCGCGATAGTGCATCAGTCGCGGTTTTGTATTTGCCAACCCTGGCGACTTGCGCCTCTATGCCAACCATCTCCATGGCGCCACCGAGAAAATATGCCTGGAGCTTCGGCCCGGCGACAAAAAGACTGCCTGCAGGGCTGAGATAGATGGCGTCTGCCATGGAAGCAAGATAATAAGACGAGTTCGATGCCGTCTCCATGTGAAAGATGATCTTTTTGCCCTTGGCCTTGAACTGGGCCAGGGCTTCACGAAGTTCCTGGACCCTCGTGAAGCCAGGATCCAGACTTCCCATTCGCACGATCAATGAGTCTATTCTCGGATCCAGTGCAGCTGCCCGAATGGCCCTGTCCACATCCCTTATGGTGGTATGTCTGGAAAACAGGCCCCGCGAAATCCCATCTGTCCATTGCACGTTGGCACCGAGCACGATCTCTACGGTCTGTTTGCTTTGCGTTCTTATGCCGTGATGGTTTTGCAGACTAGCCCTTGCTCCGATAACCATGCCCTGGTTGGAAATACCATTGTCGAAGCTGAAACTCGTATATCCGCTAGCGCCGAACTGAAGAAGGTCTATTCCCAAGCCGAGTCCAAATGCTCCCTCGAGATCAACCATGCCGAACAGGCTGACGCCATCATACACATTGGCGCGCGCAGAAAAGCGCAAGGGAGGATCGTCAAGTTTGTCAATGAGCCTGTAGTCGGCAGCAATGGTCAGCCGTTCAGGCGCAAACCAAAGAGGCCGCACCGCAAGACCAAGGTCAAGAGTGAGATCGCTTGCCTGCCCGTTTGTCCTGGCCTGGGCCAGTTGTCTGCCAACCATGCCTACCGATACGTAACGCACCGGACGGAACATGGCACCCACTATGACGTCTAGGGAGGGATCTTCGTTCGTCTCGGTGGGGTCCAGGATCTCAAGTCCTGCGCCCAGTGAAAAAACATCAGCCAGGTTGAAAAGCCTGAGCACGAGATTGTACTTCAACAGATCCAATTCCTTGCGGTCCCTGTCCGGTCGAAGATATTGCACTGAAAATCCAAACCTGTCCCCAGACAGCATGAGTCCATCTCCGCTGCCAGCCACCGTGTTTTTTCCCCATCGTTCAAAGTGGAGATAAAGCATCTCCCCGCTCGCTGACCAGTTCAAACCGGCCGGGTTATACGCCAGACATAGTGGGCCATCACAGGAGGCAACCGAGTCAGCCGGCAGATTCATGTCCCAGTTCGATGTGTATTGTGCGAGCGCAGGAGAGCAGATCATCAAAATCCCTGCGATCACGAGCAATGGTTGAGTCATGTGGAGGTTTTTTGAAAGAGCATTGTGTCGCATGTCTTGTTCCCCGTGAAAATGGTTTACTGGATTCGGAGTTTTTTCAATTTTGCGAGCAGCGCCTGCCTGGTGATGCCCAGGGCCTGCGCAGTTTTGGTTCGATTGCCATGGAACCTGTCGAGGCAATTGCACACGAGTTCACGCTCTACGGCTGCAAGCTGCTGTTTCAGCGTGCCCTGTCCGGCTGCTCCACTCCATGAGGAACTAGTCCGACTGAGGTGTTTGGTCTGTATGATCCCGTCTTCGGCAGCCATGATCATTGCACGACGGATCTCATTGGCCAACTGCCTCACATTGCCGGGCCAGTCCCGGGAGGCGAGCGCTCCCATGGCTTCGTCTGAAATCTCCGTTGCTCCAGCTCCTGATTTTTGCCCATATAAGCCAAGAAAATGCCTGACCAAGGATGGAATGTCTTCTGTTCGCCTGGACAGGGGAGGCACGTGCAGGGGAAAGACATTTATCCTGAAAAACAGGTCCTGACGGAAACGACCTTCCTTGACTTCTGTCTCAAGATCCTTGTTTGTTGCAAATAAAAGCCTGACGTCTATTTCACGACTGCGGGTGGAGCCAACGGGTGTGAGCTGACGTGTTTCCAACACCCGAAGTAGTTTTACCTGCAAGGATTGTGGCATCTCCCCCACCTCATCCAAGAATAGTGTACCCCCATGGGCCACTTCGAACATGCCAATGCGGTCCTTGTGAGCCCCGGTAAAAGCTCCCTTGACGTGTCCGAAAAGCTCGCTTTCCAGAACCCCCTCTGCAAGAGCACCACAATTGACGGCAGCAAAAATCTCCGAGTGTCTCAAGCTGCGCCTGTGGATTTCTCTTGCCACTAGTTCCTTGCCTGAGCCGCTTTGACCTGTGATCAATACCGTGGCATCACTGACTGCAACTGCTGAAATCTGTTTCAGGAGTGCGGAAATAGCTGGTCCGTCACCAACGATTTCCATGCCCGCCTGTCTGTCTGCCTTTTTTCTCAAGTAGCGATTTTGTGCTGCCAGCTGCGCCCTGGTGGCCTTGAGCTGCTGGAGTGTCTCGAGTTGAGTCAAGCGTTGTGCCAACAGAGAAGATGCCAGGGCAAAACTGTCCCTGTCAACGTCGCTGGCATGGGGAGTCAAGATTATGGCAACGGCAAAAAGAATACGCCCGGCAGCGATTGTCATGGGCGACAGCAAAACCCTGATTTTACTTTCCGGCAACTCGATTTGGCTGATGGAGACACTGGATATGGATTCATCCAGTACCGGAAGATCCAGGGGGGTAGAAGATTGCAACTGCCATAACATCACAGGAGCCCTGTTCGGTACTGGGTCTACGATGCCGACGAGTTTTATGGTGTCGAAATTTGAATCGGCAAATTGACCAATGGAGACAAAGGCATCGTTCCGATTGTCAGCTTGTGCCAGGTCTTGTGATAGAGCAAGGAAAGGGCCCAGTGCTTTTCCTGTGGCCTGAAGTCTTTGTGCGAGCTGTGCATGGTCTGCGATTCTTGTCTCTGCCAGGACGGTGGCGCTGGAGACCTTGGGTTCTTGGGATTCACAGGATATGACCTCCAACACAACAGGACTTTCATCAGACCCCAGGAGTATCAGGTCCTTTCTCTCCAAGGCCACGGGGGCACTGGATACGGACAGGACCACGCGTTTTCCATTGTGTTCTACCGCTGAACCGTTGGTGCTACCCATGTCCTGGTAGTACCATCTGCCTTGTCTTCTCATCAGTTGGCCGTGTATGCCAGATACATGAGGATCGTCGAGCTGAAAGTCTGCATCCACACCGCGACCAATGGTCAACACGTCTTGAGTTCCATTGTTTTCCAGCAAGGCCCCGAAGGGATGAATTCTGAGTTTTATCACGGGACCTCCAGTGAAATCGCCGCAGGCATCAAAACTTTACCGAAGCAGCGAGGCTGGTATCGAAGGTCACTGATGACAGAAAATCGCCAAAAGTCAAAATCCATGATGGTGTAAACGCCAGCCCGAGTCCCCAGTTTTGTGATATCTGCCATCCGGCCCCAAGCCTCAAGGGTATGACCAAGCCACCCCGGCCATCTCCGCCGGTAATCGCAAACCAGCCTCCTCCTATGCATAACAGTCCGTAAAGACGAAAAGAGCCCAATGTTACAGACAAACCGCCACCTGCCCACGCGCTAAGTATGAAAATACTGTCATCACTGGATGATACCCCATGAATGGACCATCTTATTCCACCTCCGATGATCCATGGGTGTGAATATTCATGGAGCAGTTCCAGGCTCAATACAGGGCCTGTGTCCAGCAAGCTTTTGTCCTGTCCGGAAAGGAATTCTGCTCCCACTTCCACCGACAGGGCTACATTGGACACAGACTCGGGATGTTTCCTTTTTGCTTTTTGAAAGGAGTTTTTTTCTGAGCTTGATACATCTTTTGTCAAACTCTCACTTATGCGTCTGCGGGCCTCCTGTAGTGCTTCAAGTATTTTGGGAGAGGTTCCGGGTCTTGATATCCTGAAATCTGAAACCCCCTTGAGGAGCTTTGAAAAATCTTCAACTGCCAACTCCTGTTGTCCCAAAGCCAGGTGGCTTTCGGCAAGCTTTGTGAATATGTCACACCATCTGTCAGCCTGGCTCGGCTTGGTGCTGTAGGATGCTGCGGTAAGAAGATCTATGGCACAGGTGAAATCCAGTTGATCGAAACAAGCCACCCCTGCCTTGTAGGGATCGTCCGTGTCGGACGTCTCCTGGTCATGGCTCTGGGCATGACAAAGCGATCCATAAGCAAGCATGATTATGAAAAGAAGTTTTTTCACTGGAAGTATATTACGGTACGATCATATTTAGTTCCAGGATTGAAGTTCCTGCCACCAGCCTAAGAGTATGAGTCCCGGAACCGAGTTTCAATCCTCCCAAAGGGCTGGTCCCCTTTGGTATCTTGTCCAGTTTTACAATGGCGTATGGCTTGGTCTGCACCGATATGCTGACAGGCTCTTGTTCAGCGCCATACTCGATCCTTATGGTTGCACTTAGATCTCCCCGTCGAATTTTTAAAACGTGGTTTCCCTTGGCAAGAAGCCGATGGCTCAGGGTAACGCCGCTCATGGATGACCCTCCCAGGGCCCATTTTGTACCAGGGGATGTGCTTATGATGATTCCAGATTTTTCATTTTCAACTTCTGCCTTTTCTTCCCCGTGCCTGGTATTGGAACCGGTACGCGGGTTGTGAAATCCGTGTTTTTTCTCTCTGTGATTACCGAGTGCCTTGGAGTGAAGCACGAGAGGGGATTCCAAGGATGTCTCGGTCGCGCCTGCAAATCTGTTTGGACTTTGCCCGTGATGTGGCATGGGTTCTGTCTTTTTTCGGGGTGGGCCTGTAACAATGCTATTGTGTTCTGGCACAGGACCTGGTTCGGCTCGAATCTTTACCGACCGAGAGTTTTCCTGAGGTCTGTAGTAAAGATATGCCAGGACCATGAGCGTACACATGGTCACAGCAAACAAGATCATCATGGTTTTTCGGTAAGAGCCTTGGGGCGCCTCTGGGGGTTTTGAAGTTTCTTGTCCTGCAACGATTGTGGAAGGAGTTGATTGCAGCGTTTTGTTCATCTTCGGTGCGATTTTTTCAAAAGCTTTCTCTATGCTTCTTTCATCCACAGAAAGAGACAGTCCCTGCACCAGGACCTCGAGGCTCTGGAGCAACTCCTGCATGTCATCGAATCGTTGTCCAGGATCCACCTGGAGCATTTTTTCCATGATCGAGATCAGGCCGGAGTGCATGCCAGAAAGAGCACTCCTGATATCTATTAGTTGACCTCTCCTGGCCAGTTCCATGGCCTTGGCCTGATCGCAAGTCCCTGGATATGGCCCCTTGCCAGTGAGCATCTCGATCACCATGGCCCCGAGGGAAAACTGATCCGACGCACAAGACGCGCCATGACCCATGGCTACCTCAGGAGCCATGTATGCAAGGTGGCCGGCCATTATGCCCCGGCCTTTGCCCCTCATGCGAACAAGGCCGAAATCCGTGAGCTTTACCTCTCCATGTCTGCCTATCAGGACGTTTGCAGGGCAGACGTCACCATGTACCAGGACCGGGTCCTGAGAGTGAGCGTGGCGCAATGCGCGAACGCAGGCGAAGAGGGTGCTTAGGCAGAAATCCAGGTCATCTCTGATCGTGTCGTATTTCGCGCCTGCCATGACAGTCGCGAGATCGGCCCCATCAACAAACTCCATGACGAGATAGTATGTGTCACCCTCATGTCCAAAATCCAGAACCTGTACGATGTTTGGATGTTGAAGCGAGGCGCTCAGTCTGGCCTCCGCTGCAAACATCTGACGAAACATCGGGTCGCCTGATAGCCCTGGAAGGATGCGTTTTATGGCCACCTGCCTGGTAAAGCCTTCCTCCCGCTCCAGACGGGCTAAAAACACCTCCCCCATTCCTCCGGCTCCAATGGGGCAAATGAGTTCATAGGGACCAAGGCGTTCGATCATGAAACCATAGTGGTCCAAGTCAGGTCTGAACGGAAGGAAAAACGAATGGATTAATCAGGGCTCGACTAATGATGATTGTCAAGGCCAAACGCATACAGAGGTCTGGATATCGCACACCTGTCTCTCGGGGCAGTCGGAATCGGAATTGCACGCAAGTTCACACAGGCCGTCTATGCACACCTGGCCGGCTGCACATTCGTCGTCTGTGCGGCATTGGATCTGCTCCTGGCATGTGCCTTCAACACAGACCTGTCCCTGGGCACAATCGGAATCAGAAGCACATGGCTGCCCACAGCCTTCATCGATTTCACCATCACAGTCGTTGTCCAGCCCATCGCAGATTTCTTCACTGGGGTAGACCGCGCCGTCGCATTCGCCCCACCGTCCATTGACACAGGTCATGATTCCGGCAGAACACTCTCCCACGTCAGCTCCACAGCTCATTTGGTCGCCATCGCGACATTCGGCCGAGCAGTCTTCATCGACGTAGCCATCGCAGTCATTGTCCATGCCGTCACAGATATCCTCTGCTGCCGGGTTGATGGTAGCGTCGAAATCATCACAGTCTTCGCCACCACATTGTGCATTTTCGAATCCGTCACCATCCGCATCGCATGTGGCATCTACACAGAGACCATCCAGACAGACTTCGCCAGCGGCGCACTCATCATTGGTGCGACACTCAATCTGAGCCTGACAAACTCCGTCGATACAGACCTGGCCAGCGGCACAGTCGGAATCAGAAGCGCATGGCTCCACGCAGCCTTCGTCGATCTCGCCATCGCAGTCATTGTCCATGCCGTCACAGATATCCTCTGCTGCCGGGTTGATGGTAGGGTCGGAATCATCACAGTCGGTTCCCCTGCAAGCCACCGAGATGAAACCGTCACCATCAGCGTCCGTGTCGCAGGTCTGCTCAATGCAAAAACCGTCTTCGCAGATTTCTCCCGCCCTGCAGTCTGCATCGCTTGCACATTCTATGTTCTCGTCAAAACAGTATCCTTCCCAGCAGACCTGGCCAGCCGGACAATCCGCATCCGTTTCGCAGGTAATGGGATTTTCGCATCCTTCGGCGCAGTCTACGCTCAGAGCAAAGGTGCCATCACCGGTACCCTCTACCAATTCCACCAGTACCAGGTAGGTTCCGGTGGCCGGCACGCTCCATCCCCCGATGCCTATGGTTTTGGCGTCTGCCGTTGCCCACACTAGGGCATCGCTCCAGGTGCTGTTGCTGAAGGAATAAAGGCTGATGGCAGGTACATCCTGGCCGCTTAGACGCTCGAGCGTAATGTCGTATACCTCTGACTGCCGAGCCTGGAACAGAAAGCCAAGATACTGGCCAGGTTCGGGAAAATCTGATTCGGCCCTTTGTCCATCGCTCATGGGCATGTCCTCGATGCTCAAGCTGTCAGCACCAGAATTGAGGTCAGGTGGTGTATAGCCTGAGCTTGTTCCTGAGCAGCCAGCCAACCATAGCAGTGTCAACATTACCAAGCCCACGATTTTCATTGTCTTCATATCTCATTTCCTCCTGGCGGAAGTCCGCCTTGGTTTGGTGTACAGGATTTGATGCTTGTCCATACAAGACTCGTGCCACGAATGGTGGTTTGAGATTGATTTTCCAAGCCCTTGTAGTACAAAAAGAAAAGAGAATACTCGGTTCCTGACTTTTGTCCGGGACAGTCTCCAGGATGACAAGCAGACTTGTCGCAGTATGCGCTTGTCGCGGAACTACCCAAAATACATGGAAAAACACCAGGGACTCGCTTTTGACAATTTGTTCATGGTGACAAGTTTACTTGTCAGGGGATCTACTGGGAGAGGGATGGAAGTACCCAGAAGCTGCCAACCACTTGCAGTTCGCTTTCATCTGCAGCGAACAACAAGGTGGGTTGTCGTTTTCCTTCTTCTGCAAGGGGGGAGATCAGAACCTCTGCGCAGATGCTGTCTGCCCCGTCCATGGTGAACGAGCGAAGGGAAGTGCCTTGTCCAAAGCGGATCTCGCTCAGATAAGCAGGTTGTTCTGCGAGACGATCTATAAAGGCATTGTCAAAGGTCATGGTGAAATTCTGGATCTCTCCGCGACGGGCAAAATCCGGTACGATACTCATGGTGAATTGTTCGAGCTGCGCGTTTTTGACTCCTTCAAGGGAAGACAGTGCATCACCACAAGATGAAAGAAACATGCTGGAGCACACCCACGTAAAGACCATGAAGGAGCAACGGTAATGGACGCTTACATGGATCATGGCTCGCAAAACCCGGATGACACATTGCATATCCATGTCTCGGGACAATCGCTGTTTGATGCGCAGGGACTGGTGCATGCGTTGTTGACGCATACTTCGTTGCTTTCACATTCCTCGTCCGTGCGACAGAAAAGGCCGCAGCTTTCATCCACGTCGCCGTCACAGTCATTGTCCAGGTTGTCGCAGCTTTCCCCTACAGGACCCACCGCTCCCTGGCAAGAACCCCAGTAGCCATTTTCGCAGGTCATGGTTCCTGTTGAGCATTCTCCAACATCGCTTCCACATGACATGGAATCCCCATCAAAGCACTCCTGGCCACAACCTTCGTCGTTTTGCCCGTCACAGTCGTTGTCCTTGCCGTCGCATATTTCTTCGGCTGCTGGATTTACGGTGGGGTCGGCGTCGTTGCAGTCAGTTCCACCACATGCTTCTTTTTCGAATCCGTCACCATCTGCATCACAGTTGGCATCCACGCAAATGCCATCGACACATGTCTGGCCTGCGGCACAATCGTCATTGGAACTGCATCGCTCAGCCTGGCAGGTTCCGTCCATGCAAACCTGGCCTGCGGCACAGTCAGAGTCAGAGGAACAGGTTTGCTCGCAATCTTCATCTGTTTGACCATCACAGTCATTGTCTACGTCATCACATATTTCGTCCGCAGAAGGGCTGATGGCCGGGTCCTTGTCGTCGCAGTCCTGGCCTCCACAAGAATCGTCCATGAACCCATCTTGATCCGCGTCTTGACACTGATGGGTACATAGTCCTTCAATGCAAAGCTCAGATTGTGCACAGTCCGAGTCGGATCTGCATGCTGGACACCCTTCGTCGATCGTGCCGTCACAATCGTTGTCCACACCATCACAGACCTCGGGGCTGCATTCGCCTTCGGTGCGACAGGTGGCTGTGGAAGCTTCGCAGATCTGGTTTGCGGGACAATCGGCATCGCTGTTGCATGGAATCGCCCCGGCGCAGACTCCTCCCATGCATACCTTGTCTTGCGGGCAGTCGGCATCCGACGCGCATGGCTCATCACAGCCCTCGTCGATAAAACCATCACAATCATTGTCCAGGCCGTCTCCGCATATTTCGGTGTTGCAGATGTCGCATGCGCCCTGGTGATCGAGGCCAACACCGGCGCATTGCCTTTCGCAAGGGTTGAAATAGGTCAAGCCATCCAGGCCGCACTGCTCGTTCATGGGCTCGCCATCGCACTGGCACTGAGAGACACACCGGGCATCGGAACATATCATCCCGCTCGCACAGTCGTTGTCGGTGCTGCACTGGGGTTTGGCGCAGGCACCCTGGGAAGCAAGGTCTATACCGGCACAATTCAATTCGCACAGGTTTGCATAGGTTTTCCGGTCAGCACCGCATACGGGTGAATATGCCTGCTCGTCACAATCACAGGAATCATTTGTTCGGCTGCAGACACCATCTGTGCAGGTGAATTCCAGCGGGCAGTCTGTATCGTCTGCGCAGGCAGGTGCACACTGGCACATGGTGCATCCATCCTGGCTGTGCTTTAAGCCTGTGCCGCAGTACTTTCCACACACCAGAGCCGGACACCTGGGCTCTTTGCATTGGCCATCGCAGGAAGCCAAAAGCCTGTAATCACCTGTCATGCCTTGTAGATTCGCAACCAATACCAGGTAGTCACCCTCGGCAAGTCGTGTTCGACTCATGGTCGCATGGCCGGAGCTTGCAGAAGTTACAACAATGGCAGAGCCAAAGAGGCCATGGCTATCGCGTGGCCCGTAAAGAGCAAGACCGGTGGGAATGGAAGTCTGCAGAGAGACCGTCAGGCTGGAATCTGCACCAACTGAGGTCACGTGGCCTCTGAAGGATTCGTCCTGTACGAGACTGCCCGCTGATTCCTCCTGGATTACAAGTGCCTGTGGGTCCAAGGAGACCAGCTTGTCCAGTCCGGACGTATCCGACAGTACCGGAGGCAAAAAAGAGGGAGTGATCTGACCGCAGCCAGCCATATAGAGTATGGATGCGAACAAGGCCATGGTCAGTGGTTTTTTCGTCCTGGTCATGAAAAAAACCTCCCTCCATCTCCTGGGAGAATATGTGCAGAAATGATACCAGAGATCGCGAGACCTTCCAACTGCCTGAAAATCAACAGTACATTAGAGGCACCAAGGCTGTTTTCATGGAGAATCATCGACAAGGCAACTTGTCATCTTTGTTGAGGTTTTGACCCAAGTGCCTGTTTTTCCGATCTGTTTGCCAAACTTTAAAATTTGTTCCAATGACAAGTATTCTTGTCAGCATGCATACCAGGCGTGTTATCCTCGAGAGCGCAATGGGAGATGGAAGACCTTGAATGAAAAGTCCAGATCAGATGAACCCGAAGTCCTTGG
>JALVPF010000426.1 GCA_027031935.1 Myxococcales bacterium | reverse complement strand
GAAATGCAGCGGTAAAAATGCACTGGGTCCAGAGTCGCTATCAAAGACAATTGCCATGTCATTCACTAGCCCATCATTATCCAAATCAGCGGGTGTACCAAAGGTAACTCTATAAGAACTAGAATACTCCACAGGAGAGCCAAAGGTGCCGTTCCCAATACATCCTTCGCAATCTGAATCAGCAACATCTGTTTTTTTATCGCAATCGTCGTCAAAACCGTTGTCACAAGTCCCTGGGTATCTCAACCCCTCATTACCAGGCTCTCCTTCACAAACACCCCCGTGGCACATGTCGTCTGAAGTGCAATCTTGCTCATCGTCACATGGGCTGGAATCAGGATCAGCTCCATCACATGCATGGCTTGCTTCGTTGCATGATTCAGAACAATCAGCATCACCGTCCGGACCGGGACAAGGATTAGTTCCATCATGTACGCTGCATGTCCCGTCAGCACAGGAATCAGAACCATTGCAATACAGACCATCATCACAATGGGTACCATCATCGACCGGATTGAAAACACAACTACCTGCCTGACAGACATCATTGGTACAGGTATTTCCGTCATCACAGTCCGTATTTTTGGTACACGGGCTGCAGTTTGAATCCTCTGCGTCGGTTTTCCCATCGCAGTCATCATCTATATTGTTCGAGCAATTTTGTTCGCCCTCCGGTCCCTCTGCTCGTGGTCCACAGTAGCCATCTTCTCCGGGATTGCAGGTACACACCACCTGAAGAACAATGTTGGATTTTTTACGGGCCAGTTCTGTTCCACAGGCCCGATAGAGCAAGGCCCCATTTTTGTCCAGCGCCTCAACATAAAACATGGTCTCCACCTGCGGCACATTTTTCAGGACCCTGCTTCCGCTAGGAGGAAGCATGATTGACAGACTTGCAAACACCGAATCTACGGGACGAGCTTTTGATGAGAGCAATTTTTCACATTTGTATACACTTGGATCCAGTGCCCAGACATTCACCTGCTTGCTCGAGTCATATGCGCTCTGACCAGGCCATAATACATAGACATCACCACTTGCCAGACCCGGTCCCTTTACTCCAAACACAAGATCCAGATCCCAAGGGCCATCATTGACGAATATGCCGCAGGAGACAGACGAAAAAAGCAGGCAAGAAAAAAGTATTGTGCGTACGATCCCTGCATTGAACACATTTTTCCAGGTCTTGTTTACACGAGACTCGGTCAAAACTGTATCTCCTATTTTCGTCAAGCAGTCCTTTTGCTGGTCTGGTGATAAAACTATCAATCTTCCAGTTGTAAAAGACTACTCTAAATCGGTCTATCTGTGAAGCTTATGCGGGAATCAGAATCGTTTCCGTGGCGAACATGAAAATGAGATGGTATAGTCTGCCGCCATGAAAAAATCGAAGATGATTTTTACGATATTGTGTTTTGGAAACTTGTTCATTGCCTGTTCCAACGACACCACCTGCGAATCGGATCGGGATTGTGCAGAGGCCTACTTTTGCCTTTCTGGTGTGTGTCAAACCAAGGTTCTGCCGGATGACGGTGCTGGCGCTGGTACGGACGCAGGAATTGATGCTGGCTCAGACCCGGGCATAGATGCAGGTTCAGATGCAGGTTCAGACTCAGGCTCAAACGCAGATGCTGGTTCAGATCCTGGTACAGACGCAGGTGCTGACGCTGGCTCGGACCCTGGTACAGATGATGCGGATACAGATGCGGGAGACCACACGGGAGATTCCGACCAGGAGACATGCATCGATCCGGACCACGATGGTTATGGCGAGGGCAGTTCCTGTCTGGGCCCGGACTGTGCACCAGAGGATGCCTCCCGACACCCGGGTGCCGAAGAGACCTGCAATGGCCTGGATGACGACTGTGACGATGAAATAGATGAAGATGATGTTTGCCCACAGGCAAACCCCTACCTGTGGGTTTTCATCCTGGCGGGACAGTCCAACATGGTGGGCCTGGGAGTAAACTCGGAGTTGGGAGCAGGAGACGCAAGCGGTGTTGCCAATACACACATATTCTGTGACCTGTCCGTGCACAACGAATACAATCCCAACTGCCTTCACTGGGTCCATCCGGTGGCTCCCGGTTTTGGGGTGCTTCCTGACAGGTTTGGACCGGAACTCTCCTTTGCCAGACGATTGCACGAGCTATGGCCCGCCAGGTCCATCGCCATCATCAAGATAGCAGAAGGAGGGACGGGTCTGTACGACAGATGGGACGCCAGAAATGGGGATCTCTACCAACTGCTAATAAACCAGGTCAACCAGCAAATGAGCGATCTGCACATCGCCTGGAGCCCCAGGATCGCAGGCTTCGTGTGGATGCAGGGCGAGACGGATGCCTGCGACTCTGGCCACGCCAACGCATATTATTTCAACTTGCGCGATTTCATGGAAGACATGCGCGAAGACCTGGGAGTCGATCTCATTCCCATAACTGCAGGACTCATCGCTGAGCAGCCCATGTGGCCTGAAGCTGACAAGGTTAGGGACGCCACGAGTCTCTTGGCTGAAAATATGGGCCCAATGAACGTAGTGGAGACAACTGATCTGCCACGCCATCCCGACGACCCAGCCCACTACAACACGGTCGGTCAACTGGAATTGGGCAGGCGATTCGCCGATGGTATCAACGAGGTACTCTCGGACATGGACTGGGATTATCCAGGGGATTTTACAAAGGCTCAGGGAGACGGTTTCTGGCGATATGAAACATGCATGGGCAGCACTTGCAGCCTTCTATCCTGGGACTACTTCCACAACAGGTATAAAAACGCCACTTCAACGGTCCTAGTAGGCAACGGCTGGGTCCAACCCGCAAACCTCCAGACAGCTGAACTGACATGGTGGGCACCTTACGACGGGGACATACAGATTACGGCTTCAGCCGATCTTCTTGGCAACAACGCTGATGGTACCAGTGTTACGGTAAAAAGAGATGGTGCGGTGCTTTCAGGGCCGTATGAAGTAAACTCTTCTTCCAGTGCGCAGATCGATTTCAACCTGAATATTCAGCAAGGACAGGTAATAAAATTCATCACAGATTGTGGGTCATCTCCAGGAGGAACCGACTACATCACCAACTGGCAAATCTCCATACACATGACCCACGTCTCTGGAGATTGACGACAAAGATCCCAGAGAGCCAGAGACCGGCATCCCGTCAGGTCAACACCCCCCTGAAGCTTCTACGGTGGATTTCACATGGTCCATGTTCCACCAATGCCTGTTTATGAGCCTTGGTAGGATATCCCGCATGCTTGTCAAAACCGTATTCCGGCCAAATGGAATGGTATTCCTTCATGAGAGCATCCCTATAGACTTTTGCCACTATGGACGCTGCCGCTATGGCCAAAGAACGGCCATCACCCTTGATAAAAGCTTCTACAGGCACTGTTGGCGCACCATCCGGCAGTTTGAACACATCTCTGCCATCGACGAGAATGATATCCGGGATCTTTCCCTGGTTCAGAATTTGCCCCATGGCAAGACCCATGGCCTCCAGGCTTGCCAACCGAATGTTCGTCTCATCTATCCTCGCAGGTCCTACCACGCCAATGCCCACCGCGTCTGCATGCTCAGTGATCTGCCTGGCTAATTTTTCTCTCTTGCTCTTGGAG
>JALVPF010000425.1 GCA_027031935.1 Myxococcales bacterium | reverse complement strand
GTTCAACCGTTCCCCTGCCCGTCTCTCCCCAAACACCCGTGCCATGGGCGTCATCCACCACGAGCAAGGCACCGGTCTTCCGGGCAAGCTCCATAAGCTCTTTGAGCGGCGCCAAATCTCCATCCATGGAAAAGACCCCGTCGGTTACAATGAGCTTGACCGGTGCCTCGGACCCGGCCAACAAGGATGCAGCATGCTCCACATCACGGTGGCGGTATACCATGACATGGGCGTTGGACAATCTGCACGCGTCTATGATACTGGCATGGTTAAGCTCATCGCTTATTACAAGATCGCCGGTTTGTGCAAGGCCCGTAATAACCGCCAGATTTGTCATGTAGCCTGTGGAAAAAAACAAAGCAGCCTCTGTCCCCTTGAACCAGGCGATGGTTCGTTCCAGCTCCAGGTGGCTATCCAGGGTACCCGAAATCAACCTACTGGCCCCGCTTCCTGCACCCCGAGCATCGAGGGCACTGGACATGGCAGAGATCATTGCAGGATGTTGGCTAAGACCGAGGTAATCGTTGGAAGCCATCAGTATGCATGGGACTCCTCCCATGGTCATGCGTGGTGCACAAGCTGGACCTGCAGAACGCAACACCCTTCTCAAGCCTGCCAGCTCTATCTGGTCCAGCCTTCGGGTAAGTTCGAAGGCAGAACCACCCCCGATCCCCGATGCCTCGTCTACGATAATTGATTTCATGATCCAGACCCAGTCACATGGACGATTCCGCGAAAGAGAGCATCCATGAGAACATGCAGTTCCTCCATGCTCGAAGACAAAGGTGGCAGCATGACGATGGTGTCACCAAGGGGCCTTAGTATCACCCCGTGTTTTCTACAGGCCATGATGACCTTGTGTCCCATTCGCAGGTGCTGTGCATATGGTTTGCCCCTTGCCTTGTCTTCGCATAGTTCCACCCCCGCCATCAGCCCCTTTTGACGAACCTCCACCACGTGTTCAAGAGAAGAGATCCTCTCCAGTCCCTTGGCCAGGTAATCTATCTTCTCAGGCAGGCCAGCCAGAACCTCCTGTTCTTCAAACAGCCGCAAATTGGCAAGGGCAGCAGAGCAGGTCAAGGGATTTCCGGTGTAGGTATGCCCATGGAAAAAGGTCTTGAATTCGTCATACTCGCCCAAGAAACCATCATAGATCCTTGCGGTAGCCATGGTGGCAGCCAGAGGGAGTACACCGCCCGTAAGCCCCTTGCCCAGCGCCATCAAATCCGGCTCGACTCCCTCCTGCTCGCAGGCAAACATCTTTCCGGTACGACCGAAGCCAGTTGCAACCTCGTCTGCTATGAACAGAACATCATGTTTCCTTGCAATCTCCCACAACCGTCTCAGGTATCCTTCAGGCTCGACGATCATGCCAGCCGCACCCTGCACCAGTGGCTCTGCTATCACGGCACACACCTCTTTGGCCTTGGTCTCCAGGAGTTCGTCCAGGGCCTGGGCACATGCCATGTCACAACCCGGGTGTTTCTTTCCAAGGGGGCAAAGTCGACAAAAGGGCTGGGGCAGGCGATGGACCGGAAATAATAGTGGTTTGTAGACCTGGTGGAAGAGATCGATTCCCCCAACACTCACAGCGCCCAGAGTGTCTCCGTGGTAAGCACCACCGAGGGCCACAAATGTATTCTTCTCAGGGTGACCTGTCTGTTGCCAGTATTGGTAGGCGATTTTCAAAGCTATCTCGACAGCGGTAGATCCGCTCTCGGAGTAAAAAACATGTTTCAGGTCCCCAGGGCAAATCCCGGCCAACTCGCCCGCGAGGCACACTGCGGGTTCGTGGCTCAACCCCAAGAGGGTGGAGTGGTCCAGTTTGCGCAATTGATCGCTTATGGCCTTGGTAATGACCGGATGATTGTGACCATGTACTGTAACCCACAAGGAGCTTACACCGTCGAAATATCGCCTGCCATCCGTGTCCACCAGCCAGTTGCCCTCGGCATGGTCAATTATCAGGGGAGGTTCGTCAGGCCATATTTTCATCTGGGTAAACGGATGCCAAACATGAGAGACATCCAGTTCGACCAAGTTTTCAGTTTTTTCGCTCATGATTGGACCATATCCGGACCCACCAAATCGAGCCTCAGCGCGCGTATCTCTGCAGCATCTTCTTCAGGTGATGCCCCATGCGTGGTCAGGTAATCCCCTGTCATGACCGCGTTTGCACCAGCCAGATACATCATGGCAGAAAGTTCTCCCAGGACCTGTGTCCTGCCTCCACAACATCTCAGTTGTGCTCCGGGAACAGCAAGCCTGAATACTGCCACTGATGCCAGGGCCTCCAAGACGGACAAGAATTGCTGGTTCTGCAAAGGTGTACCCTCTATGGGATTGAGAAAGTTCAAGGCCACTGAGTCAGGAGCAATCCTTGCCAGGGCGACGGCGAGGCCAGCACGCTGGTGCAAGTCCTCACCCATTCCGACTATTCCACCAACGCAGACCTCCAGTCCAGCGTCACGGGCCGTATCTATTGTTCTCATTCGCTCTTCGAATGAATGCGTAGAACATATCCTGGGGAAAAAATCCGGCCCGGCCTCGATGTTGTGATGATACCGGACCAGTCCTGCTTGCTTTAGTCTACGGGCCTGTTGCTCATTGAGCAATCCTAAGGATGCGCACGGCAAGACCCCTGCTTTTGCTCTCATCCCTTCTATGGCTTTGCATATCTCATCCAGTTTCTTGCCAGAGGGGCAATTCCGGCCGCTGGTTACTATGGAAAATCTCCTTACGCCATCAGATGCTGCCCGCTCGGCTCTTTGGATGATCTCCTCCGAAGAAAGAAGAGGGTATTTTTGGATACTGGTCTGATGATGGATACTCTGCGCACAAAAAGCACAGTCCTCGGTGCAACGACCTGACCTGGCGTTGACGATGGCACAAAGCTCAGCCTTGTTCCCTTGTGTCTTGTTTCGAACCTCGATAGCCACCTTCATCAATGCAACGATCTGTGTAAGGTCAGCCACCTCCAGCCAGCGGGCAAGCTCATGGGGCGAAGGCAATGCGCCTGAAAGGATTTTATCCTTGTCCAACATCAGGAGATGGAATCTATCACCGGCAACTGTCTGACTCAAGCACGATGGGATCAACCAGCTCTCCCCCCCTCTGGAATCAGATCTCCCAGATTATCCCTAATCAAGCTTGGGTGGACGTGCCAGCATTACCTTCCGAGCGGCAATGGCCTCCTGAGACTTGGGCTCGAACCTGTCGAAGGCCTTCTTTGCTTCTGCGTTCATACCCAATATCTGAAACATGCGTCCGCAATAAAGCCAGTACCACTTGCCGTCCTCGTCTTTGGGCTCCAGGTACAGGCGCTTGTACATGGTTTCCGATGCCTTGAAGAGCATACCCCGCTCAAGAAACACCATCGACAGGGTCCCCAGATTTTCTTGGCTGAGGTTTTCCTGGCCAGCAAGTTTAATCGCCTCTTGTTCCGATTGGTCATCAAGATGGTTGGACATCAAACTCGCCCATAGCAGGTTGTTCGTGTCTTCCAGTTTATTACCCTTTTTTTGCCGCAGCGCAGTCAGTGCCTTGTAAGCCTTTTCAAACTCACCGTTTCCGAGCAGAAGATATGCCCGGTGCCGCTGCCAATCCACATTGTCTGGTTCC
>JALVPF010000424.1 GCA_027031935.1 Myxococcales bacterium | reverse complement strand
CATGAAAGAAGGCCAAGAGAAAATCTATTACATCACGGCCGACAACTTCAACGCCGCAAAGAACAGCCCGCACCTGGAAATTTTCCGCGAGAAGGATATCGAAGTCCTGCTGCTTTCCGACCGGGTCGATGACTGGATGCTCAGTCATGTCACCGAGTACGATGGCAAACCGCTGCAATCCGTCGCCAAGGGTGATCTGGATCTCGACAAGATCAGGAGCGGTAAAAAAACCAAAAAGAAAAAGAAGGAAACCAAAGTTGGGAAAGTACTGCTCGAGCGCATCAGGAAAGCACTGGGCGACCGGGTTGAAGATGTGCGCAGCTCAGAACGCCTGACACAGTCGCCCTCCTGCATCGTACTCCACGAGCATGACCTGTCCCTGTACATGCAGCAATTGCTCAAGCAGGCCGGCCAGGAAATACCGACTAGCAAGCCAATACTTGAAATCAATCTCGACCACCCCGTGGTCAAACAGATGAAATCCGAAAAGGACGAAGCACGTTTCAAGGAATGGTCCACCCTGCTCCTTGAAGAAGCCATCCTCACAGAAGGCGGGCAACTCGAAGATCCTGCCGGATTCGTTCACCGCATGAACGATATTATGCTGGCACTGGCAGAGAAAGGCCTGCAAAGAAAGTAAATAATATTCTGCGCCCGAGTGGAGTTTTACTCAACACGGGCGCACTACAACTGAAACCACCTCAACTTCGCTGTTTCGCCAACATTTTCTTCAAGGAAACGATCTCTTGTATCTCTACGTCTGTCTTTTCTGCTAGAGCGGCGAGGCTCATCTTCAGAACTTGTCCAACCGTCATATCTCTGCCAAGTGCTTCTTGCACGTTGGCAGGAATATCAGCGATATCACCAACAGGTGAATTCAGATACTCCTCCGGCAGATATGTTGCGATTTTTTCAAGAAAGTAATTGGAAGCCAAGGAAGAGCGCCATGCGAATGGGAAATACGCGTTCCCTTGCGTCATATCCATCATGTCGCGACTAACTGCGAAGAACTGCCAATGAATATCATTTGAGAACGCTTCAGAATCATTTCCCATGGGTGGCCTCCTGAATAAAACCGTTAACTATCTTTACCTCTCTATATCTTGACCAAGATTGTTCTTATATTTGCCTTTCTCTAGAGACAACCAACCAAGGAAGATCAAACCCTCCCAAAACATTTTCATTCATCCCCAAATTTCCTTTCCTATATAAATTCTAATACAGACTGCGCGGCCACTGAGAAGGCATGGCATACATAATATTCATTCGTGCAACTTGTCTATTAAATTGAGTATAGAACTCACTAGGAAGAAAAATTTGATCCTCATCAAAAGAGCCTCATATAGGCCTGACATGAACATTGCAAAACCTGTAATTTATTTTAAGTTCAGAATGAAAATACCCGGATATTGACCTTAACCTAGATTAAGTATGGTTTGTTTTTTTTGAAACTTGTCAGGAAATAAGGCCACATATCCCCCTGAAACAAAAGCAGCGCGTGAGTTAAAAAACTCACCGCCAAGGAGTCAACAAAATGAACCTCACAAAATACTGTATTCCACACAATGTTGCTTTATTGCAGTCGAGCACTTTATTCAGGAAAAAGATCAATCGTTTCAGAACAAAGCACTCGTTGCTCAGATTGACAGAAATCCTAGTCTTGTCATTGGTGATGTTTTCTGTCTGGGGGTGTGCTGCAAAGGTGGTTTTCGTTTCCGAACGCGATGGGCATGGGCAAATCTACAAGATGCGAAGTAATGGTAGCAACCAGACGAACCTGTCGAACTCTTCCGATACCGATCACTTCCCGGATATTTCACCAGACGGTAACAAAATCGTTTTCTCCTCCTTTCGAGACGTGGGAGAAAACATCTTTATCATGGGCCTGGATGGCCAGAATATTCAACAGGTTACAAATGGCCCTTTGCAGCGGACCAACCCCCGGTGGGCGCAGAGTGATCTGATTGCCTTTGCCTATCCGGCTTTCAGGAAAAACACGAAGATCTGGACCGTCAGGCCTGACGGCTCCGGGTTGCAACAGGTGACAAACCCTGGTGCAAATGAATCCGATGGTTCGGGGCATGATTTCTACAATGGTGGAGAAAGAATCATTTTCTCGCGCTTTGACCGAACCACCCAGCGACGAGATCTGTTTCATATCGGGTCTGACGGCTCTGGTCTACAACGACTGACGAACACAGCCGATATCAGCGAAGTGCTCCCAGTGATTTCACATGACGGCCGGCTTCTGGCTTACCGCGCCTTTTACCACGAACAACCACCACGTGAAACCATTCGGATTTTAAATGTCGCAGGCTGGACGCTGGCACATGAAATCACCCTACCTGCACCTGCAGAGGGAAATATTTCCGGCCTGGATTTTTCGAAAAATGACCAACAGCTTTATGTTTCCGTACAATCCGCTGATGTGCCTGGGTCTCTGGTCAATATTAAACAGGAGATTTTTTCGATCAAGCTCGATGGAACAAACATGATCCGCCTGACCAACAATGCTGTTTCCGACACGTGGCCGGTTAGCATTGCTCCGACCCGCCATGAAATTGTTTCTGCACGAATTCCTGTGCTGTTTGTTCATGGGCACAGTGGTGGCGCTGGCCCTGCCTGGCAGCAACCGGGTGCTACGGGAACGACCTCGTTTGCCGCTGCCCTTGCAGCGAATCCCGATCTGCCGATCGACCCTTTCTACCTGGAACTGCCAGTGCATGGCGCATCGCATCCTGAAAATTACAACCGCAGCATTGCCGAAGACGCCCTGGACATTCTGGCTGCCATTGAAGGTGGTCCTGACTCTGCCGGTGTGCAACAGACAGGTATCCTGAACATGCCGTCCTATCAGAACAGCAAGGTGGCTATCGTCGGCTACAGTCAGGGTGGTATCAGCAGCCGCTACTATCTCAAAAACCTGATGGGTTCACGAAAGAATGGCGCCATTACCGTCTTTGAATTCGTTGCACTGGCAACGCCCAATCACGGAGTTGGCGGAAGCTTCACCTGCGGAAATAACGCCCAGCCCGACCGTTCCAGCCGGGAGTTGTGTGGCGGGCGGACTGCAAGTTTACAAAGCCAGGCATTGCCCTGCGGTTCCTGTTCCCCTGACCCAGCTCCATTTTCAACGAACCTGCCGGGAGATGAATCATTTCTTGTAGACCTGAATGGACACGACTTCATCGACAACTGCAATGAAAGCGCTATTGCAAACCCTTCCCTCGAAGCGCCTTACAGCCGCCCAGGTACGCAGGATGGGGTTCTCTACGTCAACCTGTATGCAGCCAACAACGAGGATATGGTTGTCGGGGGTCAAACCCAGTCACTGGATTGTTATGGCAGGAGGCTGGCACGGAACCATGCTCCGGATGTCGTCAACGTAGAAATTACCGGTGTGCCGTCCGGACTCCCGGGAGTGGTGCATGCAAACTTCCCGCATCACTGGCCAACAATCTGCTACACATTGAAGTCGATCACCGAGCAGCAGGCACCGGCGGATCAGGTGACAGCCTGTCAGGGTCTCAACCAGCCGTAAAATCTCAGGAAATTCTGATCTATTCAAGGCTTCCTGAGATATTTCTTCAGGCGAAGAACACCTTCGCGGAGTTTTTCAAGATCGGACGTGTAG
>JALVPF010000423.1 GCA_027031935.1 Myxococcales bacterium | reverse complement strand
CACCGTGGACAACTACATTCTTAGCTTGAGACACAAACTGGAATCCGATCCTGCCCACCCCCATCACATAAAGACAGTGAGGCAGGTGGGTTACCGACTGGATTTCTAGACGGTGGCTTCATTCGCAATACTCTCCACATTGTCGTTCTCGGAGAGTCGCGACCCTAAAAAGAAGTCACGACCCCGAAAGTACGGCCCTGTCTACGGCTAGCTATCCTTGGCTTCTCGACAGGCTCGCATTACTCTAACCATTGTCGGTTGATGGTGAGTGGCGAAACTAAAAATATGGTCAGCTACACCTGCCGCGGGCCTACGAAAGGTGTATGCTACGGTCTAAAATCAGGTGAAAATCAGGGTTTCTCTTGACGAATCAAGACATAAAAGCATAAGGTTGCCACCGGACTATAGAAAGGAGACAACATGGCGGATCGCAGAGACGGAGGCGATCGACGCCAGGGCGCCATCAGGGATGAGCGGCGTCTGGGAGATCGCCGTGAGAGCCATAGGGTACCCATTCGGGTCGAGGTCAAAGAGGAAAACAAGCATTGGGTAGATCACGAAGGGAACGTGGCTATCGGCGGAATATATTTTGCGAAACCCCTGGATTTACCCACTGGCGCAGTGGTCAAACTCCGCTTTGACCTGCCTGGCCTGGATAAACGCATAGAGGTAAAAGCTGAAGTCGTGGAAATTACAGCAGTTGGAAAGCCATCTGAAATCGGCACCCGTGTCAGGTTTACAGATCTGGATCTTCGCTCTGAACTTCTCATCGCACGTTTTCTGGATCAAAATCCAGAAGCTTAGGCTGCCCAGATTCTGCTCTCATTTTCAGAATGACCATTTGTCAGACTTTCACAGGAGCGAACATGCATCAAAGGCTCAGTGCGTTTTTCTTGTTTGTGGTCTCATTCATGTTTTTGCCCTGGGCCAATGCTGATGAGAGGCTGGATGAAAGACTGGTTCTCATGGGCAAGAGAGTTGAAGCCGGCGTTGCCAAATTGCGAGGCCTTCCCGTAAAAAAGCCTGTGCGATGGAAGATAAGCACCAAAAAACAAGTACGTGCATATTTGAAAAAATCCATGGCTGAACAATATGCACCAGGCGAGATGCAGGATGAAGGTCTGGCCATGAAGGCGTTCGACCTCATCCCTGCCGACATGGACTACAAGTCATCTGTCGTATCTCTTCTGGAAGAACAGATAGGTGGTTTCTACGATCCCAAGGAAGAAGTCTTTTACCTGGCAGACTGGATCGAACCAGGTGCCCAGGAGACCATCATCGCCCATGAACTGTGCCACGCATTGCAGGACCAGAGCTTTGACATCGACAAACTCGTCCAGCGCCGTCCTGGAAACTCCGATGCCGTGTTGGCCCAGTCCGCTGTCATAGAAGGAGAGGCGACATTGGTCATGATGCTTTATTCACTGGGTGACGCCAAACAGAACGCGGATTTTTCCATGCTCGACCTCGATGGTGCGCTGGGTTCCTTGATGATACAATTGTCATCTTTCCAGTATCCCGAGTTCGGCAAGGCGCCTGAGGCCCTTAGAAACAGTCTCATGTTTCCTTATCTGAAAGGATTGAAATTCATAAGCTATGGTAAAAGAATGGGGGGTTGGAAAGAAATAGACCGGGTTTATTCCCGCATGCCCACGTCCACAGAGCAGGTGATTCATCCTGAAAAGTATTTTGTCAATAGAGACGAACCTACACCCATCAGCCTCGATTTCATCGTGGGACTGATAAAAAGTCCCTGGAAAAAAATCTATGAGGATATAATGGGCGAGTTCATGACCGGACAGTTGCTAAACAAGCTGGATGATCGCAACGAGCAACGACGCGCAGCGGCAGGCTGGGACGGAGACAGGGTAGAGGTGTTTGAGCATGGAGAAAACCTGGCGTGGGTGGGCCTGTGGGTCTTTGACAGCGAACAGGACGCGATTGAATTTGCAGGAGCGTTTTCAAAGACCTTGCCATCGAGAACACCAAAATTCACAATGGAGCCCCTGGAGGCCAGTCCCACCATGCGCTGGACATCCAGCGATGGAAAGAGTTGCCTGGTCAGCAGATTGGCCGACAGGGTGCTGATAGCTTACGGGTTTGGCAAAGCCACTGCCCAAAGCATCCTGGACGCAGCGACTACGAAATTCAAAACCACTCCATCCCATTCGGGAGGTCGATGATGAAGAGGTTGAGCGCACTAGTGCTGCTGTTTGTTGTTTTTTCGGCCCATTACACGTCAGCCGAAGAGACAAGGGTGGCAGTCATCGTCTTGCCTGGTGATGACAAACCCAGAGAAGCCCTAGTACAGCAAGAGATGCTGGACGAGGCGTTTCAGAAAAGTGGAGACGATTTACCCTGGATTCTGCTTGCCTTCCAGAGGATCACCCCCGAATTGACTCAAGGGGACGTGAGCGAAATGCTCGATGTCCTGATGAAAAAAGGGAAAAAGGCCTATCAGTACATGAAGCTTGCAAAGGCACAAAAGTATTTTGCAAAAGCCACCACCCTGATGAGAAAAAGGCCTCTGACCAGATGCAATCCGGAACAACCAGCCGAGATGTACCTGTATTGGGCCAGGTCTGTTCTTGACGCGGGGGATGAAACTAAAGCCCAACACCTGCTGGAACAGATACAGAGGTTCGACAAGGATGCCGAGCCTGATCCTGCGGTGATGCCGCCCAAGCTGGTGGCAACCTTTGATCTGGCATCCGACGAACGAGCGAGCAAGCCAATCGGCAAGACATTGCTGGAGATAGGGCCCAGCCAGGGGACGATCGTTGTAAATTGCAAAAGAATGCCTCCGGGAGTGGTGGAATACACAGGGGTTGCAGGGGATGAGTTGTGGATAGCCGCGGAGATCACCGGCGGCACATTTGCAAGTACATTTACCCTACCGGCTGGCAAGAGAAGACAGATCACGATTTTTTCCGGTCAGGAAAACGATCCTCTGACAATTTCCCGGAGACTGTTGTCCTTGAGTCGAAGAATGCCTTCTTTGGAAACACTGCGAACCAGGCCCGATTCCGATCTGGACAGGTTGGCAGGCAATCTGGGTGTCAAGGCACTCTTGTTGGGCCAGATAAAAAACAGGGGTTCTGCCGTCCTTTACACCGGTCTGTACATTCCCTCCAAGGGACTGGTGTCCGACCCGAGCATGGTACCCATGAATCCCTCGGGCAAACCAGATGCAAAAAAACTCGCAGAGGCGTTTTCTTCCATGGCCGCTGCCATGGCGTCTCCCAGTGTCATGGCAGCCCTGAACCCCCCAGAGCAAAAGGATGAGCATGAGCTAGTAGAAAAAGCTGCCACCACTTCCACTCCCAAAGAGCTGACAGACAAAAACAGCGACGAGAACAAAGGTTCGACCGCCTGGTACAAGACATGGTGGTTCTGGACCGCTACCGGTGTAGTGCTTGCCGGGGCTGTAACAACCGGACTGGTGTTGGGCTTGAGCAATTCTGCACCTGAACCATCTGGCAAGGTGGTGCTGACCATCTCTGAGCCATGAGCACCAGTCTACCTATGGCCGCTTCTCTTTTTTCGTCGTAATATTGGTTTGACCTTAATTGTCTTTCTGGAGCCACGTGGGCCGATTCTTATATCTCTGCAGACCATGAGTCTTCCGGTAAAAACCTGACTTTTCCTGTCTCTCTTCCGTCGTATCCACCCAGCGCTTCCATGTTACTGCGAAATTCAGGGGACTTCAGCACCTGTAGCAGATTCACCACACGCTCATCTTCAAGCATTTTTCTCGGGATCACCAGATCGTAACGTTCCTCCACCAGGGGAATGAACTCCAGGCCCAAGGCCTTTGCAGCCGCCAATATCAACATGCCACAATCCGCAACACCGGAACGGACAGCCTCTCCCACCGCAACGTGGGTAAACTCTTCATGGTCCCAACCTTCCACTCCAGCAAAACTCAGGCCCTGTTTGGCCAGCAGGTGGTCTGTCAACACACGGGTTCCCGAACCAGCTTGCCTGTTGACCCACCTCAGCCCCATGCTCAGGACTTCTGCCAAGTCCCTGGGTTTGCGCTTCCCATCGGGCCTCAGGCACAATCCCTGCTGACGATATGCCATGGTGACCAAGGCCACCTCCTGTCCAGGCATGACCTTTGACACGTCGATTTCGTTATAGGTTCCGCTTTCAGGATCAAGCAGGTGAGAGCCTGCCAGATGAGATTCACCCCGCGCAAGGGCAGCGAGCCCTGCCAGGCTTCCCAAGGGTGATACGGACAGGCTCGCCCCGGGATGAGCCTTTCCCAGGAGGTCATCAAGAACAGTCAGTGCCAGGTCGCTGGAACCGGACAGGAGCAAGGAGCCTTCTATTTCTGACCTGGGTACGAGCAACTCGACTTTCACACTAGTGCCCGCTGCGAGCCCCTCGCTTCCAGCGGGTATTGCCACCTTGCCATGGGCGCGGCTCAAGGTGCTTATGGCACCTGCGCCACGACTCAAGGACGACGCCACCCAGCCATCTTCGAATTTTCCAAGCACTACGCGTATCCACTCCACCAGCCCTGGTCGACTTGGAACTGCGCGGGACAAGCTGGCGGTGATTCGCTCGGGCATCGGTTCAGCACAGCCCAGGAAATGTGCCAACACCGGGCTTAGCAAGAGATCAGCGGCTAAGGCCGCGCTAACGGGAAATCCGGGAATACCTATGACAGGCTTGCCGTTTATTATCCCTGCGGCACTTGGTTTTCCTGGCATCATCGTAAGCCCGTGAAAAAGCAACTCGCCCATTTCCGAAAAAAGCTCGGGTGTGTAGTCATCCCTGCCGGCAGAAGATCCAGCGAGCACACACAGCACGTCGCAGTCACCTTTCAATGCTGATGAAATGGCTTGTTTCAACTGAACAGGATCATCGGGCCTTGGTTGCAGACGCACGGGCACCCCACCCCACTGCTCGACATAGGCAGCGAGCATCCTGGAGTTGGACTCTATCACCTTGCCTGACGACGGGTCCTGTCCAGGCTCGCAGAGTTCGTCTCCCGTAGGCAAAATCGCGACCCTTGGTCTGCGACGAACCATGACCTTCAATACCGAAGCACCGAGCATGGCTCCCACATGGGAAGGCTGAATCATGCGCCCCGAAGCCATGATCATCTCTCCTGCTACCATGTCCTCACCTGTGAGCCTGACGTGCTGTCTCGGTGCTGCAGCCTGTCGGATTTCAAATCCACCTTCCACCGAGTCTATGTCCTCTACGGGTATTACAGCATCTTTGCCTGCCGGCATGGGATCGCCGGTATCTATGGCCATGGCATCTTCCGGTTCGGCCAGGACCACCGGGCGAGTGGACGACGCGCCAACAGTCGCCCGAGACCTGACCGCTATTCCGTCCATGGCTGCAGCATGATAGGGAGGCGAGCTGATAGCGGCGAAAACAGGCGCTGCCGTATAACGACCACAGGCCTCTTGCACCACAAGCTCTACGTGGTCCATGGACCCTGCGGGACCAAGCTTGTCAAGCAACTTCTTCTTAGCCTTCTGCATGGACATAAGCATCCTGTATCTGGCTCTCACCTCAGCACCTCCACTGAAACCACCTCCCCTTTTGCGAAACCTTCCCTGTCCGCAGGAATACGCAGCAGTCCGTTGCACTGCAACAGGGACGAATAAACCGCAGACTCCCCATGAATGGGAAAGACCTTGTTTTCACCGTCTTCGCCTTTTTCCACCAGTACCCTCATCCATGTCTCTCGGCCAGGTGCCGCCCTCGCGTTATACTCCAGCCGCCCTTTTACAAAGGATGCCACGGCCGTGCTTTTGTCACCCGAGAGTATTTTAATGAGACGACTGACCAATGCGTGCGTAACCACAAAAGAACTCACTGGATGACCGGGCAAGCCGAATACGGCAACTTTTCTTACCTTTGCCAGGAGGGTCGGTTTGCCGGGACTTATGGCCACACCCTCTATGAGAAGTTCTTTGCCTGAAAGCTCCTTCAATACATTTGCAGTGTGGTCTCTTGCACCCACGGAAGAGCCGCCTGAAAGAAGCACCATGTCCGCTTCTGAGCAGGCACGGGAAGTTGCGTCAAGGAGTTTCTTATATTCATCTTCGACCCTGCCCACTATGGATGCCTGCACTCCGCATCTTTCCACCTGAGCAGCGAGGGTCGTGGCGTTGGTATCCCTGACCTGTCCGGCACTGGGCGTATCTTCCAGGCCTACAAGCTCGTCACCAGTAGATAAAATTGCCACTCTTGGCTTTGCCACAACCTCGATTTCCGAAACGCCGCAGGCAGCCAGTGCGCCCAAGTCCAATTCGCAAATCCTGTGTCCCGGGCCCAGCAATGTCTGTCCCTTGGGAAAGTCATCTCCCTCTTTCAGAACGTGTTGCCCTGGAGCAGATGCCTTGAGCACCTCTATACGCCCGTCGGGAAGTTCCCTTGTGTGCTCCACCATTACAACGGTGTCGCAAGCCTCCGGCAGCATGGCCCCTGTAGGAATGCTCACCGCCTGCCCTGATCCGGGAACGAGCCTGGCCTCTGAGCCCATGGTCACAGCGCCAGTCACCTCCAGAAAAACCGGCGAGGTCTCGCGAGCAGACGCAACATCCGAAGCCCTCACCGCATAGCCATCCATGAGCGCCCTGGAGAAAGGAGGAATGGATTCAGGACTTTGAATCGCCTTTGCAGTGACTCGCCCCACGCTCTTTCCTAGAGGAACCTTCTCCAGCCTGGACACGGCATGAAACTGTTCGAAAATGCCCAAGGCCTCATCCACGGGCATGAGGTTTAGAAACGACTGACCCATCACTTACCCCCTGTACTGGTAGTGAAGTCGTTGACGTATGGCTTGTTTGCTGTCTCACTGGCTCCGGAGCATCTCCTGGCCATATATACGAGCATCAAAAGCGCCAGTATACCCAGAACGTACAAACCAAGCCTGCTCTTGGGATTGTCCTTGTAGCCCAACAAGTCGGGACTGGAGCCACCCATGGTGACACTACCTACCACGTCTGCCTGGAATCCAACGCTCCTTTGCCATGTATCCATCACCAGATTGTGACTGGATGGACCCACCTCCTGACCGGCCTGAGGATCGAAAACCAGGGCGCCCAGGTCCTGGGAGAGTTCAAAGATCTTGGCAACAGCCATATCGGCATCAGCACGGCTCAGGCCCATGGAAAACTCCAGGTTCAGCCCCATGATCAAATCCTCATGGGCTACCTGCTCCGAATCCTGTCCAGTGAACTGTGTTGCCTTCAGCTTGCCGTCCCTGAGGGCAAAATCCGCAAGGATGGGTTTTTCCCTGGTGAATTCAAACCCGGCCTTCGATAGGGAATCGAACACCTTTCCAGAGGCAAAACCTTCACCTTGCCCAAAAGGCCTCAATAACAATTCATAATTCAAGATCACCTCTTGTTCCTGTTGCATCCGGCGAGCAAGTATCGTATCTGAAACAATGAAATGCAAGCTCTGATGAACATTGGAGAAGACAGGATATGAAAATCGGTACATGGAATGTATACAGCATACTGGAAGGAACTTTCGGGCTGGACGGAGGCTCCATGTTCGGAATCGTGCCCAAGCTTTTGTGGAGCAAACACCACGCGCCCGATGAAAACAATCGTATTACCATGGCGCTAAGGCCCATGCTCATCACAGATGGTCACAGGCACATTCTGGTGGATGCAGGCATAGGTCCCAGGTTCGATGAAAAGCAGCAAAGGATTTACCGGTATGAACCCGCGGACACGGGACTGGTAAAAAGCCTGCAGACGCTGGGTATAGCGCCACATGAAATCACTGATGTCATAGCCACCCATCTTCATTTCGATCATGTCTCGGGACTGCTTGCGCTTGATGACAAAGGGCAGCTAAGACCAGTCTTTGCCAATGCAAGGATTCACATTCAGGACGAAGCATGGAACTGGGCCAGGGAGCCCAGCCAATGGGATCGTGCCAGTTTTTTCCCACATGATTTTGAAGTATGGGAAAAAGAGCTTTCCCTCTCCATGGTACAGGGGGATTTTCAAATCGCACCAGGAGTGCGTGTTCAGCGGACACAAGGGCACACCCCGGGCCACCAGATAGTAGTCGTCGGGCAGGGGAAGGGCTCAGTGGTCTTTTGCGCGGACCTCATACCCACCGCAGCTCATGTAAACCTGGCATGGATCATGGCATATGATCACAAACCGCTCATGACCCTTGATGAAAAAAGAGTCTTGTTGGCCCAAGCAGTGGAGGAAGACTGGATACTGGTGTTCGAACACGACCCCAACACGGTGGCCTGCCACCTGAAAGAAGAACGGGGAAAGGTCTTGCCTGGCGAAGCCGTCTCTCTGGACCTGCCTTGAGCCCACACATGGCAACAACTGACAGGGAAATAGCAGCAGTGGTGTTCGACCTCGATGGTACCCTGGTCGACACCCACAACGACATACTCCATAGCGTCATGGTTGCCCTTGAAGATCAAGGGATCACCAAATACACCCCACAAGACCTGCACAAATTTCTTGGATATCCATTGGCGGAACTCTATTCGGAAATCGTGCCAGATGGTGATGCAAAGGGACTGCAGAGGTTTGTGCACATCTACAGGGCCAACTACTGTGATCACTGTACGGACACGAGCAAGCTGTATCCCGGTGCCATCGAAACCCTGGACGCGTTGAAAAACAAGCTCCTTGCAGTGGCCACGGCAAAACCCACATGGAGCGCAGTCCAAATACTCGACGGGCTGGGACAGGCACACAGGTTTGCCCATATTGTGGGCTCAGAACATCACCCACCCAAGCCGGACCCGGCGCTGCTGCTTCACGTGGCATCCTTGCTGGGACTCGATGCCGAAAATTGTGCCATGGTTGGTGATACAAATAGAGATGTCCTGGCAGCCAAGGCAGCAGGAATGAAATCCATAGCGGTCACATGGGGTGCCTGGAACAAAGAGCAACTCGCCACCTGTGAGCCGGACGCCATGGTGGACAGCTTCGAACAGATCCCCGCCATGGTTAAGCACAGATAACAAAAAAGATAAAAAGATCCGTATCTTGGTATATGATTCGAGGATTCATTCGAAAAGGAGGGCCGGCATGGTAAGCATGCGAGTGATTCGATGTGCCTTGTTTACAATACTGCTCAGTCCCGCAGCCTTTGGTGCAGACTCTGGAAAAGTCAAAATTCCCCTTGAGCGATGGGAACTGATGAAGACACAGGTGGAAAACGATACCAAAGCACCAAGACCGGATATTCCTTTTTGCCCTATTGAAAGATCCATCACTGGATCCTTCAACAAGGGCCTGTTTTCAGCCACCCTCATTGCGAAGTTCGAGGTGCTTGACGACAGCGGGCACCTGAGGGTTCCGGTCCTGGACTCGGGGGCTTCCATAGACAAGGTTACAATAAATGGCAGACGGACCTCGTTGCTTAGAGAAGGTTCCATGTACACCCTTGGTGTGGATTCGCCAGGTGTTTATACGGTGGAGGTAAAATTCTACTGGGGCCATGAACAGGTCGACTTTGCCAGAAGACTGACGTTCCGGGTTCCCCAATCAGGTGTCACGAGATTGAAGATACGAATCCCCGAAGTCGATATAGAGCCCAGGTTGTCACAAGGTGCCTTGATCGATATCAAATCATCGGCCAATAGTACGACCTTGACGGGTGCTCTTGATGCCAGCGGTCTTGTTAATCTGGCATGGAGAAGAAAGCTGACGCACAAATCGTCCGAAAAAGTCCTACTCCAAGCCAGGTTGAATACGGTTTTTACCATTCAGGTTGACATGGTCACAGGACTATCGATGTTCAAGCTGAGGATAATCAACGGTGAGACAGATCGCGTGGATTTACGACTTCCAGAGGGGCTGGAGGTAGTCGGAGTGGACGGTGATGCCGTGTTGCAGTGGTATACAGACTCGACTGAGGGAGAAAAACTGACCGTGCTCCTGAGATACCTGGTGCAAGATCAGGTAAGCTTGGCTGTGCATTTTCAGTTCCCGGCCGAAGAGGGCAAACCCATCACCCTTGCCATGCCTCTACCCGGACAGGGAGTTGCCATGGAGGGGTCGTTGGGGGTACAGGGCCCGGCCGGACTGAATCTCGAACTTGCAGAAGTGAAAAATGCCGAGCAGCTAAACCCCAAAGATCTCCCTGTGGAATTGACTGCCCTGACCACCAATCCCCTCCAGCACGGTTTTTCCTTCAAGCAAAAACCTCAGATAAAGGCCATTGCAAAGAGGCATGCCCAGGTCAAAATCACCTCAACGCTTATTGATGAATTGCAGGCATCAACGGTTGTGATCGAGGACGGAACCGAGATTACCAAGATGAAGCTTCGGGTACGCAATCACACTGCCCAATACCTGTCCTTGGTGCTTCCAGCAGGTGCCGAGTTGACGCACTCGCTCATTGACGGCATAGCGATAAGGCCGGCCACGTCAAAAGACAAGAATGAGCTGCTGCTGCCTTTGAGGCAAAGCGAACGAATAGAGGCCGGCGCTCAGCGAAGCCACGTGGTCCGCCAAGGTGAAACACTGAGTGATATCGCCAATTTCTACTATTCAGACCCCAAGCAGTGGGTTCAGATTCTCGAAGCTAACCCAAACCTGGCTGACGAATTCGATCTCAGCTCTGGTCAGCGACTCTTCATCCCCGCTAGAAAGGGGGTAAAAGTAGAAGAGAGCAGTTTTGTTATAGAGCTTGCGTACAAGAATCTTCACAAAAATCTGGGTTCCCTTGGCAATATGGGCAGCAGGGAGTTTACTCTTCCAAAAATCAAGGGTGCATTTCCTGAAGCTCGCAAGGTTGAAGTCATGAGAGCAGTTTGGCACATATATT
>JALVPF010000422.1 GCA_027031935.1 Myxococcales bacterium | reverse complement strand
CGGCAGACTGGTAGACCTGGCAAAGGTAGAGGATGAGCGAAGCGAAGAGATGATCAGGGCGGATCGCTTCATGAAACAGGGAGAGGACCTACTGGACAGGGGCAAGGCAGCAGAAGCACAGAGAGAATTTCTGGCTGCTCTCGATCAATATCCGCTCATAGCCCAAGCCCATGAGAATCTTGCAAGCATTTATGAGGCAGAAGGAAACAATGTCTCTGCCACTGCAGAGTACATGGCCTATACCGAACTGGTCTCTTCCCGCAAGTACCTGGAGAGGATGTTTCCGTATATACAGGGTAAATTTTCCCGCAATCCGCCTGGCCCACAAGAGCTTTCAGCAGAGCAAAAAGCTCGAGCCATGGCTTTGCTAAGTAAAGCGCTGGATGAACATCGAAGCTCGAAAACTGTGCCAGCCATGCAGACCTTGAAGTCTGTAAACGAGTCATATCCGGGCACCGGCATGGTAGAGTATATCGCTGGCTGGTGGTTGCTGGAATCGGGAGACAAGGACGAGGCTGTCGACTCTTTTGTCAAAGCCGCTGATTCCAATGCCTACTTTGCATTGAGGCTTTTACAGCAACTGCCAAATCCCTCCGAGAGGCTTTTGGAAAAACTGCAACACGCTTTGAGTACAGGTCTTGACGAGCATCCTTCGGATGCTCTGTGTGCCCTGTGCCTGGCTTCCATAGATTTGAGGCTCAACAGACCCAAGGATGCGCTGGATGTGGTGAAAAAGGCTCTTTCCTGGGCGAGGCCCACATGGGACTTGCTGCTTGTCAAGGCGGCCGCTTATAAGTCACTTGGACAAAAGGTCTTGATGGCTCAGGCTCTGTCGGATTTGAAAGACCTGAATGTGGATCCCAGTGCAGGTTTTACCACTTGGGCCAAGAGTATTTTTGGTGGGCTGCTGGGTGGAAGCCAGATGGAGTTGGCTACAGGTGAGTTTGCGGATACATTGACCGAACCATCCAGGTCCTATTTTTTGTGGCGCCTTTTTCAGGAGGCGGGCAAGAACAAACAGGCAGGCAAGGCACACGATTCGTTTATCTCCTTTTTGGACGAGCAGTATGCTCAAGACCAATTCCATGTGCTGGCTGGATCCAGGCCCCTGGAACACGATCCGGGAACCATGAAGGAATTTCGCGGCGCTGTGCAGGCAAGGCTGAGCGAACTCATGCCTGCTTTGTGGAAGTGCGATGTGTCCAGGAGAGAAAAACGTCCGAACCCGTCTGGCAAGCTGACCCTGAGCATGGAGTTGGGCAAAGAGGGGCACCTGGATCAGGTAGGCATAGTTCATGATTCCACAAATGATGATGTCTTGGCATATTGTGTGATAAGGAAGTTGCTGTCCGTGAATTTTCCAAAACCGCTCTTGGGCATAGAACGATTTCAACACACCATCATGTTCGGCCCGGAGATCGACTACCTTATGAAAAAGGCGGCGCTTGAAAAATGAAGCGATTCGGGAGGTGACAGACATGGGCAGGCGTCAGGAAATACCGCAACAGGACCTGACTCTTTTATATGATCTTTTGCGTGACGCAACAAAACGTAGCGATCTGAAGGGTATTTTCCATGTGATTTTCCGTGGAGTCAAAGAGGGCATGGGCGCTTCGGAGGGACTCGTACTCCAGCACAACCCGGAGAAGTCCTCCTTGGAAATCAAGGTAAGAACCCAGGGCCGCCTCAGAGACATCCCTGATCTTCTCTCTGATGAACGACCATACGTGCAAGAGCTGAGCAAAATCGGAGAGATCTGTTTCGTAAACGACCCGGAAAAGATGTTTTTTTCCAAGACTGCCTCACAGGTGGTGGCCCCCTTGCCCGTAGGCGCCAGGTCCAATGGCATCCTGGTCATGGAATCTGCTTCTGAAAATGGTTTTGGACAGGAGCGCTTGGCTTTTCTGGAGATTTTGCTGGAGCAGACCGCTGTGCTAATCCGCTCCCATGGAAAGATGGAGTCGTCAAAGAGGGAGTTGGCAGCCTGGTGGGATGTGAACCGCCGCATGGTCAGCCCGTCGGAACTGGATGTGTCGGAGATGGACGTGTTGTTGGGAAAGGTCCTTCAACTGGCCCTGGCGAGGACCAAAACGTCCAATGGCATCATTTTCATGGCTGATGAAAAGACCGGCGAGTTGGTGACCCACAGTCATGCGGTCATGGGTAATCTGATCTCCGAGGTGCCGGAAAAAATCAGAAGGCGGCAGCGTGGCAAGGCGTCAGGAATAGTCTTTCAGGTTTTGGACAGCAACAAGCCTTACCTGAGCAACAACATCGAAAAGGATCCCAATTATATCCCCTTGTTTCAAGGCATAAAAAGTCACCTGTCTGTGCCTATTTCATTTCAGGACAGGTGCATCGGGGTCATAGTCGTGGAGAGTTCATCATCAAATGCCTTTACTCTCGACGACCAGCAGACCTTGCAGGAGCTTTCCAAGAGCGTGGTTACGCTGGTGAGGCGCGCGCAGCTGTATGAAGCCACCAGGGATGGTGCCCCGGGAGGTCGTGGGATAATGATCCGCGGCTTGAGCCCTGAGTGGGACGAGGTGGAAAAGAGGGTTGAAAAGGCAGCCGGAACCAACGCTACCGTCATCTTGCGTGGTGAGAGCGGAACAGGAAAGGAACTGGTGGCTCACGCCATTCACTTCAATTCAAAACGTTGGGACAAGAAGTTCGTGGTGGTAAACTCGGCTGCCATACCTGACCAGCTCTTGGAATCGACCCTGTTCGGTCACATGAAGGGCGCCTTTACCGGGGCATCATATGACAGGGTGGGCGAGTTCGAAAAGGCGAACAATGGGACCATCTTTTTGGACGAGATCGGTGAGCTTGGATTACCTCTGCAGGCGAAGTTGCTGCGTGTATTGCAGGACGGTGAGATACAGAAGGTCGGTTCCAACGATGTGACCACAAGGGTGGATGTCAGGGTCATAGCAGCTACTTCGAGAAATCTGGAAGAGATGATGAAGGATGGACTGTTTAGGGAGGATCTCTACTACAGGCTTCACGTGGTGCCCATGTGGTTGCCGCCGCTGAGACAGTACAAGAAATCCATTCCCGGCATGGTAAAGGCCTTCGTGGAAGAGTTGTCCAGGGAACACGGTGTATCCGTGTCCGGTGTCACCAAGGAGGCCATGGATGTGCTGATGAAACACGACTATCCCGGAAACGTCAGGGAGCTGAAAAATACCATTGAGCAGGCCGTGATAATGGCGGAATCGGATACGATCTCTGTGGAGGACCTGCCGAGACGGCTCAGGGAAAAGATCCCTTCCGGCGTTTCAGCGGCTGCACCCACCATGGATTTCAAGGACATGAAGAAGAAGGTCCTGGAGGATTTCGAACGACAGTATCTGGAGCATCTGCTGACTCAGGTGGCTGGAAACATCTCGAAAGCCTCTGAAATTTCCGGCATAAATAGGGTGAACTTTTACAAGCTCCTCAAGCGTCACGATATTGATGCCGCTTCCTATCGTTGATCCACTTTGCGATCTCCGTGTCGATGCTGCAGAAGCTTTTTCTGTGAAGGTGAGACCTCGACGTGGGCAATCTACGACTGCGGACGATTCCTTGCATCTGTGTGACATTACAGGCGATCTGGGAAATCTGCTTCAAAAGGGTGTGAAATTTTAGCTTGACCACAAGCTTGAC
>JALVPF010000421.1 GCA_027031935.1 Myxococcales bacterium | reverse complement strand
AGGTATTCATCTCCATCTATATGCAAGCTAGTTGATCTTCCTCCTCATTCGCCATCTCCCGAGCTTCAGGGCAGTTTTGAAAACTGCCCCCATGCAGGTCCGCGCAGACGGTCGGGGGGCCCCCCGCCGGCGCGCAGCGAAGGCGAGCACCGCCGGGGTGACCGTCGTTAAGCAGGACCGTACCTGAGAACCTTTCGTAGGCCCGCGGCAGGATTGGACTGCCTGCTGTATAGATCATTATGGGACGCCAGACTTCCCTTTGTGAAATTGATAATTATTACAAGCAGTTGGGGCCCGGTGGGATTGACCTCCAGGCCTTTCTGCGATATCATGGAATATCGTCCTTGCTTAAATATGGATCCTGGAGTGTACCATGAAACGAATTGCTCGGATCGACAGGATATTTTCTCTGTGTTTCGTTATTTTTCCCTTGCTTGCATATACCCTTGGCATGGCTGGATGTGATTGTGGAGGCGCTATTTCCGTAAAGGTTATGGGGGAGATTTCAGCAGATCCGGCCTCAGTTCCAGCTGACGGCAAGGCTGGTATTGAGGTCTCGGTGCTTGTATTTGCAGACGGAGACCAATCGCGTCCTCTATCTGGAATACCTGTAGAGATACGTTCAAGCCGGAATACCAATGGCGATATTCCCGACACCATAGAACAACCCCAATCGCCAACTGACGCAGATGGAAGAGCCGTAGGCTATATTGGCTCTACGACCGAGGGAGACAGCATGTTGTCTGCGTGGACGGGCTCCAGACCCTTGTGCAAGGGCTTTCGAAATGGTGAGTGTATTCCGGCTCTGGTGGAGGTGGAGTTTGTCACCGTCTGTTCGTCCGGCCTGGTGGCATGCGGACAAGATTGTGTGGATATCAACACGGATACTGCCAACTGCGGTTCGTGTGGAAACAAATGTGAGTATGACAATGCCCAGGCCTTGTGCATAGAGGGGGAGTGTTCTTTGGGGGAGTGTTTATCCGGTTTTGGGGACTGTGACAGGGATGATGAAACTGGCTGTGAAGCGGAGCTTGGAACCGACCCCCTCAACTGTGGGTCATGTGGCAACATTTGTGACACTGACCTGGTCTGCGATAACGGGACGTGTAACGGTTTGTGCGAGGATGTGGATCAGGACGGTTATGAGGATATGAGTTGCGGAGGCCTGGATTGTAACGATGACGATGCTTCGGTGCATCCCGGGGCGGATGAGACCTGTGATAACACCATAGATGATGATTGTGATGGCAAGACCGATGATGACGATTTGGATTGTGTCACCTGCCAGGCTGATTCTGATTGCGATGACGGTGACCAGTGCAATGGCCAGGAACTTTGCACTGATGGTTTTTGCAGCGATGGGGTCGCACCTGATTGTAATGATGAAAATCCGTGCACCAACGATGCTTGCGACCAGGACCAGGGATGTGTCCACGTGAACAACTCGGCCATATGCGATGACGGAGATTCGTGCACCATGGCCGATCATTGTTCCTCCGGTTCATGCACGGGATTGCCTCTGGATGCGGACATGGATGGGTATGTTGCATCAGAGTGTTCTGGGACAGATTGTGACGATAGCAACCCTGATGTAAACCCCTCTTCATTCGAGGGTGACGAGGGCACGTGTGACGATACATTGGACAACGATTGTGATGGATTTACGGATAGTGATGATACCGGCTGCCAGGAGTGCCACCAAGATGCTGACTGTGACGATGGTAATGTCTGCAATGGACTGGAGAGCTGTGTCAACCAATCATGCGCGTCTGGTACCAGCCTGAATTGTGATGATGGAAATCAGTGCACTACCGACTCCTGTGACCCGTCTTCCGGTTGTTTGCACGATAACAACACATTGCCGTGCGATGACGGAGATGCCTGTACTGAAAATGACATGTGTTCCAACGGAGCATGTTCAAGCGGAAACACCTTGGACTGTGATGACGGAAATCCGTGTACCGATGATCTCTGCGCATCCGATACCGGGTGCTACTACGAAAATAATGCTGCGCTTTGTGATGATGGAGATGCTTGTACGGAAAATGACACTTGTTCAAACGGAGCTTGCTATAGCGGAACACCTGTCAACTGTGATGATGGTCAGCAGTGTACTATCGATTCATGTGATCCGGATTCGGGCTGCGTATATTCCAACAGGGAAGGTGCATGCACTGATGACAATGAGTGTACCGTTTCGGACACTTGCCAGGATGGACAATGCGTATCTGGCGCTGCCAGGATATGTGATGACAGTGAGCTTTGTACCGATGATTCCTGTGACGAACAGTTAGGTTGTGTGTATACCGACAACTCCTTGCCATGTGATGATGGTGATGCATGCACTGAAAACGATACCTGCGGGGGAGGTACTTGCCAACCGGGCACAACCATTGACTGTGATGATGGAAACCCTTGCACCGATGATTCATGCGATTCACGGATCGGCTGTGTGAACACCAACAACGTCTTGCCCTGTGATGACAACGATGCATGTACCACCGCAGACACTTGCTCCAATGGAAACTGTCAAGGAACGCCCCTGGATGCTGATTCCGATGGCCATGTGTCCGAATCCTGCGGTGGTGACGACTGCGACGATTCAAATCCCAATGTGAACCCGGATGTATTCGAGGGGCCGGCTGGGGATGCCTTGTGCTCCGATACCATCGACAATGACTGTGATGGTCTTACGGATCTCGATGACGAAGCTTGCGGTGACTGCAACAATGACTCGGACTGTGATGATTCCAATGTGTGTAATGGCGCAGAGAGCTGCATTGGAGGTTTTTGCCAGGCAGGCACGGCCCTGGTCTGTGATGATGGCGAACTTTGCACATATGATTCCTGCGATCCACAGACTGGGTGTGTATTTACCAATAACACTGCGCCGTGTGATGACAACGATGCATGCACGACAGGGGATGTTTGTGCCGGAGGTTCCTGTCAGCCTGGCTCTGCGCTGGATTGCGATGACGGAAACTCATGCACCGATGATTCCTGTGATCCAAATCTTGGATGTCAACATGTGAACGATGATTCCAACACCTGCGATGATCTGGATTCTTGTACCGTGGATGACCATTGCAATGCCGGAGCATGTACGGCGAGCGTTTTGCGTGATCGGGATTCGGATGGTTTTGTGGATGATGCCTGTGGAGGCACTGACTGTGATGATCTGGACCCGGCTGTTCATCCAGGTGCTGAAGAGATCTGTGATTTTTCAGATAATGACTGTGATGGTCTTGTAGACCAGAGGCCATGTCCCAACCAGGAGGGTGTGTGTGCTGGCAGTTTGCAACAATGTGTATCCGGTTCGTGGGAAGCATGCAACTATTCATCCCAGGTGGGTTACCAGTGGTATGAGACGGCCTGTGATGGAGATGACAACGACTGTGACGGCTGCCTGGACGAAGGTTGCCCATCGTATTCGGATCCGGTTGTTGCAGTTGAGGTAATACCCTATTCCACAGGACCAGGCTTGAGGAGAATAAGCGGAAATGGTCAGGCCGGTCCAGTGGGGTCGCTGTTGCCTAATCCTCTTGTGGTCCAGGTCAACGATGCTGCTGGTAACCCTAGACCAAACGTGGAAGTAACATTTGCAGTAGAGCCTGTCGATGGTGTGTGTTTCGGTCAGGGTGGCACATTTACTCCGTCCGATTCTCACCTGCACGCAATCAACATAAAAATGGTCTGCAACGACGTGGCGAGCAGCACCTTCGAGAGCCCTGCTGTGGTTCACACTGACGAAAATGGTCAGGCCAGAGTGTGGTTGAGACTTAGCGCTGATGCAGCGGGGATGAGCGCTGTTACTGCTTCTGCGGATGATGGATCGGGTGGGACTGACTCAGTCAACTTTTTTGCCACCAGCAGCACCGCGCTGGCCGACACCATCACTCTTCCTACCGAAACCTGGAGTTCTCCGCAAAATCCTGCCTTGGGTCCCTTGAATCATACGAGGAGAACCGGTTCGTCCGCTGACTATTTGGGCAATATCGACAACTACACTCTGGCCATAACGGGAATTTCATCTTCCACTGGTACGAGCCCGGATGGCGTAGCCCAGGCCTATTTGCAAAGCGGCGGCATTCTGACAATCTCCGGGCGCAATTTTTCCGCTTCCGGCAACACGGTCTTCATCGCGGGAGTGCCTGCGACCATCGTCTCTGAGAGTACTCAATCCATAAGTGTTCAGATAGCCGAGGGCACTCCTGGTGCCGCATCTGTGGAGGTGGATGATGGGACATTGACTCCTTTTGCAGGAGGAAGCGGAAATGTTCCATCGGTGGCTAGCTCTACAGCCAGCTTCTGGCGGCTTGCTCCAAAGCCCATATACATTCATGCAGACACTGGAACAGTGTCCGGATCCAGCGCAACGGTAAAAGTCCTTGGCCTTGATTCCTGTGGAAATCCCATAGACATCTCTTCTGAGACAGTAGATATCTGGACCGAAGATCCCGATGGAACCACGCCTTCGGAGTCTGTCACTGTGGCCTGGGTGGACCAGACGCAAGGAATCGCACAGGTGTCGAACACAGGCTCTGTCGGACGATCTGCATTTGTTCATGCGTCCATAGGCTCATTGAGCTCCCATGATACCACCGATGGAGCCACGACCGTAACCACGGTTGCATGGTTGAAATCTCCGGATTCCTATACAGACGGGGGAGTAGGAAACAGCAACGGCCAAAACTCCATAATCTTCAGGGGAGGGACAGGAGACGACAGCGAGACTGATTCGGCCTTGATGAATCCTGCTGTGATGTTTTCTGCGGTTGATGCTGATGCTTACTTCATTCCGGATGGCACGGGTACAGAGTTCGAGACAGAGGCAAACCTGGTGACCATGACAATGATCGGTGAAGGTGATATGACCTATGTGCCCGGGTCGGACAAGCCTGCAGCCATGGCGGGCACGGGACTGTTTGTCGGATCGGGCTCCATCAGGGGGCTTCTCAGCACAGTGTCTGCCAATGCAACTTATTGTATAAACATTCTCTGGTGGGTGATAACGGATTGTGGTGACATGGATGTTTCCGGCATGGCGGTGCCTGTACGTTATGGGCAGGATGCTAGCTCTCAGTTGATTGAGATGAACTCGTCCGGCTTGATGTGGTATGACGTGGACGAGCACAGGAATATAATTTTCCGCTTGAGCATAGAACGTCCTTTGCCCTGATGAACCATCAGTCAGCACCGGGATTAACACAAGTGATTCAAACCAGGATGTTGTAAATATACAAAGAGGAACAGCACGAATGAACAGAGCGAAAGATTTCGGTCTTGTCATACTTTCCATTTTGGCGACATTTGTCTTTTCCGGATGTCCGTCCGGAAAAAAGGTGGTCTTGTGTGGTCCTCCCATCGCATCTGCAGGCGATGATATAGAAGGTGTTACAGGCCAGCGACTCATCCTTCATGGCTCCTTCCGTCTTCCACCGGAAGACGAATTCGCCTGTCAGGCAAAACTGGATGGGGTCTCTTTTCATTGGGAACAGATATCAGGACCAGACCTCGTGCTCGATGGGGCCGAGCAGGTAGAGGCATCGTTCGTGCCTGTTGAAGCAGGAGAATATTCCTTTCGTTGCAAGGCCATCTTCTCGGAGTCGACGGACCCGTCCCGCAAAGAAAGCCAGTGGGATACGGTCAAGGTCATTGTTTCCGAGCGTACTTGTGGGCCCCCTGTGGCTGATGCAGGCCAGGATCAACTTCTTGGAATCGAGCATAGCCCTGTCAGAGTCCAGCTTGACGGCAGTCGTTCACAGCCCGCCCAGTCCTGTCCGGACCTGGACATAGTCCGTTACTCGTGGACTCTTGAACAGATACCTGCGGGATCAAACGCATCCATAAATACCGAACAGGATGCTGCGAAAGCATGGTTTGATGCGGACCTGCCAGGTGACTATTCTGTACGCCTGGAAGTGCAGGACTCTATGGAAGAACAGGGCAGAGTCTCTACGGATGATGCCGTGGTAATAGTAAAAGTGCTTGAACGGACACCGTGTGAACAGACTTTGGATGTAGAGGTTACATCTGAAGATGGCGGCCTTGCTCTGGGAGATGTACATGTGATCGTTGTTGATTCTCAGGGCGTGTCTCATGAGGGCATCACGGATGCGACAGGTATGGTGCATATGGATTCACTCGCGCCTGGCTCCAGGCAGTCCATTACCGTGAGCTCGGAAGAAAAAGTGACCGCGCTCGCAGGAACCGGTGATGAGTCGGAAAGAAACAGGTACCAGACGGTCAGCATACTGGACCAGTGCTCGTCATCGATTCACATACCCATGCCTCTGACGGACAGTGGCAGGGCTGCAAAAGCCAGGGGAATGCTTGTTGGGAGGGTTCCGCAGACCTTGTTTGACGCCTTACCCCATTCACAAAAGTACGCTGGAGTTTGTTCATCGGATGCCGATTGCAAAACCGGTTACGTTTGTAAGCCCACAAACATGGGAGATCAACAATGTACGCCCATTTCCCTGCTACCGGTCTTTGGGATCGATGATCCAAACATTTCGGGTCAGTTCAGGGGAGTTTTGCTTACGGCGGTTCAAGCAGAGGGCTCCTTGCCTGATTTCCCTGTGAACGCTCTGTTTGCTCCTCCGGTCAGCGCCGATGCCATTCTACCTGGGAACCTGGCAACGGATGATGCTTTCCTCAACAGTTTAGGTCCACTTTTGGGAACGGAGGTTTGGGGCGATGCCTGCAGCACCGTAGCCGACTGTCCCAACACCACACAATATTCATGCGAAAACAATGGTAATGGAGAAATACGCTGCAAGGACTTGAGACCGTTGACGAACATCCAGCTTTCAGTACCATCTGGTCAGTCAGTGGGCCTTGTCATGACACTTGCCATTGTAAACGTAGGCATGGAAAATCTAATTCCCATATTGTCAGCCATGCTCGATACCAGTTCTGAAGGTGTGGATTTTGATGTGGGTTCTTTATTGGGCGCGTTCCAGGTACAGACCCTGTATGTGTGCCCACTGAAGGTCAAGGTCGCTCCCGGGGTCAAAACGGACATTAGCAGTGCCATAGGAAGTATAGATCCCAAGCGCGATTGCTGGGCTGTTCCGTATCAGCAAAAAGAGACCATCGTTGCGGTTCCGGACAAGTTTTCCATAAGGAGCGACAATGAGTGCAAGCTGGATTCTGATTGCGGTTGGCCTGATTCCGGTCTGCGTTGTCTTGCTCCGGACGGTACTGAGACCTCGCAACACTATTGCCTCATCCCCCTGTATAGGGTAAGCCTCATCAGCGAACAACAGGTACAGTTGGCACCATCATCGCAGGCCATGGACCCTGCCTCACCCAATGCCGATGAACGGGTATGCTCCTGGTTGCCCGGCCAGGCATCCCATCCGAAACAGTGTGCAGGACCTGACGGTAGACCTGAGACTTGTGATCCCCCTGAGCAATGTGTTGTGGACACACCGGTAGACACATCTTGTTCCATGCCGTATGGCTTGGCCATTGTCACTGCTGATCTCCCAGATGGGCATCAATATTTTTCAGAAGGCGGAAGGATAGTCTTGGGTTTCCGCTTCAACGTCAGCCCCTTGTCGTCTGACGCCACTCCAAGCTTTTTGGTTCCATCTTTGGAGACCATGGGGGCCACCAAACTAGGCGCTGTGCAAAAATATTTTAGAAACATTTTCTGGATGCCGGACAAGACCTACCAACTGCTTCCTGGAATGACCTCCGCCGCCCAGGTGACGAGCGACGATGTTCGTTCCATGATCCTGCCAGCTTTTCCTTTCTTCTCCGGCCTGCAAGGAGATGCCCTGGATGCAGGGATGGATGTTGAGGTCTGGTTCGATCCCAAGGACCCCACCGCATCCTGCCAGTCCATGGACTACGAGCGTACATGGGCTACCGCAACCTCCTTGATCGCGCCTTCTGACCAGCAACACCAGTCTTTCAAAGCAGAGCTGTCATTGAGCGCTTTGCCTGACGGTCATCTGGCCATGTTGGAGATCGCAAAGGTTGACAGGGTTGACCCGGATCAGGATGGGGACTTGGACTCACTGGTGGACAGACAGTGGCTTGTCTTCGTTCCTTCCTCTGCAAGAGACATTACCTTGCCCATGCAAGCGAGTCCTTTTTCCAGTGGTGACGAGATAAGGTTGCAGGTGATAAACGCCGATTTGGGCGTTGCTTATGACCACGATCTGTTCCCTACAGAGTTGATCATGCATGGCCAGACTGCCGTGGCTTCAGACGCATTTGAATTGCTGGTTCCCTGAGTGAAACAATCTTCCTTGCTAGTTCCCAAATCTCCCACACTATTGAATCAGATTTCCCAGATCGGTTGTGAGGTCACGGAGATGCAGAGAATCGTCTGCAGTCGTGGATTCATCACGTCGAGACCTCGCCTTACCGAAAAAGATTCTGCAGCATAGCCACAGAGATCTCAAGCGAGGTGGGAAACCAGGGTAGTTGAAGTATTGTTGCCCAAGGTCGTCGGCAAGTGTACCATGAACCTGGAGGCAGGAATTTGGCATTGTCATCTGAACCAAAGAAGGTCTGGCTTGAGCTTGTCGCTTTATGGCTGCTGGCCATAGGCGTCATTTGGGTTTTTAAACTTCTATCGGTGTTTCCATTTATTCGGGACAATCTATGGGGAATCGCCGGTATCGTGTTTTTGTTCCTTCCAGTGGAGTTCCTGCATCGCAAGGGTGTAGACCCTGCGACTTTTGGTATTACTTGGCGTCATCTTGGCAAGGGGCTGTTGTGGGCCGGTTTGTTCATTGTCATCTCTTTTCCCCCATACATATATGGGTTCAAGTGGTGGTTTGCACGCCAGAGCTTTCATTTTGCCCTGCCTTCAACCTTTTGGCAGGAGGTGGTGGGCAATATCTTCCTGGTGGCTCTTCCTGAGGAGGCCTTTTACAGGGGATACATGCAGACCAGGCTGGATGGAGTCTTTACGGGAAGGGTGAAGATCCTTGGGGCAGAAGTGGGTTGGTCTGTCATAGTGACGGCTGTTTTTTTTGCTGTTGGGCATCTCGTGACCTTCAGGTTTGACAGGTTGGGGACATTTTTTCCTGCCCTGGTTTTCGGATGGATCAGGGCAAAAACCGGCTCCATAGGTGGGGGAGTTGCCTTTCACGCAGCTTGCAACATATGGGCACAGATTCTCAAGTATGGTTATTTTGGAGTGTGAGAACAGGTGCCCGATTGCTTTTTAAACAATAACATTTCAAAAAGCATCAAGCACAGTCAGGGTCTGTTACTCCATCGCAGTCGTTATCGATTCCGTCACATTCCTCGATGGCATCAGGATGGATGTCCGGGTTTGTATCGTCACAGTCACCATCGTCTGAACAGGTTGGTCCACAAGTAGTCCAGCCGTCATTGTCCTGGTCGAAGTCTTCATCCACCAGCCCGTCGCAGTCGTCATCGATGCAATTGCATTCCTCCTGCGCATCGGGGTTGACATTGGGGTCCGTATCGTCACAGTCTCCGGCACAGGTAGTCCAACCGTCATTATCCTGATCAAAGCCTTCGTCTGTTTGCCCATCACAGTTGTCGTCAATTCCGTTGCAGAACTCCTCGGCTCCTGGATGAACTGTGGGATTGGTGTCATCACAATCACCGTTGCATGTGGCCCAGCCGTCATTGTCCTGGTCGAATCCTTCATCGATAAAGCCGTTGCAGTTGTCGTCTATTCCATTGCAAATCTCTTCTGCTCCAGGATGGACATTTGGATCCGTATCATCACAGTCACCGTCGCAGAGGGTCACTCCGTCATCGTCTTGGTCGATCTCGTCTGTCTCTCCATCGCAGTCATTGTCTATGCCGTCACAGATTTCATCTTCCGGCACGCACTGGGCAAAAGACCTGTAAGATGCGGTAATGTCCAAGCCGTCTGAATCGGGACGCCAGTCTCCATAGAAGACCAGGTTGTTCTGGGTTCCGTCGTAATCAAAACCGTTGGTTCTGCTCCTGGGTACGAGTTCGGGGGCTTGTCCCGCTTGTGTTTGCATGGCTACCTTTATGGTCGATGAGATTGGCGGAGCGCTGAGATGGTAGGATGACGCGACACCATGGGCTGCACGAACGATGTGTTCCACGTTGTCCGTCTGATCGGCGTCACAGATACTGAAAGACGCGCTTCCCGGGATGCCTGCCACCACCGCGTTGTATCCGCGCGAATGGTTGTAAGCTGTGGGGCACTTCGGGTCCCCACCCACGATGGCAAAGAGGGTGGCATCTCTTGCCGTGTAGGCATCGATCATCTCCTGTACTCTTGTGGGATCTGGATCACCTGCATAGTTGTCACCTCCTGATGCCTCTTCTATGTACTCGGCATCCTCGTCCGAAAGTACAACCACGATCAAGGTGGCATCGCAGCGCAATTTGGCAGGAGCAGGGTTGACTGCGTCAGGATCGCAGGGAGAAGCCCTGTCGATAGCTCGGATCCCCATCTTGAGTCCATATTCATGCCCATGACCTGAGGCTCCAACCATCACCCTGTTTTTGAACACATTGATATCTCTGGTAAAGTCTCCACCTTCCAGTTGTCCATCATCTGGTTCGTAGGTCGTGGTAACTCCGATTCGCCAATCCAGGCTCGTGGTGGAAAGAAGAACATCCATGGCGTCAGCAGCGTTTTGTACAGCAGTCTGTTCTTGCTCCATGGAACCAGAATCGTCTATAACCCAGATGAAATCCACAGGGCTTACACCTACGGACGGGAAGGAATCACATTGGGTCTCCACCCTGTCCGGAGCGCTGGCAAGGGCAGTGGAGTTGTTTATGTCGTTCAATCTTATGATTTGTGGATCATCCAGCAGGGCTTCTGTGGAGATGGCTCCAACGGTGACGACCCTATCTGCAGACCTGTAGGCAGTCTCGAAGTAGAGGTGAAAATTGGTGCCGGCACTTCCGGCGGGGGCCAGGGTTCCAGAGAGATTGCCGCAGGCGCACAAGGTCTGTGCCAACTGGTTGGCCAACTCGGTTGGTGTCTGATTTGACACCTGCAGAGTGTATTCACCTATGACTGCCTCATAGCCATCGAAAGTGTTAGTGATGCGGGTCAGTGGACTCGTGATACTGGCCATGGAAGAGACCGAGACCCTGTCGTGAGCCTCTTGTGAATTTGCATTGGTAGCACCGCCAGTGGCAGGGTGGCTTATGACAAAACCGGCGACCTCGTGCGATGGTGCCCAGAAAACAGTCCCTGTTGGAACAGCGTTGACAGTCAAATCATTGATGGTCGTGAAGAAGGTCTCCAGGGCTACCAGAAAATCTCCGTTCCATTCTCGGTGGAGCAGCACCGGCTTGAGATTTTCTGCGGAGCATACAAGGTTTGTTCCCTCCTGATCATCAGGCAGGCCGTCTCCGTCCGAATCGTCCGTGTTGGGGCTGGTCTCTCCCTCTGAACACTCATGGGACCAACATACTCCAAGAGATGCGACGCATACTTCGCCATCGGCACATTGTGAGTCGTCAGCACATGCTGTGGTGCAGGATCCAAGCTGACAATCACCGTTCCTGTCTTCGTCTCCATCCAGGACACCGTCACCATCCGTGTCAGGGTTCAAAGGATCAGTCTCCTGACCCGGGTCGTACTGGAAGTTGCCGTTGCAGTCCTCCTGTCCATCGGAAAGGCCATCATCATCGGAATCTGCATCTGTGGGATCTGTCTCTCCCTGGTCCTGTATGCCGTTTGCATTACTGTCTTCGGCACCATCGGGAACCTGGTCTGCATCTGAATCAGGATTGTTGGGGTCTGTCTCTCCATCGTCTACCATTCCGTTTTGGTTGCTGTCTTCGATACCGTCCGAGAGCCCGTCTTCGTCCGTATCAGGCTTGGTGGGGTCGGTTTCTCCAAAATCTATCTGTCCGTTGTGGTTGGTGTCTTCTGTCCCGTCAGCCAATCCATCATTGTCTGTGTCCGGGTTGGTGGGATCTGTCTCCCCCGCATCAAACACTCCGTCTCTATTGGAGTCTTCGATTCCGTCAAGCAGGCCATCGCCATCACTGTCGGGTTTGGTAGGGTCGGTCTCTCCCGCTTCCTGAATCCCGTCGTGGTTGCCGTCCTCGATGCCATCAGGCAGGCCATCCGAATCAGAATCCGGATTCATGGGGTCTGTCTCTCCAGGATCAACCTGACCATTGTGGTTGGCATCTTCGACCCCATCCGGCAAACCATCCGCATCCGAATCGGGCCTGAGGGGATTGGTGGGGCCGGAAACTTCCACGCCATCGTTGAGACCATCGCCATCCGTGTCAGGGTTTGTGGGATCTGTCTCCCAGTCCTGTCGTTGTCCATCATGGTTGGAATCTTCGACTCCATCATCCAGTCCATCAGAGTCGGTATCCGCGTTGGCAGGATCCGTCTCTCCTGTATCCACTATACCGTTGGCGTTCGCGTCTTCTGCTCCGTCACCAAGCCCATCGCCATCAGAGTCGGGGTTCAGCGGGTCCGGTTCTCCCTCATCCACAGAACCATTCTGGTTTTCATCCTCTATGCCATCAGCCAATCCGTCTGAATCCGTATCAGGGTTGAGGGGGTCTGTCTCACCGTCGTCCACCTGTCCATTGTGGTTAGCGTCTTCCGTGCCATCTAAAAGCCCATCATCATCAGAGTCGGGATTGTTCGGGTCTGTCTCTCCAGCATCGACCCTACCATTGCCATTTGCATCTTCTATGTCGTTATCAAGGCCATCTCCATCCCAGTCATCGGGATTGATATCCGTATACCCATCCCCATCCCCTCCGTCATCCATGGGTCTGGCCACGCATGCGCCATCTTCACACATTTCTATGTCGGTGCAATCTTCATCCGATTCGCACTGAGCACGGCAGAATCCCGAGTAGCACCGCCAGCCTTCCTGGCAATCGGTACTTAGGGTGCAGGTTGGATGGCAGACTCCGTCATCACATCCCATGCCCTCTTCGCAGTCATAATCCTGAAAACACTGGCCCGGTGCGGTTGTGCCAGAACTGCATGCTTGGACAAGGACGAACGCGAACATCGAAAAAAAAACTATGAAAATCTTGCGCATTGGAGACTCCTTCGCATGGTTCCCAACCCCCCTTGCAGGATTTCAATTTTACTCTGGATGATACTTGAAAATCAATCTGGTATTTTATTTTCACGAAAGCGTCATTCTCATGGAACTGTGCCAGATTTTGTGCTTGTGGTCTCCAGGATCAATCGCGTTCCAGGATGATCATCTCAACCCGACGGTTCATGGCACGGCCCGCCTTGGTTTTATTGGTGGCAAGGGGCCTTTTTTCTGCAGATCCACGTGCTACCAGGCGATCCCTCGACACTTTCTTGCCTACCAGGTAATCCACTACAGCCTGTGCTCTGCGTTGGCTGAGGCGCAGGTTGTAATCATCGCTCCCCCTCGAGTCAGTGTGCCCCTGGATTTCCAGCTTCTTGATCTCTGGATACTGTTTCAGGGTAGCTGCTACCTGATCAAGGATATGGTAAGACTTACGCTTGATGACAGCTTTGTTCGTCTCGAAGTGGATCTTCTCCCGAAGCTCGATGGCTTTTTTCTTGAGCTTTATCTTGATGTCGGAGGCGCTGGGGCATCCGTCATATTTTTTCAGACCACGCTTGGTGGGGCACAGATCGATGCGGTCGACGATTCCGTCATCATCGCTGTCGTCTTCAGGGCAGCCTTCGTTTTCTTCGGGTCCGGGTTCATCCGGGCACCTGTCTATGTTGTCCACAAGGCCGTCCTTGTCGCGATCCTTGGCCTTTGGGCAGCCATTGTTGGAAGGTGGACCAGGCTCCTGTGGGCAGTTGTCCTCCCGATCTATGATTCCATCTTCATCCGTGTCAGGTTCGGGGCATCCCTGTTGGCTTTCCACTCCCCAGGTGTCTGGACACTTGTCCTTTTCGTCCGGTACTCCATCGTTGTCCCTGTCCTTGGGCGGTTTGATAACCTGTACCTTGCCAACTCCGAAGGTGTATCTCACCACGGGAAAGATGGAAATCGCTGCATCTGAACTCATGGGCAGGATGGTGACGTTGGCCTCGATACCAAAAGAGAAATGCCTGAGCATCGTATAGTATTCGACTCCACCACCCGCAAGGATGGCCAGATCGCTGTTGTTGCCTACATTGATTCCGTCGACAGTTTCTGGAGAACCCCACAGGTAACCAAGCCCTGCCTGGGCATATACATAAAATCGTTCACTGGCCAGGAGCGAAAGAGACGCGCCTGCCCATGCCAGGTGATGTTCGAAATCCATGTCTACCAGATTACCCCTGTGATTGGGAGAGCGACCTGAGTATATGCTGTTGTCAAAGCCCATCTTGAGCCTGAAAATCCAAGTGACATCATAACCCAGTTCGATACCGGCAAGCAGACCCGGGTAGAGGTTTTCCACTGAAGAGTTGAAGTCATAACAGAGACCCAGATGCCCACCCACTTCGAGGCCTTTTTCCACGTCTTCGAAGAGCTGGATCTTGGGCGGCCCGGCCAAGGCTGTGTTAGATGGTACAATCCCTACGAAAATCAACAGTGCCGAAAACAAACAGGTTTTTATACTGCTTCTCATTTGCCCTCTTTCGTTTCATCCTGTTTTCCGAGGTGCTTATACTCTACCCCATTCATCATGCAAGATTCAAATTTTGTGAGTTTCTTTTTATTTTGGGCGGTTTTCTTGAAGAGGGAGACTCCTCGGGACATACTAATGAGTATTGTAAACAGGGAGGTAGTTTGGCAAATCAAAAAAATGGCTCGCCGGAGCTTGAAGCCGATCCCGACCAGATTTCTGCCCACGAGTTGAAAAAAAGGGTTGAAAAACTGGAGGGCGTAATAGAATTGCTCCTCGCAGCATCGTTGAGGGGCAGGCTTTTGCCTGCTGACAGAAAAATGATAAAAAGGTATCTTGAGAGCAAGGCGGAGGAAAAAAAGCAGTCGGGTGCTGATGATTCTGCTGAGCCAGGTCCTACTTGCCCGGTGTGTAGATTGCCTATTCCGAATGAAAACATGGAGCGTTGTCCCAATTGTTCGGTGCTCTTGGATGTGGTCAGGAAATACAGGAGTGGCGAATAAGCCTTTTGGAGTCAAATGGTGCAGCTTGAGCCCATAGCAAAATTGGCTGATGAAGGTCTGTATGAACTTTACGTGGCCAGGGTTCTTACCGAGCAAGGTCCGGGCTTGGTCAGTGCCAGGAAGCTCAAGCCTGCCTGTGTCGATGCCCAGGGCGCTTTGGACGCACTTGGTGAAGCTGTATCCCATGCATCTCGTCTGGAATCTCCTTTTTTGTTGAAGCCCATTGGATTGTTTCGTGGGCAAGGGTACTATTGGTGGCTCAGTCAGCGCAGCTTTGGTTATGATGCAGAGACTCTGATAAGCCGACTGGGCTCCCGGGAAGTGAGGATTTCCCCGGTCAATGTCCTGCAAATCGGGCTTGATTTTCTACAGGGTCTGGCTTCCCTTCATACGCTGGATGCTGTTCACGCTGGAATCATCCCGAGAAGTATAGTTGTCGATCTTAATGGTACTACCAGGTTGGATGGGGCTTTTTTTGACGCCACCCTCATGGGGATAAAAGAGCTGCGAAAATTAGCCAGGCGGGGTCATAAATCGTACCTGGCTCCCGAGTTGGCCCAGTCAAGGGCACCTGACGCCTCGAGTGATGTTTTTGCCGCTGCTGCCGTAATGTATCATCTGCTGACCGGACAGCCACCAATGGATGGAGGGCTGGGAATGTCCACCAGGCACCAGGCCATCAAGCCTCCATCCAAGGTTGACAGATCACTACCTTATTCCTGTGATGCTGTGTTCATAAAAGCCTTGTCCACTGCGCCACGTCAGCGGCACGAGTCTGTTCAGGCATTGCTGAACGCCATATCCAGGTTGCGAAAGAGCCTGTTGTCAGGTCCTGACGAAGGTAAGAAGATGGTGTCTGAGTTTCTCCGGACTCTCTATCCCAACGAGGCAAAAGTGGTGGGTATGCCAGGTACTCTGGAGAGACCAGCGATTGTCAAAACCATAACCTTGTCTCGACTTGATGGACAATCTGCACTCTCCCTTTCTGCTTCTAGTCTGGATACCGAACCAGTGGCCAAACCCCTTGCAGATCGTAGCGATGAAAAAATCGAGTTTGCATCTGTCAATCCCGCTGATGATGCTTCAAGGGAATGGGGTTTTCCCGAAAAGGCTAAACCTCTGGAAGACTCACTGCCCTGTCATGAGCAGTCTTCCGGAGATTCAGAATCTTCCACCGATGTGCTTGGCCGGAGTGCCTTGTTTGGCCGAAGCACTTCGAATCAGCAAACTCAACCTCTTGCTGTGGCAGATAGCAGCTTTGTACCTGAGCGCGATCGCGAAAAGACCGATTTGAACCGGCCCCCTGTCATACCTGTCCAGGGTGACCATGGTGATGTCGGCCAATCTCCCGCTAGGGGAACTGGGCAAAGGCAAGAACAGGAGCCAGAACAAGAAGAATTCAGCAGCCCTGGAGACATGGAGTACTCAGAGGACGAGCAGACCGATTCGCATGTTGATGATGTCCAGGTCCCTGAAGAAACGCCTCCACCTTGGCGGCGTCCTGCATTCATCGTAGCCGCTTCGATTCTTGGGATTACTTTCATTGCTCTGATATTTTTGCTATTAGGGGTCTTTTCCGGCGATGCCGAGGTCAAGCCCACGGGGCCTCCCGATGGACAAACCTCATTGATCGGTTTTTTATCCTTGAATGCCGATTCAGGTTCCAGGGTGATAATGGACGGGGAGCAATTGAACGAACCCATGCCCCTGGTCAGGAAACTTGTCCGTGCCGGAACCCATAGACTGCAAGTGTTTACCAAGGCTGGTGTGGAACTGATGGATGAGCAGGTTTTGATCCAATCGGGTGAGCACAAGGAAATACGACTAGTCATACCAAAGGCAACAACACCAGATTCTTCAAGTGCGGTCAAAAAGCCTGTGGTGAGGAAAGTTCACAAGACCCGAACGAGCAAACACAGAACGAAAAGGAAAAAGAAGACCTATCGGAAAACTCGAAAAAGGAAGGGCAAGCTCAGGATGAGGAAAAGACGCAGGAATAGAAGGTAGACCAGGTATGGGCACAGAAAGCATAGAACTCGTCGTTGTTGAAGATGACCCCAAAACCATGAAGAGTCTCTTGAAGCTCCTTGGCGCATTTCCTGATTTTCAGGTGGTTGGAAGCGCTGTGTCTGGAGAATCCGCCATCGAGACCATAAGCGCTCTGAAACCTTCCGTAGCCTTGCTGGATTTGGAGTTACCTGGTATCGACGGTATCGAGGTTACCAAGAGGATCAAGAAAACGGTACCTGAGGTGGAGGTATTGATCCTCACTTCCTTCGAGGATGAGGTCAAGGTATACAAAGCCATGCAGGCCGGAGCTGGTGGGTATCTGGTCAAAGGCAGGTCTTCTGACAAGATCCACGATGCCATCAAAGACGTTTTGACAGGTGGCACTGTCATCGAGCCCAGGTTGGCCAGGAGATTCTGGAATTATTTCCAGAGCGTTCAGGCCAAACCTGAACATGACAATACGCAGGTGAAGCTTGATTCAGTGGAAAGCGATATCTTGCAAATGATAGCCAGGGGATTGACCAATCAGGAGACAGGAGAGGTGCTGAGCATGGAGCGAAGGACCGTACGTTCACACCTGAGTCACATCTACAAAAAATTGGGAACCAGTTCGAGAGCGGAGGCGGTGACCATTGCTTTGAAAAATGGGTGGATTACTTTGTAGTTCCTGTCAGGTTGTGAGAATGCTCAAGCGTCTTTCCTATAAAATAACCCAAACGCCAGCAGTGATATGAACAACAAGGCCGCGCTTGTTGAGCCAGGACCCGTCGAGCAGTTGCATCCGTCAGCCGACTGTATACAAGTCCACTTTTCACCATCGAGCTTCAATTCGTAGCCATCCTTGCATACAGGGGCACATTTTTTCTGTCCATCAACCACCACGACCTGTTGCCCATCCGGGCATTGTTCATCACTGTCACTATCCACACCTCCATCATTTTGAGTACCGCCGTCATCTTGCGTACCGCCATCATCTTGCGTAGCTCCGTCGGCATCGACTCCTCCATCTGGTTCCGTGGTTGTGAAGCTACCGCTTATGGTATATTCAGTTGTCCCCTGTCCTCGGTTGACCGGGTGGAAGTAGTAGGTATGTCCCGAGATGAACTGGCTGTTTGGGTCAGTGAGATCGAATGTTCCATCTTCCTCCAACATGAAATCATAGGTGGACTGAAGTCCGGTCAGATATGAAAAGGTATGCTCCACCGGAGTGTCCTTCCTGGCCAGAAGCACCATGTCTGCTCCTGACATGGCAGGTGATGAAATATGAATTTCCAGCGAGTCAGCATTTTCCGGCAGATCCATCTCGTAGTGGAGTTCTGCAGGGATATAGTCCAACATGCTCCCGTATTGCCCAAGAATTTGCTTGCCATAGCAAAATCCTTTGTGGCCGGATTTGCTGAGGTTCAGGAACCTTTCGCAATCGTCTATTCCTCTCGCCTCAGCAAAATCCGCAATTTGTTGTACCTGATCCTGGTCCAGCACCTGCGCCGCTCTGTCTAAAAACACCGCAGTGGCTGTGGGAAAATCTATGCTGGAGGGGAAGTGACTGATGACATCGAGGTATAGAGGATCCACCACCTCTGCACCAAACAATTGCCTGACTTTCCATACAAATCCGCTCCAGACCATTCCATCGTCATGCCCTTCGCCGTACAGTCCGTCAGGACAAGTCAGATCGTTATCCAGCATTCTCAGGTAACCCTGCGCTGCCAGTGATGGTATGAGAGAAGCAAAATATTCACCAAGGGATGGATCATCCAGGGCCGAACATGAAAAATAGTCTGCCGTGGCTTCATTGAATGCAAGTCCCCAGAACACGGGTCCATAGTCATCCATCTCGAACATTCCTGCCTGCGAATACATTCCAAATACGTGATGTCCGTACTCATGGAAGATGACATCGTTGTCCAGGGCCAGGTCGATGTTTCGCCACTGTCCCATCATTATGCCAGGACCACCACCAAAGTCGTCCTGCTGGGGCGAGAAGAAGGCGTTTGGTCCGTAGTTGTCCGGCATGGGATAGTTCACACCAGCCTGCAGGGGTGTGGGGTCAGCTCCAATGCTTACGAAGTAGTCATGGATGGTGTTGATACCGTAATAGGCTTGAACCTCCACGAACCTGTCAGAGTCAAGGGTAGGATCATCATCTCCCGTAGGCTCTATGAGATAGTCGCCATTTTCGTCAGGCAAGGCCAAATGCTGTTTTACATTGCACTTTCCCTCATCTGAACCAGTGCAATTCCAGACCTCAACGTTGTCTCCTGCCAGGTGTTCTGTGGAAGTGAGGTATGGCAGATCCACTTGCTCGTAGGTCTCGTCCCGGATGGGATTGGAGCGGTATGCATAGCCGGTCACCATGGGTGTTTTTGCGTATCGCCACAGTATGCGGGCTGGGTCGCCTGATATCACGTATGTGAAATCACCAACTGGGTTTGCACCGGGAAGAGTGACCAGGCGTGCTTTAATCAATCCCTGTGCTGAGGTGATCCAGGCGGTTTTTATCCTTGGACTTGAGCGCAAGGGTCCGGCCAGCGCATTTTTCGCCAGATCAGTGGCTACCGCCTCAGACACGAGGGGGTGATGTTCAGGCTTTGATGTGACCGGCCTGGTCTTGTAAATTACCGTTTTCAATCTGTCCTGCAGGTCAAAGGAGAGGATTACGGAAGAGCCCATGACCTGTATGCCATCCAGGTATTGCTTCATGTGCACAACCCTGGACATGGGGGTGCGAACAATGCGCTGAATTTTCAGACTGCAGATGTCATCCCTGGGCAGGACGATATCTTTAAATTCTTCGATGAAGCTCGCGGCACGGTCAGATGCGTTTTTTCCGGCGAGTTGTACCGTCAGTCCGGTGATGAGGTCTGCACCTTCAGGAGTTTTTGCCTTTATCCACCGAGGAGAAGTGCTGCTCAAGGAGACTAGGCGGTCTTTTGATAGTTCGGGTGTCTGCGCCATACCAGAAAAGGACATTCCGAGCATAAGGACAAGGATCAAGCTCGAGGTCTGAAGCTTGTACATGGTTTTCCTCCTGTGAGGAGTTTTATACGGATGCTGCAAAAAGGCACGAATTCTTAGGGTGAATTCTTGGTTACATCCAGGTCAATGGTCAAGTCCTGGTGCGTCAAAAACCTAGTTGTTGTAAGGGGTTATCCTACAATGTGGGGAGATTATGGCTCGTGCTCCACATCTTGTGTGATGATGACGCGGATAGCCGCAAGGTCACCCAACTGACGTTGGACTCCAATCCAGTGATTTATCCTCTGCTGGAGTTCGTTGGTGGAGTTCACCACTTCAGCACTTTGCCCGTTGCCAAAAGGGCTGTGTAGCTTTACGAGCAGGGTATAGGAACTGGAATCCAGGGCAAGGAAGGATTCATCCCTCAAGTGCTGGTTGCTGGATTGTTCGAATTTCTCCATAAGCCTGTGGATGCGATCCGCCAGTTTTTGGGCATCCTGCGCTTGATCGGACATTCTAAAACCCCCGGTTATTATTTTGGATGCGTATTGCTCAAAGCAGCTATGCCGGATTTTTCATCAATGGGGTGCTGAGCAGTTGAACAGACACAATGTTTGGCCACATGTCGGATCTACGCACAAACACGCCGCATTTCCTTGGCATGAATTCGCTGGGTCTGAAGGATCACAGCCTATTTGGGCATCAGGAGGTACGGTCCCGTCTGGATTGAGACAAAAATAAATGCTCCCATCTCCTGACACATTGGTACAGACTTGTCCCTCTGGACACAGGCCACATCTCTCAATGCAAACAGAGGGAAGACCCGCGCCAAACTCATAGCACGTGGAGTTTCCCATACAGGATCCAAAGGGGTTGCCAGCGTCACAGCCCATTTCAGCATCGGACGGGGGCATGCCGTTGTCCAGGCACCCTCGTTGCTGTCCTCCCAGAGGATTGTTTTCACATTGTTGTCCTGCAGGGCAGAGTGGGTTGACTTCACAGTGATCTTCTACGCAAGTCATACCTTGTGCTGTGCAGTCATCGAGCACGTTCCAGATGGAATCCAAGCACGATTGCACCATGTTGTCGTGACAGGCAGTGATGCCTTCTTCGCAGATACAGGTTCCTTCCTGGCAGCGTTCGAATTCATCACAGTCAATGTCACTTCCGCATGGAGCAGGTGCACAGTGACCATCCTGGCAAACCATATTAAACATCATGCATTCGTCGTCCGTTGAACAGATGATACCCTCCTGGCAGGCAGAATCAATACACACCTGGCCAGAGACAGTACAGTCTATGAGATCATTCCATACCCCGCCCGAGCAGATACGCACTGTGTTGCCTTCACATGTCAACTCACCGTCAGTACAAATGCAGTGTCCATCCTGGCAGGATTCTCCCTGGGCACAGTGGTCGTTGGTTGCGCAAGCACAAACCCCATCTATGCAGACCTTGTCGCGTCTTTGCGACGTGCAATCTGTACAGCTTTGTCCGCAGTGATTATCTGAATCGCAGTGTACGCAAATCCCGGCATCAATGTCGCACCAGTTTCCCTCAGGACATTCACCTGGTGCACTGCATTCTATCAACTCCAGGCATGTTCCGTTTCTGCATACCTCGGATTCTTTGCAGTCCGAGGAAAGAACACATCCACAGACAGCGTTGACACATGCCCTGTTGGAATCCTGGCTGGTGCAGTCCGTGCACGACTCTCCGCAGTGAGAGTCCGAGTTGCACACCTTGCAGGACTGTGCATCGCACCATTGGCCGGAAGGGCAGGTGTCGCAGGTGCCGTCGCATCCATCCGAAACCCCGCCACATTTGCCACTGCAGTCTGCAACACATTGGCTGGTGCAGATGCCGTCAGCACAGGATAGTTGTTGTCCTTGCTGACAATCGGTGTCGGTACCGCAGTGCTTTCCTTCTACACAGCCTGGGCATTTCTGGCCACCACAATCTATGTCGGTCTCGTCCTGGTTTTGTACATTGTCGCTGCAGGAGGGAGCAGAAGACGACGCACAGGTGCCTGCTGTGCAGTTTTCCGAGCTGCAGTCAGAATCTACCAGACAGCCTTGGCCATCAGGACATTTGGAACAAATTCCTCCACAGTCGATACCAGTCTCGTTTTGATTCTTTACTCCATCTGTGCAGGTCTCAGATGATGAGTTCGATTCCCCACAAGCTGCCATCGAAAGACAGGCACCGAACAAAAGAAATAAGAGGTTGAAACGGAGTTTCATTGTAACTGCCTCCAATGCCAAAAAAATGACTGATTATTCAAAGCAAATACTATCTTTAAAAAACACTGAAAGCAATGTCTGCTAAAACCGAGGCATCTGCTCTGTCGGCTTGGATGCACCCGGACAAACCTGGGCAAACCGGGGACGGCAAACCGGAAACCGGGGACGGAGGCGGACAAATCAGGGACGGAGGCAGGGTGTCCGAAATTCGTACACACGTGACCGGATTTCGTACACTGCCTGAATTTTTCATATTTTTCGTTTAGCTGCATTTCATTAGCATTTTCTATAGCTTGCGCACCAAAAGCCCTCTTTTGTAGGTATTGGCCTCGTTTGTGCATGGGTTTTTCCTTCATGAGAATCCCCCGAAGACTGGTGCTAGGTCCCTATTCCTATTTCCACATGACGTGGAGAGCTCACAACCGCGAGTACATCCTGTCAGACCACAGGGAAAAGCTCAGATACCTTCGCGCCATGCGTGACGATTACCTGAAAAACTGCAAGGACAGACCCTTTGACATCAATTTCGTCACCATGATGAACAACCACGCTCACGTACACGGCCGGACCAAGGAAAACCCCAGCGCATACTCCGACCACATGCGTCGTGTCCATTCCAGGTTCGGCATGGCTTACAACAAGGCCCATGACCGCACTGGAAAGGTGGCCTACGACAGGCCCTATACAGGAACATCGGAAGACGAAGTCTATTCCATGCGTGTTGTACTGTACAATGCGTTCAACCCGGTCAAGGCAGGGCTCATCAAGACCGCAACGGACGTAAAGTGGAGATTGTTCTCCTTTGCCAGGTATTTTGCCTATGGAGAGAAGAACGAGTTTACGGTCATGGTGAAGTTTCCCAAGTGGTACATGGACCTGGGAAAGACGGCCAGGCAGAGGCAGAAGAAATTTCGCCGGATACTGGACGAGTATGCCATAGAAAAGGGCTACAAGCGCGAGCCCAAGCCCGAGGGGCATTTTTATGGAAATGGGCTGTGGGTAGATGCCATGAAGAGGCGAGTGAGAGCCTGGGTAAGAGAGCACACGAAAAAGACAGGTGCTGACCCGCCTGAATCAGGCACATAGGGGCCTGGGACACCAGAAGAAGTTGCCTCCGGAAGATCCAGCATAGGCCAACTGATACCCCGTGGGGAACAAGACTGTTACAAAAACCGGGAAGAAGGCCGTGGTCTGCAAGAAATCATCAAAACAAGGGAAATGAGCCTTCAGGATTCGAATGAGAGACCGAGTTTCGTCGAGATGGGCACTGACGAAGCGTGAAAACGGGCCTCATGGATGATTCTGACCAGGATAATCTCCGAAATCATGTACCCGGATGGCAAGCAGATGGGCAAGTGAATGAATGTTGTGTAAAAATGCCTCCGTCCCTATTTGGAATCGAATATTGAATCGAGTAGGCTCTTGCTGGTTTTTTCGAATGTGAACCACGAGGCCACATATAGGGCCCGCTTGGCTGCAGCCTCATACCTTTGTTTATCTTCCAGCAGTGAACACACAGTCGAAACAAACTCGGAAGGCTCGCTGATAAATCCTGCATATTCATCACCAAACAAGCTCCTGTGCATCTTCGTCGGATTCATGATAACGGGTAATCCCAGCCCTGCGTATTCCAGTATCTTGGTGGCAAGTTCAAGGCTTTGGTCAAACGATGGGCCTCGCCATGACAAAGCCAAATCACACTCCGATATAATCTGTCGGGTCTTGGCGCGGCTGAGTCCACCGTGCCACACAATTCCCGGTCTGCATAGAGCTTTCCTTAGCCGCTGCTCAAAGCCCTCTGTCCTGGGCCTATTGTGAAACTTGTCTCCCACCACATGTAGCTTGGCACCAGGAAACCTCTCCCGAATGGAGTCCATGGCCAAGACCATTTCCAGCACCATATAGGGTGGTGAAAATTTTCCTGCATATACGAGTTTCGGAGGCCTGTGCAAATCGAGTTCGTGGGCTGATGAAGCCACGTCCCGGATCATGGGAGGCAGCACAGGACTCAGGCTAACCCTCGGCTCATCTAGAAACTCTTGCACAAACTCCCTCGCTTCAATGGTCTGCAAGATCAAACCTGCGAGGCGTTTATTGACCCACTTCAATCTCGACCTTCCAGTTGGGATCATCCAGCAGGCTGGATCAACCACGTACCCGAATGTTCTCGATGCCAGAGAGCCTACGATACTAGCCGCTTCCAAAAGATGGACCCCATGGACCGGGCCTGGTCCCCTGAGTATTACCACATCCTGTCTACATGCCCTGTCCAGCTTCAACAGCGCCCTGAGGGCCGCAACAGGTGAAAGAATCCTTGATTTTCCCTCAGGGCTTTCATGGGCTTCGACCCAAAGAGCCCTCGGGTGATCCATAAGGTGCGCGAGCACTTGTCCACGCCTGAGCCTCTTTCCCAACAGCACCGTGAGACGAACATCGGGCTCCCTGAGCAGCATCTCAGCAAGGGAGGCGAGCCAGGTCGAAGCACCATCTATGAGGTTAGGATCCACCTGTGCATACAACAATATTTTCCTGGTTTGAACCTGATTGCACCAGCGGTTCAGGGGGCCATTGATTCCAGCCAAATTCACACCGGCAATACCATGGCTGATCCGGTCCATTGCTCTACGGATCAAAAGCCTGGATGAAATCATGGACAAGTTCAGGGCGATGGGAACAAAGCGCCATGGATTTTGCCTGAGTTCCAACATACGTCGGCCCAGTCGAATCCTCATTCCATTTTCCACCATGTGGATCAGTCGCTCGCATTGTTCAATTTCCAACAACAAGGCCCTGCCCCTTTGCTCGTCATCCGGGTACCTTGCCACCTGCCTGAAGACAGATGGCTGGTTCTTTTTTGAAACAACCCCAAGCAGGGCATCACCCAGCCTAAACTCGTCGCTGTCCGCAAGAGCAGAAAGCCTGGAGCAAAGCTTTTCAAGACTATCTTCGAGAAACTCTACGCGCTCCTTCAGTGCACCCTCTGGGGCACCAAAGTCATTCAGCAAATCATGGATAGAGGCTTGTGAAAAATTGTAAAAGGGCTCAGACATTTTATAAGGCTAACAACTCCTCCCAGGCTTGTAATATCCTGTCGATGCCATAGTGTGTTTTGACGAAGTCCCTTGCCATGGTGGACAAACTCCGTCTACGTTCCTGATTCCCGGCAAGCTCAGACAATAAATCCACCGCTTGTTTAGTGTCGTCAACCAAGAATTCTTCAGGCCAAATCTCCCAGCATCCCATCCACGGCCAGATCACCGGAATCGCTCCTGAAGCCATCGCCTCTCCAACGGCCATGTGAAAACTCTCAAAATCAGAAGGAGAGAGCAAGTAACCCACTGTCTCCAACCAGGCAGGTACATCATCTCCAGCCGGGTCAAAGCAGACAGAATCCTTCCAATCAGACGAGTCTATTCTCTTGCGAAGAAGCTCATACCACTCCAACTCATCATCACGACGATTCATCCATGGGATATGCTCTGGAGCAACACCCTTGATCCTCAATCTCCATCTCCTGTCGATTGTCCACAAAGCCTCGAATGTATCCAGGACACGGTCTAATCTCTTTCGCATGGGAGTATACCCAAGCATCCCTATTGTCCAATGGGCCTGAGCCTTTTTCTTTCTCGAAAATCGTTCCACAGGAACCATATTCGGAATAAACACGGCCTTGCTTCTTGGCACCCCCAACAGGGAACATGCCTCATCGAGAACGTGAGGGCCCACGAATATCACCTTGTAAACGTTTTCCCATTGGACCTGGTCGGGAAACATGCTCGCCCGTTCCCTGAGATGAAATCTGACAACAAGCCTGGTGGCAGAGGGAATGTTCTTCGAGTACCAGACGGCATTGCCAAGGCACCATTCTGCCACCACCGTATCCGCCCATTGCACAGCCTTCTCAGAAGAAGATGGATCAAAACGATCCTGAGAAAGCCACTGGTCCTTACGCACCCGAACCTTGCCAGAGCGCTCCAGTGCATCGCTGATGGGAGAAATAAAGCGCAGATCGTGACCAGCCACCACTACCCGCCTTATACCATCATCTTTTCTCTGCATATAAAACCTGCGTGATTTTTCAGGCGGATTATCAAACAGTTTCATCCTGGCCATGGACAGCAGCCGTATTGGCAAGCGCACAGCACCTGCAGGAGATTTCAATGTGTCCAAAATGGCAACGCCAAGCTTATATGCCACTGACTCTTGAAGTCTCCCGAGGGAACGTTCTGCATTTCTGGCACGGCGAATTGTCTCCTTCAACAAGAACCTGGTCTCCCTGAGTTCAAGTTCTACGAGACGCCCATTTTCCTCCGCTGCCATGTTCACCTCTCGAGTCCAACAAATACACTGAACGGCCTGCCATGTACAGCACATGAAAATGTCTGTACAAGACGATTGACACCATACCACAGCCAACCTAGCATAGCGACTTATCAAAAACAGGAGAGGCGAATGCTCATACACGTGGTTGCTGGTGCGCGTCCTAATTTCATGAAAGCGGCTCCCCTTTGCTGGGCTGCTGAAGAACTTGGTGTGGAGCTTAGGCTCATCCACACCGGCCAACACTATGACAAGGAAATGAGCCAAGTGTTTTTCGACGAATTGGGCCTGCCAAAACCACACAAGCATCTGGGCGTGGGATCCGGAACCCACGGGCAGGTTACGGCACGTTGTCTGGAACGCCTGGAGGAAGTCTTTGCCCAGGAGCGCCCTGACTGGGTGCTTGTTGTAGGTGATGTAAACTCCACAGCCGCAGGCGCCTTGGCTGCGGTCAAACTCCATATTGCCACCGCACATGTCGAAGCTGGCCTCCGGTCCTTTGATCGCTCCATGCCAGAAGAAATCAATCGCATGGTCACAGACGCCATCTGCGATCTTCTCTTCGTCTCGGAACCCGCCGGGGTTGAAAACCTCCGCAGAGAAGGACACGGAGAAAACGAGATTCACCTGGTGGGCAATGTCATGATAGACACCCTGGAACGATTTCTGCCTGCCGCAAAAAAAAGGGCAAGCTCAAAAAAACTAGGTCTCGAGCCAAAACAGTATGCGCTGCTTACCCTTCACAGGCCATCAAATGTGGACTCATCAGGGGACCTGGCAGCTCTGGTGGAAAAGCTTGACTGGGTGCAAAATAAAATTCCCATCTTCTTTCCTGTCCATCCCAGGACCAGAGCCAAACTGAAGCAGACAGGCCACTACGAAGCCCTGAGCGAAATGAAGAACCTCCAACTTGCCGATCCTGTCGGATATCAGGATTTTCTGTCCCTCATGACGGATTCAAGGGTCGTGCTAACAGATTCAGGAGGCATTCAGGAAGAGACCACCGTCCTGGGGATACCATGTTTGACGCTGAGAGATAACACCGAACGCCCCATTACCTGTGATCATGGGACAAACAGGCTGGTAGGAGCCAGGGGCGATGGACTGGCATCTGCCCTGGAGCAGGTACTCGATGCTCCGGTCACCACAGGCAAACGCCCGGACCTGTGGGATGGTAAAGCTGCTGTGCGCATCATGAAACAACTGCTGGCAGCAAGCTAGAGCAAGCGGCAAGAAGTACAACGAGCCTCTTCCAGTTGTTCACGATCCAATCCCAAAGTCTATGGCTGTCAACATGATCGTGGGATTTTTTCAATCTCAAACCGGCATCGAACCCGAACCATACTGAAGTCCAAACCGCCATGTGATATAAAAAGTCCATCCTTCCGGGAAGCATGCCTGAATCCGACCTGAGATTCAGCACACCCTCTGCGATGAAGGCCATGGTCATGATGGTCGCCAATGATAGTGCAAGTACCGTGATTATCTCGCTGCGACCCTTCGTCCAGTATCCTTCACGCCGCGCCTTCAAGGACATGAATATACCAGAGACCAAGGCCGCAACTGCCATACCAACGAGCCACCATGCGTAGACTCCGGCCCACGGGTCAAGCCTTGTTCCGCTCAACAAAAGCACCAGAGAAAGTGACAACAAAACATCACGTGTACTCAAGCTCCCTTTGGGGTCACTAAATTTTTGAGGCCAAAGCATTGAAATCAAGGCAAACAATGCAGACAAGGCCGCGCCCATGGGAGTCAATAAAGTAAATCCAAGTCCAATGAATATGACGAGACAAATAAAGCTGGCATCCATGACAAGGACAGCCATCATGCTATATCCTCTTTCGCTTGCTCCTGTCCGCCTGAAGCTGGAATGGAAACAAAGCTCTCGACAGCCAACGATGCACCCATGGTAAACCACAGCGTTATAATGACCTCCCCATCAAAAAAGGTGTCATGGACCATGCCCACCAACAAAAAAGCTGCTACTGAAGCCATAGCGCCCTTTATAAAGCCCCTCATCCAAGCATCATGTGTGCGCTTGAGCAACAGAAAGACGCTTTTGAAATATGCGAAGAAGATCCAGCAAAATGCAATCACACCGAGGGCGCCGGCCTCTGCAAAAAAGGTCAAGATATTGTTGTGAGCCCAGGCGATGGTACCCTTGAATGTTTTGGCACCCACCTGTCTGGTTCGTTTTTCGAGCAAGGGAACCACGTCCCTTTGGAAATTTCCATATCCTATGCCTGTCATGGGATTTTCACTTCCCAGGTCCAGAGCAGAGTGCCAGATTGCCAATCTCCCCCAATCCTTTTTTCCGGAAAAGGAGCTTTCCAGACGGGTTACCTCCTTTGGGAAAAGCATCAACAGCAATCCTGCCAGACCCACCATGGACAATACGGCCAGTCGTCTGGCCCATTTGTTGCGGAATCCACCTATGGCAAGGGAGGCACACACCAATGTTGCAACTACAGGAGCGGCCCGTGTCCAGGTGAAGGCTATTCCCAGGGAAATGACCACAAGCAAAAGACCGAAAATGACCCGCCACCTGAATCGCAGTTTTTCCATCATCAAGGCCATTGACCAACACAGCGGAAACAACAACACATGAGCAAAGGTCAAA
>JALVPF010000420.1 GCA_027031935.1 Myxococcales bacterium | reverse complement strand
AGCCGAAATGGTGTTTATCTCAATGGAGTTAGAATCCATTCAGCCATGCTGAGACAGGGCGACAATATTCAGGTTGGAGATGTGGTCTTTATATACCACGAGAGGCGATAGATGGATTTTTTCGTAAAGTTTTGGGGGACCAGGGGGTCCATTCCTACTCCTGGTAACCGCACACATATTTACGGAGGCAACACAGCCTGTGTGGAAATCAGGATTGATGGAGTCCTGTTCCTCTGTGATGCCGGCTCGGGACTGCGGGAACTGGGCCTGGATCTAATGCAGCGCAAGGAACAACCTAAGCAGGTGCATATGTTTTTTTCACACGCACACTGGGATCATATACAGGGCTTTCCCTTTTTTATTCCAGCTTATGTACCGTCAAACACCGTGGTCGTTTACGGAACAGAGCCTGGGGATAACAAGTTCTACGATCTTCTGTCCGGTCAGATGCAATCTGACTACTTCCCGGTGAACTTTTCTGATCTGGGGTCCAAAATAGTTCCTGATGCTCTCGATAAAGACGGGAAGGTGATCGACGGGGTACTCGTCAAATGTATCCCTCAGATCCATCATGGTCCAAGCTATGGTTATAGTTTTGAGAAAGAAGGACACAAGGTCGTTTATGCAACCGATTCCGAACTTGATCAGGAGTTGGGTAACAAGGAGGCCGTCGAAGCGGATCCGTCCATTCCGAGGCAAATACCCAAGAGGTTTGTGGATTTTGCAAGAGGTGCCGATCTGATCATAGCCGATGGTCAATATACGGATCACGAATATGCATCCAAGGCGGGCTTCGGACACCCCAGGGCAACCACTCTGGTGGACCTGGCTCTTCAGGCCGGTATTAGTCAGCTGGCGGTGACACATCACGACCCCATGCAGTCCGATGATATGGTCAGCGCAAAAATCGACGCATGCAGGGCAAGAGTCAATCAGCTTAACGGGGACTTGCTGGTATTTGCAGCAAGGGAAGGTATGGAACTGCAGATTTTTTGAGCAAGACTCAGTGAACTTCTATGAATTCTGCTGCAACCTCATAAGGTGGCAGTTCCCCTTCCACTCTTACGACTTTTACCATGGCTCTCAGTGGCTCGATTCCATCCATGGGTGCTGGGTGAACGATTTCTATCTCCAGGATGGTGTCTTTAGAAATCGCCTCGTTTGTCATTAGTTGTATTCCTCCACCTGAGAGGTTCTTTCCATGGGCCGTGGTGCTTCTGCCTCCATCCACCGGGCGAATTTTTACCTCCACCTCAGCAGGCAAGCGTTTGAATGATCTTCGTTCATCCATTGTTATCCTCCTGAGACGGTTGCTGATTGCGTCTGTTTTTGAATGTCGCTTTTTTCTGCTGGAAAAGCGTCTCATAGGATCTGCTGATATGCTGTGCGAGAATCAGCAGTTGTCCTATGTCGTTTGGGCAGTGGGCCTTGTGCCCATTGTCTCCGTATATGACGTTGACCGCTTTTCCCCTGACCAGCACCGGGATTATCATGGCGCTGAGGGGAACCTGCTTGCCCATGACCTTGAGGAACTCCATGTTTATTTTCGTCTTGGGCAAGGCCCCTATGAAATGCGCCTTGGTGTTGACCACGGTTTGAAATACCGATGGCTCATCAAGTGGTATCAGTACTGACCTGAATGCCAGGGGATCAATTTCGCAACCCACCGCATCCATGCCCAACAACACTCCGCGGTGGGCGGTAAACAACATGCATCTTGTGAAGAGGGAAAGTCCATAACGCAGCACCACCCGTGCTATCTGGTACCTGTCGCTGGGTTTGCCCAAAAGCTCGGTGGCCTGCTGAAACGATAGAGCTTGTGGCTGATGGGCTGGCATGGGAGGCTGAGATGGTACAGCCTGTACCATATCGGTCAGCCCCTTGTCTTCTTGCCTGCGCCCCTCTGTGTCCCCTTCGCTGTGCCAGACCCGCCTCTCTATGTCACCGGGCGGCCTGCCCTCCGTGTCCTCGTCAATTTCAGCCAGATCCTCGGGATCCAGCATGGGCATTTCTTCCGATGGCATGGGTTGATAATTGCGAATTTTGGGAAAGCCGTCTCGTCTCTGGTACAGCATGGCGAAGTCGTCTTCATCGATAAGATCCTGATCCAGTTTGTCATCCTCTGGAGCTTTTTCAATGAACGAAGATGCCATGAAGTCCTTGGTGTTCAGGGCGATGTATCGAAGCTGGTGGTGAATTCCATAGACTTGCTCGAGCAACTGCCAAAAGCGAACCTGCGCTATGACAATGGGATCCGGACGCAGGCCCGTGATAAAGGCAAGCTCGTCCATGGCGTCCAGATCTGCCGGGTTCACGCATAGGATCTGCAGCCGCTTGCTTTCCTTCTCGAAGGGGATCACGCCCAGTCTGTCAGCGTCTTTTGCTGAAAGCAGAGCGATGGCCTCTGGGCTGGGCTTTATATTGTCTCCATACATGGTGGGAGTGTCGAACTGTCGACTCAGATATTGAGCCAGCGTCTCTTCATCTATGAAGCCCAGCTCCAGCAGGTTGGTCCCCAGCAAACCGCCGAGTATGACCTGGTTGCGGATGCCATCCTCGATCTGCTCGGGGGTGCAAACGCCATCGTTTACGAGAAGGTCGCCCAAGTTTGCCATGGCTATAGGCTATTATTCCTGTGGTGTCAGTGTCAATTTCGCTATAGGCCTGATTTCCCACCTCACAAGCGATCTGGGAAATTATATTCCAGAGCTGGGAGATTTGGGACTCCTAGCTGTTGAAACAAGCAGCATATTGTGCTAACCGAGTCAGTTGCAAATATGCCCTAAGATGCAAAGATGCACACTGGCTGCCGATCGTGAAGCCCAGGTGCCTTGGCAGGAGGTTGTCATGTCAGGACATTCCAAGTGGAGTACCATCAAGCACAAGAAAGCCAGCGCAGATGCCAAGCGCGGCAAGATTTTTACAAGGTGTATCAAGGAGATTACCATCGCCGCGCGTGCAGGTGGGGGTAACCCGGAGTTCAATCCCAGGCTGCGTACGGCCATAGCTGACGCCAAGTCCAACAACATGCCTGCTGCCAACATAGAGCGTGCAATAAAGAAGGGTACTGGCGAACTTGAAGGCATGACCCTGGAAGAGATCGTTTATGAAGGATATGGCCCCGGCGGAGTTGCCATCCTGGCTGAGGTGATCACGGACAACAGAAATCGTACCGCATCGGAGATACGAAAGGTCTTTTCGAAGAACAACGGAAACCTGGGCGAACAAAATTGTGTGGCCTGGATGTTCGAGACGAAGGGCGTAATCGTTCTGGACAAAAAAGAGGTGGACGAAGAAAAGCTCATGGACGTGGCCCTCGAGGCCGGTGCCGAAGATATCAACGACGATGAAGATACCTGGGAGGTCACCACGGATCCCGCGTCTTTTCAGGCGGTGCAGGATGCCCTGGACAAAGCGGGTATCAAGTACCTGTCGGCCAAGATAGACAAGATTCCCCAGAACACGGTGGCCGTGGAAGGAAAGGCTGCCGCGCAGGTATTGAGGTTGGCAGAGGCACTAGAGGACCATGATGATGTACAGAACGTGTACGCCAATTTCGATATCGATCCGGATTCCTTGCCGGAAGAGTAGACCAGGCTGTAGCGGTGCGTGTTCTAGGTATCGATCCAGGATCCAACAAAACCGGATACGGTATCCTGG
>JALVPF010000419.1:1384-3667 GCA_027031935.1 Myxococcales bacterium | reverse complement strand
GCGCTGGGACTCATCCCTGTCCCCAGGCTACTGGCCTTCTGCTCACTCCAGGAGCAAAAAATGGATACAGCAACACTATGCTTCCCCCTCTGCCTTTATCCGAGGGCATCGTCATCTGTTTATCCCATCACAGGAACCTCACCTCGCCTTGATTCACATAGCCTCAGAAAAAATTCGTCTCTATGATCATGGCAAAGTATCCGGAGAATACGCCATGGGTTATGGCTGGCCATCTGCAGACGGTATAAAGACACACCATCGGGGACCTTTTCGTGGAATGTACTTCGTGGTCAGGACGTACCGTCCAAAAATTGGCGGCGACTTCGGCCAAAATCACGACAGCTATGGTATACAGATCAACTACCCGAACCCCTATGACGCTGCACGCGCAGAAAAGCTGGGGCTTGTTCTCTCGAGTCAACGCGCCTGGATAACTCACCAGTGGTTTGAGCGTAGATCCACCACGGGCAAGTATCTGTTGAACCGAGGCTTCGCCTTCAGAGGTCTTATCCAGGAGTGGGACCCGAACCGTGAAAAAAAACAATACTGGGGAAGTCTGCTCATGCGCCCCGGAGACATTCGCCAGGCCATGGACCATATGCCGGAGGGGACAATGGTCGTCATTTTCTAGGCGCCCTTGAGTCTGTCCACCACAGAGACATACTCATCCATGGCCTGGTCCTTTGACATACCCTTACGGGAAACCCATGCGTCGTATTTCGCCCTCCCCTTGAAATCCAGCATCCCAGGTCGCTTACCGCTGACATCTCCTGCAGTAGCCTGCTTGAACAAGCCATAGAGTTCCAGCAGGGTCTCCGGAGGCTGGTCCGGAAGAGTCTTTACATCCTTCAACGCCTGATCGAATTCAGCCTGTCCCATATTCTTCCCCTTTCAGATGGTTTCCACCTCTATCTCAAACACGCGAGGGGATGTCAATGCGCCTGATTTCCCACCTCGCTTGCGATCCCCAACAACAATGGCGTGACATGAACATGCAATTTCAGTTAGACTACTCGTCCGAAGTAAGTTGATATCATACCAGGAGGAATCATGCTCAGTGCACTAAGAAAAGCAATAATGCCCTTGACACCTGTCGCCTTGATCCTGCTTGCAGCTTGTAGCCAAGACAAGAATGCCTGTGAGGAACAATCCATTGACTGCTCCGGTCATGGAAGCTGTGTGGTTGAAAACGGACAGCCCGAATGTCAATGCGATGACGGCTACGGAGCTGACGGCCTGAGTTGCGTCGTGGACTATGACATTACGATCTTCCAGACCAATGATCGGCACTCCCACTGGCTTGGCATGCTCACCTGCGACTACGATCCATCATCAGCCACGGATGGCACTGCAGGAGGAGCGGCTCGGTGGTACAACGTGGTGCAGGAGGCCAAAAAAGGTGACAAGGACGTGATGTTGCTCAGCGCTGGCGATTTTACCATGGGCACTATTCTTGTTGAAGCCGAGGGAACGGCAGGCGATCTCAACACCATGGCTACACTGGGCTATGACGCCGCAGCATTGGGGAACCACGAGTTCGACTGGGGTCCACAGGGATTGGCCAGGATGCTCAAGGCTGCAAAAAAACCCGTGCTGCCCCTGGTTTGTTCCAATATGCATTTCGACCCTGACGATCCTGCCGATGATGAACTCGAGAGCATGTACGGCCCCCAGGGGCAGGACGGCAAACTCATTCATCCCTACCTGGTGTTGGAGCGCCCAACAGGAGTAAAGGTTGGAGTCATCGGTTTGGTGGGTATCCAAGCCGAGGCTGTATCCAACGCAGAGCCGGTCAAATTTTCCGTGACCATGGACAACATGGTCGACACCACTCAGCAACTGGTAAATACATTACGCAACGATGAAAAAGTCGACCTGGTCATTGTCCTGGCCCACGCAGGAGTTCGCTCCGAAGGAGACAGTTGGGGCTTTGAATCCATCGAGTTGGCAAAAAGGGTTGAAGGAATCGATGCCATCCTGAGTGGTCACGAACACACACCCATGGACTCCGGTTTCGAGGTGCCATGCGAGAAAGAAGGCTCCACCTGGAAGACCATGGTGATGGAGGCCGGGTACTACGGCTTGTTTCTCGGCAAATGGGAGCTTTCACGAAAGGCAGGAGTCAAGACGGTCACGGCCAAGCTAATCCCGGTGGATGGTTCTCTTGGCGAATCCACGTCCACCACTGCTGCCATAGAGAAACTCTTTACCGACGTGGAGGAAAATTTCCTTTCATCCTACCCGCAGGTTCCAGCCGATGGTGCCTTTCTCACTGGTGATATC
>JALVPF010000419.1:0-1374 GCA_027031935.1 Myxococcales bacterium | reverse complement strand
CCAGGAGCTCACTTGTGCGGACTTTGATCTCAACAGACATTTATCGGAAAACAATAACCTTGGATACCTGCTTGCAGATGCGGTGGCAGAAGCCACGGGCGCGCAGTTCGTGGCCATATCCAACGGAGGTGATCTGAGAGCATCTTTACAGCGCTGTTCCAGCGGCTGCTTCGATCTCTCAGATGCATTTATTGCCACTCCCCTGGGAATAGGCCCGGATGGAATGCTGGGATACCCCGTAGTAAGCTTCTATCTCAAGTGGAGGGAGTTGAAGCTCATTCTTGAAGCTACAATTGCATCCCTGGGCATGAAAAACAACGACTTCATGCTCAACCTTTCGGGGATGAGGGTCAGGTATGACACGTCTGTAGCAGATGGCATGTACCAACGAATCAACAGGGTCGAACTTTACGACCCCGCTGATGAGACAGATGCCGGCACCCTCATCTATCAAAAGGGTGATCCAAACGACGGCTGGCACGTCAACCAGGACATTACCGTAAAAATATCAGTCTCCTTGTATATCGCTACCTTCTTGCAGTCGTTCAACTTGAGACCGAGAGATTCAGAAGGAGACCCCATACTGGACCAGAATGGGAATGTGGATTGGCAGAGCCTCATCGAACATGACTCTCAAGGCCGCGAGCTGAAAATCTGGTATCTCCTTGCACAAAAGCTGGCATCCTTCGGAGAAAATGGAGTTCCACCAGACTATTCCGACGACGAGTTCAACAATCCAATCGGGCCATACTGGCGGAGAGCCTGCGACATCAACAATGGACCAGAAAACCAGTCCGGACACGTTTGTCCGTGACACACATTGCTGAACCACAATGAAAGAGGAAGACTCAAGATGGCAGAGAGGAAAATAAAGATTGGCGTTATGGGTTCTGCCTCCGGGCCCACTATTCGTGACAAGAACGCTTCGGACAAGGCATTCAAGCTTGGTGAAGAGATCGCAAGACAGGGATGCATACTGATAAACGGCGCATGTCCTGGTCTACCGGATGACGCTGCAGCAGGGGCCAAGTCTCAGGATGGATTCGTCTTTGGGGTCTCGCCTGCCTTTTCTGAAAAGGAGCACCTGGAAGTCTATGGTTCCCCACTGGACCATGTGGACATGATCCTGTATTCCGGCATGGGGTTCATGGAGAGGGATATTGTAAACATCCGATCGGCTGACGCCATCGTTGTGGTAGGAGGTGGCATTGGAACCCTGAACGAATTTACAGTAGCTTACGAAGAGCAAAAGCCTGTGGGAATACTCACCGGTACCGGCGGAATCGCTGACCACATTCCGGAAATAATGGACTTTGCACACAGAACCGCTTCGGCAGAGCGCATCATCTACGACGATGATCCGGTGAAACTTGT
>JALVPF010000418.1 GCA_027031935.1 Myxococcales bacterium | reverse complement strand
GTAATACCAAACACAAAACCCAGGCTTGTTTACTTTTACAAGTGGGGCCTGGTGCCGCCATGGTCAAAAGACACAAAGATGGGCCAAAGATTGATAAACGCAAGAGCAGAAAGCCTGTGGAAAAAACGTTCCTTTAAAAAAGCCGCAGAATCCAGACGATGCATCGTTCCCGCTGACGGATTTTTCGAATGGAAAAAAACAGCAGCCGGAAAAATACCCTTTTTCATCCGCTCCAGGAACAAGACTCCATTCGCCTTTGCCGGGCTTTGGGAAGTCTGGGAAAAAGCCAGCGAACCCTTTTACACATTTACCATTATTACAACGGAAGCAAACTCGCTCGTGAGCAAGATCCACAACAGAATGCCGGCCATCATCGATTCGGTGTACATGGACCTGTGGCTATCCGAAGACAAGCTCTCTGCTGATGATTTACAACATGTACTCAGACCATTTGAATCTGACTCCATGGAGGCTTTTGCCGTGTCGTCGCGGGTAAACTCCGTGTCCAACGATGGTCCGGAACTGATTCAAAAGATAGAAGTCCGTCCCATGGAACAGACTTCGCTGCTTTAATCAGTTTTCCCAGCCCTTGACGAAAAACTCCTGATGGGCGAGTCTCTTGTTGCTATCTCAAATCTGCATGTTTGTTGTGTGGTAACAGGGAGTAACAAAAGGAGAACGTCCATGATTCGGGTCAGTCATGTGTTTATCATTTTTGCCCTGGCGGGATCTATCATGACATCAGAGGCACTTGGACAATATTGCCCCAATCCGACCATAATCCAGTGTGGCGATAGCGCATCAGGCGATACTGCCAACAGCATCAATATCAACTCCTCGTACAGCTGTACAAATTCGGACACATATCCAGGACCTGAAGACAGCTACTTGTTCCTGGTGGATCAGTGCGTAGAAGTAACCATGACCCTGAACCCCAATGGCTTCGACGGGGCTCTTTTCGTCACTCCGGATATCCAGGGAATCTGCAGGACCGACCAATGCCTGGCTGGTGCTGATGATTATTCTTCTGGTTCAGAAGTTATCGAGGCCACGGCCCATCCGGGATCGTATTTTATTTCTGTAGAGGGCTACTACTCTGGTAGCTACGGATCATACACCTTGAATGTTCAGTGTACAGCTCATCCCGAATGCGTGGACCAGGACTCTGACGGATACTATGATGATGACGGCATCTGCCCCTGCGGAAGGGATTGTGTGGATACGGATGCAGCGATAAATCCCGGAACGACAGAAATCTGTGGCGATGGAATAGACCAGGACTGTGATGGAACCAATGCAGCATGTCCATCCTGTACGCCAAACCAGACCTTGTCATGTGACACATCCGGCAGTACTGACATGGCCTCGCTTTCAAACAACATCAATTCCTGGTGCGGCTCTAGTTCCACAAACTGGAACGGCAATGAGGCAATCTTCTCTTTTTCTCCCCAGTCCAGCACTGGAGTACGTTTTTCAACCTCAGAATCTCAGGACATCGATGTCTTTGTCACAAGACCGTTTGACACCAATGTCTGCAACCCACAAAGCTGCATAACAGACTCCAAGGAAAACGATGGCAACGAATCCGTATCTTTTTTCGCCTCTGCTGGTCAGACCTATTACATCGCTGTAGACGGCTTTTACTCAGCCAGCCCCAACTTCGACTGGACCGCAAGCTGCTTTGACGAACAGTGCACCGCTGGACCGGAAATAGCATGTGGTGACTCTCTCAATGGTGATACATCTGCATCTTCGAACCACATTACTATTTACAATGGAATAAGCTATGAATTTCCGGCACCGGATGATGTGCACTCTTTCACGGCAAACGGCGACATGCTCGTTTCTGTAACCCTGGACTTTGCCCAGGGTCTGGATTTGGCCCTGATGGTTTTAGAGGACAATGGCTCCGGTTGTGTGCCGGAAAACCTCATCGCCGCATCTGACCTGATCAACAACAACATATACAACGAGACCGTATCATTCCAGGCTTCTGCAGGTTCTACTTATTACATGGTAGTAGACGGTTGGACAGTTGATGACAAGGGCCCATACACCATGGCCGTGGAGTGTTCAGCCATTTGCACAGGAGGATTGCTTGACTGCAATGGAGAATGTGTAGATACGTCCAGCGATATGCAAAACTGTGGCTCTTGTGGAAATACCTGCTCCTATGCACATGCCCAGGCAACTTGCTCAGAGGGCATTTGCTCCATGGTCTCTTGCGATACCGACTGGGGAGATTGCAACACGGATCCCTCTGATGGATGCGAAACACCGTTGGATACCAATGACCATTGTGGATCATGTGACACGTCTTGTACCTCTCCCGAGTTTTGCTTCGAGGGTTCCTGCACGGATCAGTGTCCGGATGGCCTGACGAACTGTGGTGGTAGCTGTATAGACATCTCCAGCGACGTTCAAAACTGTGGCGGATGCGGCACATCTTGCTCATATGCACACGCACAGGCGGCCTGCTCCCAAGGTTCCTGTGCATTGGCTTCATGCGATACCAACTGGGGAGACTGCAACTCGGACGACTCCGATGGATGCGAAAAAGATCTCACATCGGATCCTGGCAACTGTGGATCTTGTGGCCATCAGTGTACCTCTCCGCTTGTATGCAATGCCGGTTCGTGTACGGATCAATGCCCGGGAAATCTGACAAATTGTGATGGTGCATGCGTGGATACATCCAGCGACATGGCAAACTGCGGTACCTGTGGTAATGCCTGCAATTTCCAAAACGCAACGGGCGTCTGTCAGTCTGGCTCGTGTGCCCTGGAGTCCTGCAATACCGGCTGGGCTGATTGCGACTCGGATGTGCAGACCGGGTGCGAAACTGAGCTGGGAACGGATGCAAACTGCACGGCTTGTGGAGATGCCTGCGACTTTACAAACGCCACAGGACAATGCACTGAATCCGGCTGCCAACTCACCGGCTGTACAGATGGTTTTGCCGACTGTGACAATGATCCGGCAAATGGATGCGAGGTGGCGCTGGGCACGGACTCGAACTGTTCCGGCTGTGGAGATGCCTGCGACTTTTCCCACGCTGATGGATCTTGCATTCAGGGAAGCTGTCAGATGGGTGGATGCTGGACCAATTTTGAAGATTGCAACTCTGATACATCCGATGGATGCGAGGCTGATCTCACCTCATCTTCAAGTTGCGGTTCCTGTGACAATCAGTGTCAGCCGACACAAAGCTGTGACCAGGGCCAATGCGTGTCTTCATGTCAGGATCTGGATGGAGATGGACATCAATCATCCTCCTGTGGTGGAGATGACTGCAACGACTATGACGCCAAGACCTTTCCTGGTGCAACGGAAACATGTGGCGACGGTATAGATCAAGACTGTAATGGCTCTGACCTGCCATGTGGAGACTGTCATGACAACGATTCAGACGGCCACCAGGACAAAGCCTGTGGCGGAGACGATTGTGATGACAGCCAGGCATCCGTTCACCCTGGAGCCACCGAGATATGCGGTGACGGAATTGACCAGGATTGCGATGGTGCTGACCTGCCGTGTGGAGACTGTCATGACAACGATTCAGACGGCCACCAAGACAAGGCTTGTGGTGGAGATGACTGTGATGACAGCCAGGCATCCATTTACCCCGGAGCCACCGAGATATGTGGTGACGGACTAGATCAGGACTGCG
>JALVPF010000417.1:9303-10927 GCA_027031935.1 Myxococcales bacterium | reverse complement strand
CCGATGGGTCTCTGAGAGTTTGTTTCTGAGTTCCAGGGCCTTGTCCGATTTTTTTTGTTGCTCTTCCGTGTGCATCTTCAGGCTCTTTTTCGCCTTTTTGAGCCTGTTTCGCAGAGATTCTTCATCATCGCTTGGCCCTGCGTCTGCGAAAGCCTGGCGGGCTTGTTCCAAGACCTTCTTGTCGTCGGCAATAATCTGGTCCAGTTCCTCTACTCTGGCCCTCAACTCTTCGATGGTCTTTTCCATCTTCAGGAATTTCGGATTGTCAACTGGCCTGGTGCCGGACTGGTACTTTTGTTCACCGCTTGTCATCGTCTTGGAGTTTCCATAAGCGACTTTTGTGACGCCAACTTTCAGCGTCGCCTTGGGATCGGTCGTTCCAACCACCAGATTGCATTCTGGACTTGTGATGCGTTGGAGTTTTTGTACCAGCTGCGCGGTCTGTTTCATCCTCCTTCTTTTTACCTTCGATGGTTTAATATCGATGATGAAGGCTGCAGCCTGCTTGAGTTCTTTTCTGGCCTCTAGTTCACGATCGGTTGAATCGCCGTATGCACCCACTAGTTTGCGAATTTTTACCAACTCCAGGAGGGCATTACCCTGCAAACCCTTGTCTTGAAAATCCACAGCCTTTTTCAGCAACTTGTCGGCCATGCCCAGGTGTGCATCCTTTATGCCCTGCCTGGCCCTTTTCAGATGTGGCAGTTGTGCAAGCACTTGCTTGAAGATGGATTCTGCTTTCTTGAATTTTTTTGCTTCGAGTTCCTTTTCCCCTTTGGCGATTTGGATCAGGGCCGCCTTTTTCAGGTGTTTTATATAGGGACCGTAATCCGGCTTGATTTCCAATGCTTGCTTGAATGCGTTGATGGCACCCAGCACGTCACCACTCTTCAGCAACCTGAGTCCTTCCTGATCCGACTGCATGGACAGCTTGGATTCCATAGCCTCGATCTTTGCGCTTAGTTGTTCATTGTCCGGATCCAGGCGTTTGGCTTTCTTGTAAGCGTCCAGCGCCTCTTCAAAAAGGCCGGCCTTTTGCAACTCGTCCCCTCGTTGAATTTCGGATCCGGCTCCGGAGCAGGCAAGCACAGATATTTGTAAAATGACGAGAAGAATCGAAAATCTTGGTTTGATGGACATGGGATGATTTCCTTATGGTAACAAACGCCATGCTTCGTCCGGAAAATCCATCTGTTGCCTGGAGAGAAGAATCAATGGTCGACCAGGGGACATGAGGTCTCCGGAATCCGGCAATGGGTTCGAGCGATCTACATTGGCATTTTGATCGATTAGTCCGAAAACAGTGTAGTTTCCCTCTACGACCTCGTTGATCTGAAAGTCACAACTTGGCCCTGAGAGTTGGCAACTCGCAAGATACAGAGGAGACCCATCAATCTTGGCGCCTTCTTTCATCAATCTCAAAAAGGCCCATGAAGTGCTGGCGTTTATACTGGTGGAGGTTACGGTACCGAAAAACATGTGTGTCACTATGGGCTGCTGCTCCTCTCCGCAGCCTGCTCCGAAGCAGAGCAAGAGCACCCATAGGCTGACAGATATGGTCATGTTTCTGAAAGTCTTCGCCGAGATTTTTTCTTTGTGTTTCATTAAATCCCCTAAACACAGT
>JALVPF010000417.1:0-9293 GCA_027031935.1 Myxococcales bacterium | reverse complement strand
CACAGTTGGAGGTAGACCTCTTTACGGTTTTAATTGCCTGATTCAGGACTGTGTTCCTTGTCAGCTCCGGGTTTTGTGGACAATTGCTCCTGGAGCAACTGCAGGTGACTATCTCTTTCGGCAAGCTGTTGCCTGAGGCTCATCTTCTCCTGCTCGAGGATCTCGTGCTGTTGAGTCTTTGCTGTGTTCAGGCGGTGAATTTCTGCTTCAAGCTCAGCTATCCTTCGTTTTGCAGCACCTACCTCTGCTTCCATTCGAGCCAATTGTGCGGCGGTGCCCTGCGGGTCCCCGATATTGGCGGCGACTTTTTGAGTCTCCAGCAGTCGGCAGCGTTTTTTGGCCTGGTCCAGATTCTGCTGAAGCTCGGTTACCAAGGACGCAAGCTTTTCTGCTTTTATGAGCGCCTCGGATTTTCCATTTTCCGCATCCTTGATACGGCTTTGAAACACCTCCACCTGGTCCAGGGAAGCACGCATTTGCTCTTCAAGTGATGCTATACGTTTGGCAGCCAGCTGTTCATTTTGCTCAAGCTCTGCCTTGCTCGCCTGTAGCTGGACCATGTCGTTCCTGATTTCCTGCAATTTTTTCTCTGCCATGTCTTTCTTGTCTGCCAACTCCTGGGTGCGTTGCTCCCACCATGATCGCTGCTGGTCCATCTCTGCCAGTCGTTCTGTCATGGAATGCATCTGCTCTTCTCTTCTTCGCATTTGCTCACCCAAGGCAGAAAGCTCTACACTCGTGTGGTCTTCAATATCTGCCAGTTGTTCTTGCATGGTGGCTATGCGTGACTGAAGTACCTGCTCCCGCTCCCCTGCAAGGTGCAATTGCTCTTCTAAGGGGGCTCGTTCCTGTTCGGCTTGCTCCTTTAGCTCTTCCATCTGTTCCAGGAGCTTCTTGTTCAAGGCGCTTTCTTTCTCTAATTTTTCTGTTGCGTTATGAAGATCCTGCTCCCTTTGTTCAAGTTGTTGCTTGAAGGCCTCGAGTCGACTCGATTCGTCAGTCATGGAAGATTCCAGATCGTCGATGCGCTGTTGAAGTTCATTCATTAGCGGCTCGATGGTCGCCAGCTTTTGGCCAAGCTCGTCGCGCTCTATGAGGAGATCCTTTTGTTTGGACGACAGGAGCTGGTTCTGCTCCTGCAAGTCGGAGTTTTCATTTTGGAGTTGTTCAAGCTCCCAGTTGGCTTCGTCCAACTCCTCATCGAGGACTCTGGATTTGGACGCCTGTCTCTCAAGTTCTTCCTTGTGCCATGCCAGATCCCGCTGCAGTTCGATCGTGTTTTCCAGCCTCGATTGTAGGGACTTGAGCTGGTGATTGTTTTCTGCGAGCTTGTCACGGAGCTGTTGGACCTCCTTTTCAAGATGTTTTTTTTCGGACTCCAGACGGTCTATTCTCTTTTCAGCTCCTTCATTGGCCTGTTTTGCATTCGCAAGCTTTCTTTGTGCGATGGCAAGGTCGGCCTGAGTCCTGTTCAACTCTTGCTCGAGCTGCCTGTATGTCTCGTCGTCGGCAAGTTCCATGTGGTTGATCTTGCTTTCCAGATCCTTGTGGATTTGTTCTTGCTCGATCACTGCAGAGCGCATGAGATCTATGGCGGCCATGAGTTCTTCTTCGTGCTTTCTTGCCTCGTAAAGTTCCCGGGTTAGCTCATCAATTTTTTCCCTGGCGTCTTCCAGGTCCTGCCTTTGTCGTCCGAGGCTCTTTTCCAACTCCTTCATGGTGTTTTCGCGATCATGATCCTTGGCCTTGCCTTCTTCCATTCGGTTGACCAATGCCACCATGTCTGATTCCAGATCCCGGACACGATCATTCTCACGAGAGATTCGTTTTTCAAGCTCCACTCTCAGGCCCGTCTCCTTGGTAAGGGTGGAGCGAAGTTCCCTTATCTCCTCCTCGCGGTCGTTGAGTTCTTCCGCTAGTGCTTGCCTCTCTTGCTCTGTATTTTCCTCTCTCGTCCTCATGGACATGATATTTTGTTCCAGGCGCTGATGTTCGGATCTGGCCTCGGACAGTTCCTGCTCCAAATCAGCAATGGCCCTGCTTGCATCTTCCAGTTGTTGTTCCAGCTCACCAATGCGGTGGAGCCGTTGTTGTGAAAGGCGGTCGGAATCAAGGTACTCCTGGTGCTTTTGCTCCAACTCCTGGCGTAATCGCTCCGTCTGTTCCATGCGCGATTCAATGACCTGGCTGGTGTCGTCCAGTTGCTTTTCGAGTTCCCTGTTTTTTGCCCTCGTGCTTTTCAGTTCGTCTCCTATATTTTTCAAGGATCGCTTGAGTCCCTTGTTCTCTTCCCTGAGTGATGCCAGCAGGACCTGCTGATCCGTCCTGGCCCTGATTTTTTCTGCTTTTTCCTTGCGCAGGGATGTCATCTGTTTTTCGAGCTTCTGAATCTCATCGATGCTCGCTGCCAGTTGTTTCTCCAGCCGCTCATTGTCAGATCTTGCCGCTTGGAGCCATGATGTTTTTTCTTCTAGTTCTGCGTGTAGAGAATCGATAGTGTCTCGTAGCTCAACAATTGCTTTGTTCTTGTTTGCCAAATTTTGTTCGCAAACCTGTAGCCAGTCGCCTTGTTCCTCTGATGCCTGCCTCAGGGACTCGTTTTCCTCGGTCAGTTGCCGAATCTGTTGGCTGGCCTCGTCTCTTTGTTCGACTACGAAGTTCATGATCCTGGGCAGCTGCTCAATCTCGAGTGGATCGTCCTCGTCTCGGCCGAGAATGGTGTTGAGAATGTCCCGCCTTACGAGGATGCTATCATCGTTACGCTCCTGTAATTCCATGCGCAGGCGATCCATGGCCTGATCTTTCTTGACCAACTCCTGCCTCAGAGCCTGGGATTCGCTTTGGGCCGTAGCCACACGCCCTTCTAAAATGGTCAACTGTTCTGACAACTCCACGCGTCGCTGGTCCATCTGTTCGGCAAATTGCGCCCGCTCTGACAGGAGACGTTGGTTTTCCGCATCCTTGCTGGTCATCAACTCGAGCGTTTTGTTGAGTTCCGCCATTTGAGATTCTTTTTCAGCCAGCAGTTGCCGCAGCTGTCTGATCTCCTGGACCTGTTGCTTGTTTGCCTGCTGGCTTGGCAGCCTGTCGTCTGCGAGTTTTTGACTGATGTCCATGGCGTCTTGAACAACTGAAGAAAAGGGCAGTTGTACAAGAGATTGGGACTCGATGTTGACAGGTTCCCTTCCACAGATGGCCAGGTAGTATGCTATCTCTTCAACATCCTCGTCCAGCATACTGGTATCCATCTCCAGAGGAGCCTCCTGGGAGTCTGCCCCCATCCAGCCAATGGAGAATCCGAGAAATGGTGACTGGGTAAAGACGCTTACGCTAGTAAATCTCTCCTGGAGCCAGGATACAAATCTTTCAAAGGGAGCTACCTTGTTGGATGGACTGAGTCCAGAAATGGTCTTGTATGAAGCATGGGGCAATGCCGTAACCAGGTGTCCATTGGGTTTCAGCACCCGCTCTATTTCGCTCAGCAGAGATGGGTCCATCCTGTCGACCAGGGAAAAGGCGCATACCATGTCGAAGCTTGCAGAGGCAAAGTCCAGCCTGCTGCCATCGTAATAAGTCAACAGCAGGCCTTCCGATGATTTTTGCTCAATGGTGTCTTGATCGTTCTTGTCCTTGGCGCTGACACCGGTCACATGGGCTGCTCCCTTTTCCAGGAGGTATCTGGCGCCGGTTCCGTCTCCACAGTCCACCTCGAGAACGTGTTTGCTGACCAGGAGCGACTCCAGGAAGGCATAACGTGGCAGGATGTCTCCCCATAGTATGCCATCGGAGTAAAATCGCATTTTGGGGCTCCTTAGAGTATGTTTCACAAGCCCATATTGTAGAAGCGACTCTGGTGCAGGTCAAATTCTATTGATTTCATCCAGGATTGTCGACACGGGATTTGCAGAAGGGCTTGATGGATGAATTTGTGATCCTGTCCATGCGTCACATACCTGGAGAAATGATTCATATTGCCGGTTGACACCGGAGCGGATGGACAAATATGATGATTTTCGTCTCAGGTCCATGGCCTGGGCACAACTATTCAACTAATTGAATTTTACCCTAGGAGGGAGACATGAAAAAGACAGTGGTGGTAACGTTGGTGATGCTATTGGGCGGTTTGTCTACAGCGGCATTCGGTCAGTCCTTGTTCGATCGTTGTCAACAGGAAAAGAAAACCATTGACGGCATGAAAACCCAATTGACCGACCTGGGTAACAAGATTGTCGGCATAGACCAGCAGTTGGCTGACATGGCACGCCGCATGAGAGAGCTTCGTGCAGACCGCAGTCGCAAGGTCCGGGAACAAGCCGGCCTGAAGAGGCGTATACGCAGACAAGAGGCATTGCACAATCGTCGCTGTAGGGGACTGCAAGAGTGTGACAGGTTGGAGAAGCAGGTAGCCAGGCTTCGCCAGCGGATGCAGCCGCTGGCTGACCGCTTGAGGACCATTAGGGAGAGCATAAGAGCACGTCACAAGGAGATAAGCGATCTCAACGCAGACGTGGATCGCCTGGAGAATCAGTACAACCACCTCGGCTGCGCCAATCTGCAGATCGGTCAGACCGCACAGAGTACATTTGACAAGTGCTCCCAGTTGTCCAGGGACTGGAATGGAATCCAGGGCCGTATCAACAGGTTGCAGGCGTCAGTGCGTGCCCTGCGCCAGAACTATCAGCAGGTGATGAAAAAGATGCGTGCGTCATCTGTTCAGCTGAGTCGTTTGCTGAAGAAATTCCGCAAGAATTGTTCTCATGCTACCGAGTCCTTGGCAACCCTTGAAAACCTGGAAAAAGACCAGCATGAATACACCTCCATCAAGGACGATCTCGACAAGATGGATATAGAGGTCAGGAAGTTCAGAAAATTGAAGCTTCGTCCCGCCAAGATCAAGAAAATGGTGAAGCCCACACTGAAGCCGAAGAAGAACAAAGGCAACAAGGGTAAAAACAAACACACCTTAAAACCTGTAAAATAGTTCGCTGATTTTCGGTCCTTCCGGCTTTGCACCAAAGCTCATAATCTGCTATCCAATTAGTGTAAAGAAACTCAGGAGGCTCGTTGATAGACGCCCCCCATACACGTTGTATGTCATGTGAGGCTCCCATTCCTTTCAAGCCTGGGGCGGGAAGCCGTCTCTGTCCATTCTGTGGTGCCATCAACCTGGTCAGAGAACAGCTCATCGCCGCAGTGCCTCTGGAGCTGAAGATTGATGAGGTCTTCAGATTATATCAAAAGGGAGAAGTGGAGCACGGCCTTGCAGAAGCACAGCGCTTGATTGAATCAGTGCCCAATAATTTTAGACTGCTGCTATACAGGGCTTGCCTCGAATTGGCTGTGGGGCAGACGGAAAACGCTGTTTTTTCTCTCATCGATCTGGGCGGGATGGATGCGCCCGTGTATCTGCGTGCCGATGCGCAGGCAAAACTTGCAGAGGCCTTGTTGAAAGCGGATCGTGTCACGGAATCTCTTCAGGCCTGTGAGCGTTGCTTGAAGCTCCAGGACGGTCACCCGGCAGGCAGCCTGGTTTTATCCAAGGCTCTATTGAAGAAAGGTGAGTTGAAACAGGCATTGGATATCGTACAGGATGTTCTGAGCAGATTTGATCATCCCTGGCAGACCACTTTTCCTCCAAGACGTGATGAGCTTTTGATATTGCGCGCTGAAATCGAAGAAGCCCTCGGTGATCACTCCGGCGTTATATCAACGATGGAGACCTTGATATCAACCGTCACCGAGGCTCCACTGGATTCCTTGATTGTGGCCTCCGGCAAGCTTGGCAGATTTTATATGGAACATGCATTGAGTACTTCCATGGCCTTGGATGTTTTTAGGATCGCCAGCATGATGGACCCAGAAAATCTTCACGGGCTCCTGGATGGTTTGCGTGAAGCGGCAGGTGTTGCAGGAGTGGACGAAAACGAGGCCATGGATGAATTTCGTGAATCCAGGCAGGATCTCTTGTTTGCCTTACGAGCTGCTCTGGACAAGGCGGATTCTGAGCAGACGCTCGAACCCGACATGATTACCCCCACATTGGAGTTGGGTCGTATAGCTTCTGACCCGGACTCCAGGGTCGACATTCTGGATTTGGCTGCCAAGAAGGTGTTGCCTGAAGGCTTTGACAGAGGCACCCTTTATCCCCTCAAGACAATAGAGGACTTTCGCAGATGGGCGGCAAGCTGGTTGCTTAGAGCAAAAGTGCGGGTCTTGAGCAAGAACCGTCTTGAGCTTGAGAGAATAATGAAGCTGAAGGAGTCCATGCAGACGCGCCCTGCAGCAAGGCCTCTCGGGTCCTCCCCCAGTGGGGAGAATACGATCGCAAAGAAGAACAAGGGAGGCCTGGGTAAAAAGATCTTTCTTGTGGTCTTGGGGCTGCTGTTGTTGTCGCTTGTTTTTATCATCCTCGTAGGAAGGCAGTTTTTCGATGAGTTTCGCGGTTCGGTAATAAAGATCGAGTGTGTAGGAGATGCCGGTGGTCCTCCTTGTAACCTGCATGTGGCCGGTGGACATAGTGGTAAAAAGCGCTTTGAAAGAAAAAAACACCCGAAGGGACAGATGCAGCGCATTTGGTCATGGTGGATGGATCAGCAGGTTCATCCAGATGGAACCATCGTCTATTCCCTGGATTTGCCATGGGGGCAAGTGGATGCCGGCCGTCTTGAAAAATGTCCGGGCAAGAAGGTTGTAAAGGACCGATTTTCCTTCAGTCCAAGGTGCCTCTCTGGAAAATAAGCCCAGGGGCTTGTCATGTTGTCTGCGAATGAAAAAACGGGCTTTCTCCTCTTTGCTTTTTGTTTGGCGGGTTGCAGCCCGGGTGCTGGTGTAGACAAGGGTTTTGAGCCTTTCATGCCCCAGGCGCCAGAGCATGCATATGTAGACAGGCCTTTTGTGCAGGAGTTCAACCATACGACCAACGAACTTGAACCTGGCATTGGCCCGCTGGTTTCTGTTCTTATACCACCAGCAGGGCTGGATGGATATGAAACGCCAACCCAGGTGACACCTCGTGGTCTTGTCATGCATGATGCACAGCATGATTTGCAAATTGTAAAGATAGATCCGGGTGATCCCGATCTGCTTGCTGCCGCCTTTTTGCCCAGTGGGATAATGCTGGCGAGCAGTGCCTATTTGTATTTTTTCAATGCTGGTTCTCTGTCTGCGGTCGCTGTGCCAGGTTCGATCATCATCGAGGGATTGGTCCAGGGAGCTGACAGGATTTATCTTTTGACCGACCAGGGTGTGGGCTGGGTGTCAGACTCAAATACGATAAAGTGGCCACAGGGAGAGGCACGTGTAAGCGCAGTCCATGAAGATAGTGGGGTTTTGTTTGTTGGAGGTGATAATTTTGTGCAGGCCTATGCCCTTGCGGAAACACAAACGCTCGGCTCTCCTCTCTGGTCACTGACAGCTGCAGAGGGATTTGACTGCGGGCCGGTGAAGGGTTTGGTCACGGACGTGATTCTTCCCCGTTCTGTGGACGTTGTTGTAGTGGGGCAGGGTTGTGTGAAGGGCTATGATCTTTCCAATGCGGACCCCGTGGTCTTGGATATCCCCGAATTTGCATCAGACCGCATACCCCTCGGTGAGCCGGTGTTTGCAATAAAAACTTCCGATGGCGGTATTTTGGTGGGTACGGGGTCGGGTGCATATAGGGTGATGGATCGGGGTGATGGGCCTGAATGGCGGGTATACAATTCTGAGCGATGGTTGCCTGATGAGGATGTCCGGGCTGCAGCTACTGATGTAAGTCTTCAGGATGCTCCAATATATTTTGCCACTGCAGGCGGGCTCGCAACTGTTACGGCCAGTAGAGTCACGCTGGAAAAAAAACTGGAACCATTCATCGAGCGCATCGTCTTGCGGCACGATCGAGATGGGGCCGTTGCTGATTCGCGTCTTACAGAGCGTGGAGTGCTTGCCAGCAACATTCCATGGGATTCGGATAACGATGGTGGTTGGACCTGTTATTGGATCCTGGCCGAGTGCTTTCGATACAAGGTGACAGGAGACACGGAAGCAAAAGCGCATTTCGATAAATCCCTGGATCGTATGCTCAGTTTGAGGACCTTGACCGGGACAGATTATTTTCTTGCGAGATCCGTAATCCGAAAGGATGGATGCAAGCTGGATGACTGCGATGATCCCGATGATGGGGAGTGGTTTACCTCTCCGGATGGCAAGTGGTGGGTCAAGGGTGATACATCAAACGACGAGGTTACATCGCACATGTTCATGATGGGGCATGCTTATGATCTTTGTGCAGATGACGAACAACGCCAGAGGATAAGGGCACATGTGGATGGCATCGCTGGCGGTATAGTGGACCATGGCTATCAGTTATGGGATGTGGATGGCAAGGTGACTACCTATGGGCAGTTCGACCCTGAGTATGTCAACGATGATCTGGCAGGCAAATACGGGGACGGAGGTCGTCGCTCAGCACAGATGATAGCCATACTCGACTTGGCATATTACCTGACTGAAAAGAAGATGTATCTGGACGCGAAAGCGGATCTAATCGAAGAAAATCATTACGACCAGAACATAGTAAATGAATCCGAATTTCCTTTTCGCGCCGGAAGTGGTGATGGGGACGAGTTGGTGACCCAGGCTTTTTTTGTGTTGCTTCGCTACGAACAGGATCCGGTGCTGAGAGAAAAATGGCTGGAAGGTTGGCGCCGGACTTATGGAAACATTAAGCTGCAGCAGGCGGCCTTCTGGGATATTACCAATGCTGTGGTGGGAGGGGATGATCCGTCCTTTGAATATGCCGGAAGGTGGCTGCGTTTGGCCCCTGTGGACATGATCCGGTGGAATCAGCATAACTCCCAGCGCCTGGACCTCGTTCCGGCTCCTGGTTACTATAACGATTCCGGTCGAATGCGTTCGGACGGGTTCATAATTCCTTATGACGAAAGGCCTTGCGACAGGTGGAATACAGATCAGTTCAAGGTAGATGGAGGAATGGGGGCTTGGCGTGAGATGGATGGGGCAGACGTCTTGGAGCCGTACTGGATGGGGCGGTACTACAAATTTATAGTACCTGATTTTTGAATTTTAATTAGGGACGGAGGCAGGGTGTCCGAAATTCGTACACACGTGACCGGATTTCGTACACTGCCTGAATTTTTCATATTTTTCGTTTAGCTGCATTTCATTTGCATTTTCTATAGCTTGCGCACCAAAAGCCCTCTTTTGTAGGTATTGGCCTCGTTTGTGCATGGGTTTTTCCTTCATGAGAATCCCCCGAAGACTGGTGCTAGGTCCCTATTCCTATTTCCACATGA
>JALVPF010000416.1:9743-29294 GCA_027031935.1 Myxococcales bacterium | reverse complement strand
GTTCTATGGCTTCGCGGGTTGAAATGGGCAAGTGCATGATCTCCTCCTTTGATTGCATCTACTATACAAACATCATGCCAGCCAAAAGCTGATGAAGCATTGGACGGAATAGTTTGAAAATTTTCAAAAATTGCTTGTTTCTTATGATGGTCAAAAGATCAAAAATCTGTGACTCTAAGGCGACAGTGTCGCAGATTTTAGACCATCAATGGCTTTCGGACTATAATCCTTGACATGAGATTGCTGGGTATAGATTTTGGAACAAAACGCATGGGTGTGGCCATAAGCGAGGGCTCCGGATGGATGGCCAGAGGCCTGACCACCATCTTGCGAAGGGGCGGTACAAGAGACCTGCATGCCGTTGCCCGCCTGGCTGCAGAACACGAAGTCGAGGCCATAATAATGGGACTTCCCCTGAACATGGACGGCACGGAGGGAAGAATGGCTCGCCTTGCCAGAGAATTTGCCAACAGACTCAGGAGCTCTCATGGGCTGGTGGTACATCTTTTCGACGAACGACTTTCATCCTTCGAGGCAGACCAGGTGATGGAGTCGGCCGAGGTCAAAAGATCCCGTCGCAAGGAGATGCGGGATCAGCTTGCAGCAGCCATCATCCTGGAAGGCTGGATGAAGGCCAAGGCAGGAGACGGGGAGAGCGATTCGTGAGAAACTGGTGGTCAATGGCCGCGGGAAGCCTGCTGTGCCTTCTCGGTGCCCTTTGCTGGATAGGAGGCAGTGCTCTGAAGACATGGGAGTACACCCCCTCAGAAGGAAAAGGCGCAGTGGTGGCCGTGGAGATCCCCCAAGGTGCAACTCTCCGGAAAGCTATCGATTTGCTTGCAGATTCCCAGATCATAAAGCAACCCACCTTGTTTTATCATTGGGCTCGCTGGGTGATGGGGGCAGGTGGAGCGATCAAGTGGGGACAGCTTGCGTTCAAGGATGACATGGCACCAAGAGACGTGCTGAGGGTCTTGCGGACAGCAAGCCCTGTAATTCACCGGTTGAACATTCCGCCGGGACTTCGTCTGGAACAGATTGAGGCCTTGATTCAGGATGCGAATCTTGCCATCAGAGGCAACTTTCTTCAAAAGTCTAAAGATGAAAAATTCCTGAAAACCCTTGGGATCGAGGCATCAAGCATGGAGGGTTACCTCGCGCCCGGTAGTTATGGATTGGCGAGACATCTGGACGTAGAAATATTGCTGAAAATCATGGTCATGAGACGTTACGCCAATTGGGATACAAAGCTACGGCAGAGGGCCAGGGCCCTGCGCACCGACATGCACCAGGTCCTGACCATGGCCTCAATAATCGAGGCAGAGACCACCACGGACGATGAGCGAGAAAAAATCGCATCCGTGTTATACAACAGGATGATCAATAACTGGAAACTTTGCAGTGACGCAACGATAGCATATGCAAAAATGACCAGCGAGGGTCCATTCGACGGCGTGGTGGACAAGGACGACAGGATGACAGACAGCCCATACAACACGTGCATACACAGAGGATTGCCACCAGGTCCCATCTGTGCTCCTTCCGAACAATCCATTCATGCCGCGCTGTGGCCCAAGCGAACGGCCTTCATGTACTTCGTTCCCATTCCCGGTCAGAAAAAGGGCCACAGGTTTTGTCCGGATCTCTTGTGTGCCCTGGGTCGAGGCAACTACCACAGACGCTGAACGAGGAGGCTGTTTGAAGCCGGTTATTGACATGGAAGGGGTGTACAAGTCGTTTACACAGCCAAGAACTCTCGGCGAGATCTTTTTACATCCCATGGCGCGAAAACGCATTCAGGTATTGTCAGGGGTAACACTCCGAGTCCAACAAGGTACTCTGTTGGGACTGGTGGGAAGTAACGGTGCCGGCAAGACCACCATGCTCCGCCTGCTGTCTGCAACAGTTACTCCAGACGAGGGTGTGGTGAAAATTCTCGGACAGGACGCCACCCGCCGCCCGAACACTGTACATAAAAATCTCGGTGTGGTGCTAGATGATGAAAGAAGTTTTTTCTGGCGCCTTACCGCAAGACAAAACCTTCTTTTCTTTGCCTCCCTGTACAACCTGTCGAACAAGGCGGCAAAGAAAAGAATAGACGCCTTGGCGCAGTTGCTGGACTTGGGTCCCGAGCTGGACAAGGCTTTTAGAAATCTATCCACAGGATGGCGGCACAGGTTGGCTCTCGCCAGGGCCCTGCTTCACGATCCCCAGGTTCTTTTGCTCGACGAGCCCACCAGGGGCATGGATCCGAAGGCGGCACACAAGGCCAGGGCGCTGGTGGCCCAAAGACTGGTGGGTGAACAGAAAAAAACAGTGGTCATGGCGACCCACGATCTTCGAACCGTCCAAAGGTGGTGCCAAAGTCTGGCACTGCTGGACGGAGGAAAAATAGCCATGCAAGGACCTGTGCATGAGCTCATTGAACAGGTCGAGTCCAGGTTTGGTCTTTCTGACACATCTCAAGACGAAACAGAAACAGAGGAATAGAAAAGTGCTAATCCTCCGCAAATGCTGGGCGTTTATAAAAAAGGATTTCAGAACAGACATATCCTACCGCATAGCATTTGCAGGCCAGCTGCTGTTTACATTCTTCATGGTGGCGGCATTTTATTTCTTTGCCAAAATGATTGGCCAAAGCTCTATTCCAAGCCTGGCACCTTATGGCGGGGACTATTTCCCCTTCGTCTTGGTAGGTGTCGCATTTTCCTCTTATCTGGATGTGTCCGTAAGGTCATTCGCCGACACCATAAGATCTGCCCAGGTATTGGGCACACTAGAGGCGCTCATCGCAACCCCCACTCCGCCCTGGCAAATCGTCATACTGAGTTCCATTTATTCGTTTGTAGCCACATCCCTGCGCGTGGTGCTCACCCTGGCCATCGGAGTGTTCGTGTTCCATGTACAATTTTCAAACGCAAACTGGGCTGGTGCATCGCTGGTGCTCGTCCTGAGCATAATCTGCTTTGCGTTCATTGGAGTATTGTCAGCAAGTGCCGTACTGGCCTTCAAGCGAGCCGATCCCTCGGGGTGGTTGGTACAGGGCCTCAGTTATCTTCTCGGGGGAGTCTATTACCCCATCTCCGTGCTTCCGCACTGGGCACAGGTTTTGGCCCAGGTGCTGCCCATAACACATTCTCTCGAGGCCATGAGAAAAATGTTGCTCAATGGAGCCAGCCTTGAACAGGCAAGCTCATCCATGACAGGCCTGTTGCTTTTTGCCATCGTGGCAGGTCCCATGTCAATCGCATCTTTTTGGCTTGCGCTGAAACGGGTCAGAAAAGAAGGGAGCCTCGGGCATTTTTGAGTCAGACCATCCTCATCCTCAGTCTGGCACAAAGCTCTTCGAGTTCTTCATCGCTGGTTCCGGATATGGAGACCTGCCTGGCCAGCTCCCTGTTGACATCAGCTTGCAGGAAATGCTCCAGGCTTCCCATCCATCCGCTGCGACGGGCCAAAATGAATGTCCACTGTTTTTCCCTTTCCAGGTCGAGGAATTGATCACAGATGGAAAGAAGGGAGGGCAAGTCACGCGGAAGGTCCCCGCGGATTTCCATCAGCAGATTGAGGATATGATCGCTCTCTATGCGTGTCTTTACACCCTGTAGTCCATCCAAAAACAGCCTGGTCTCTTTTATCAGGCCCAGCTCGGTACAGGCTTTGAACCTGTCCTGATCTTGCATTTCAGCCAGCGGTGTTCCGGCAATCACTGCGGTGGTCCTGAGTCTTATGAAATCAGGAGCGATTGCATAAAGCGCACTCGCCGTGTCCACGGCGTGTCGTTCGGAAAGCTCCTTTCCCCCAAGACCTGGCATGACATATTCACTGAGTTCAAAACCAGCCTGTTTTGCCTTTTGTCCTGCCTCGATCTGCTCTGCCCGACTGACCCCCTTGTTCACGAGATCAAGAACCTGGTCGCATCCTGACTCCAGTCCCACATGAAGCCTGTCTAGACCAGCCTCATGTATCATCTCAAGCTCTTGCATAGTACGTCTGGCCAGGGTGCGCGAACGCGCATACGCAGTAATCCTCTGCACTCCCGGAAATTTATCCCGTACTGCCCTTATTATCTGAACCAGATCGCCAGGTCTGAGAATCATGGGGTTGGCGTCTTGTAAAAACACGGTCTGAGGCCTGTCTCCGAACATCTCCTTCATGGCGTCTAAGTCGTCCAGGACCTCCCGGACTTTTCTGCGAGAAGGCTTTTTACCCTTGTAGACAGGACAAAACGCACATTTGTTCCAAGAACAATTGCGGCTAAGCCTTACGAGCAGGCTGCCTGCTTCCGACGGGGGCCTGATGGGTCCTTGTTCGAAATCCCTCATATCAGAAACACTCTTGGGTGCCCGGGGAGATTTGTCAAATGCATATGAGAAAATAATTGATAAAAAACATAACCCATTATTGGATATTGTCTGAATTCTGATATGATCATGGTGAGATTATTTTCAGGGGCGCGAGATATCAAGGGCCTCGGGAGGTCTACATAGAAATGCCGGACGGATCCAAACTGCTCTCTTTCATCAATGAACTACAAGACCGTGACCTTTATCAGTCCTTGCATTGGCAGGGATCGTTCGAAGACTACCTCAGCCTGGTAGCGGACAAGCCAAGAGTTCTGAGGACCGCGTATCAGCGACTCTACGACATGGTCCTGTCTTACGGAACAGAGGAGTACGTGGACTCAAAGAAAAAAATAGTCCGATACAACTTCTTCACCGGCGCTCTGGAAGACGATGCCATATATGGATTGGACATCCCCCTCATGCGCCTAGTGAATGTCTTCAAGTCTGCAGCCAAACTATATGGTACCGAGCGTCGAGTGCTGTTGTTGCACGGCCCGGTGGGATCGTCCAAATCCACCATAGTTCGCATGCTCAAATCCGGCCTTGAAAAATACAGCCGCTCTGACGAGGGGGCCCTGTACACCTATTCGTGGAAACTTGGAGTTACCGATGAGTACACCCCTTGTCCAATGAATGAAGATCCCTTCAAGCTCATCCCTCCTGAGCACAGAGCGATGGTCCTGGAAAAGCTAAAAATAGACGAAAAGGATCTGGACCATCCCATCCCCGAGTTTGGAGATCTGTGCCCGTTTTGTCGCTACACCTACCAGGACCTCCTCAAGAAATACAAGGGGGACTGGGAGAAGGTGATCGGACATGTCAAGGTTCACAGGCTGGTGCTGAGCGAAAAGGACCGCGTTGGTATTGGCACATTCCAGCCCAAGGACGAGAAGAACCAGGACTCCACGGAACTGACTGGTGACATCAATTACAGAAAAATTGCCGAATACGGATCCGACTCGGACCCGAGGGCATTCAATTTCGATGGCGAGTTCAACATAGCAAATCGAGGACTCATAGAGTTCATAGAGATTCTGAAACTGGACGTGGCCTTTTTGTATGATCTGCTGGGCGCCACACAGGAACATCTCATCAAGCCGAAAAAATTTGCGCAGACACACATAGATGAGGTGATCATTGGACACACCAACGAGGCAGAGTACAGAAAGCTTCTGAACAACGAGTTCATGGAGGCCCTGCGTGATCGCACCGTAAAGATCGACATCCCATACATCACCAAGCCATCCGAAGAGGTGAGGATCTACAGGAAGGACTACAACGACAAGAAGATTCCGGACAAGCACATCGCTCCCCACACCTTGGAGATGGCAGCAGCATGGGCTGTTCTGACTCGCCTGGAGGAGCCCAAAAAGCACAACCTGACCCGCTTGCAAAAAATGAAACTCTACGACGGCAAGAACCTCACTGGTTTTACGGAGGACAACATCAAGGAGCTTCGCAAGGAGACAGAAAGAGAGGGCATGGATGGTATCAGCCCTCGTTACGTTCAGGACAAGATCTCCAACGCCCTGGTGTCGGAAAAGGGAGAGGGCTGCATCAATCCATTCCTGGTCTTGAACGAGCTGGAGGCTGGGCTCAAGAGCCACACCCTCATCACCAGTGATGAAGCCAGGAAGACATACAAGGAACTGATGACAGTCATCAAGCAGGAATACGAAGACGTGGTCAAGAACGAAGTACAGCGTGCCATCTCTGCTGACGAAGAAGCCATAACGAAGCTTTGTGCAAATTACATTGATAACGTAAAGGCCTATACCCAGAAAGAAAAGGTGCGCAACAAGTACACCGGCCAATACGAGGAAGCCGACGAACGTCTCATGCGATCCATAGAGGAAAAAATAGGCATCCCGGAGAGCCAGAAGGATGACTTCCGAACTGTCCTCATGAATCGAATCGGCGCCTTGGCCGTGGAAGGAAAGACCTTCGACTACAGGGCAAACGAAAGGTTGCAGAAGGCCTTGGAACTGAAGTTATTCGAGGACCAGAAAGACTCCATCAAGCTTTCGAGCCTCGTGAGTTCAGTGGTGGACAAGGAGACACAGGAAAAGATCGACGTTGTAAAACAGCGTCTCATAAGCAACCACGGCTATTGCGAGATTTGTGCTACCGATGTTCTGAGCTATGTCTCGTCCATCTTTGCACGTGGAGATGCCAAGGAGGGGGAGTAATCCCCGTGCGTAAGCTGATTGGTGTCCAAAGCAGGAAGGCAGCACCATGACTCAGAAAATCGATGCTGACCACGCCAGGTTCCGTCATATCGTGCGTGGCAAGATCAAGGAGAACCTGAAGCGCTACATGAGCCAGGGGGAGATTTTTGGTAAAAAAGGCAAGGATGTTGTCTCTGTTCCTCTCCCGCAGATACAGTTACCCAGATTCAGGTATGGCAACAAGGACATGGGGGGCGTAGGCCACGGAGATGGAGAAATCGGCGACCCGGTAGCGCCTGGTGACGGAGAGCAAGGACAGGGAGAGGCAGGAAAAGATCCTGGCCAGCACGCCATTGAAGTTGATGTGTCCATCGAGGAGTTGGCTGATATTCTCGGAGAAGAACTCGAACTACCCAGGATCGAACCCAGAGGTCAACACAAGCTGGAAGCAGAAAAATCCCGATTTACCGGCATTCACAAGGTTGGCCCCGAATCCTTGAGACACTTCAAACGGACATACAAGGCAGCACTCAAGCGACAGATAGCCTTGGGCACCTACAACCCCGACAATCCCATCGTGATCCCCATTCGGGAGGACATGCGCTATAGATCATGGCGTACCTCCTGGATACCTGAATCAAACGCGGTGATAATCTACATGATGGATGTATCTGGATCCATGGGAGAGGAGCAGAAGCACATCGTCAGAATAGAATCCTTTTGGATCGACACATGGTTACAGAGTCAATACCAGGGACTCGAAGTTCGCTACATCACTCACGATGCAGCTGCCAGGGAGGTGGACAGGGAGACGTTTTTCCATACCAGGGAGAGTGGCGGGACGATGATATCTTCGGCATATCAACTTTGTGCGGATATCATCTCATCCGATTATCCCTCTGGCGACTGGAACGTTTATCCTTTCCACTTTTCCGATGGTGACAACTGGTCAAACGATGACACCAGGCTCAGCGTAGACCTTTTGAAGACCAGGATAATTCCGCACTCGAACCAGTTCGGCTATGGACAGGTGGAAAGCCCCTACGGTTCAGGCCAGTTCATAAAGGATCTTCGCGAATCCTTTGGCGAGGATGAATCCAGGCTGGTGTTGAGCGAGATTCCGGATCGTGATGCCATAATCGGTTCCATCAAGGAATTTCTTGGTAAAGGGAGGTGATCCAGGTGCCCTTGCCCAGATACCTGGCCGAGCTACGGGAAGAGATCGAAGTCTATGCAAAGGATTATGGACTGGATTTCTTTGAAGTCATCTTCGACGTGTTGCCCTATAACACCATCAACATGATCGCAGCATATGGCGGCTTTCCCACCCGATATCCCCACTGGAGATTCGGGATGGAATACGAGCAACTGTCAAAAAGTTATACCTTTGGACTATCCAAGATCTACGAGATGGTCATCAACAACGACCCTTCTTATGCCTACCTCCTGGAAGGCAACTCCATCGTAGAGCAAAAAACCGTAATGGCTCACGTCTATGGCCACAGCGATTTCTTCAAGAACAACAATTTTTTCCAGGATACGAACAGAAAGATGATGAACGAGATGGGCAACCACGCCACGCGCATCAGGCGCTACATGTAAAAACATGGTGTCGAGACAGTGGAAAACTTCATCGACACATGCCTGTCTTTGGAAAATCTCATAGACCTGCATGCATCCAAGATCAGAAGACGCCCGGTCAGGGGCCCCGCAGAAGACCGGGACGACGAAACCCATCCTCCATCAGAGGTAGGCAGATTGCCAGTACCAAGACGGTACCTGGAGACATTCATCAACCCGGCGGAGTTCATAGAGGAGCAGAAAAACAAACTCCGAGAGGAGAGGAAAAAGTCAAGACGTTTTCCTCCACAGCCGGAGCGGGATGTCTTGTTGTTTCTCATGGAACATGCTCCCCTTAGTCGATTCCAGCGGGACATTCTTGGCATAATACGCGAAGAAGCATACTACTTTGCCCCACAGGGCCAGACAAAAATCATGAACGAGGGCTGGGCAACCTATTGGCATTCGACCATAATGACCACCAAGGCCATGGATGACTCGGAGGTCATCGACTTCGCACAGTCCCACGCAGGGACCCTTGGAGGCGGGTCCAGGCGGCTCAATCCATACAAGCTCGGCCTGGAACTTTACTATTACATAGAGGAGAAGTGGAACACAGGCAGGTTTGGCAAGGAGTTTGCCGAATGTGAAGACATGGAACGCAAAAGCAGATGGAACAAACATCTTGGACTTGGGAGAGAAAAAATCTTCGAGGTAAGAAAGCACTACAATGACGTGACGTTTATCGATGAGTTCATGGATGAAGAGTTTTGTTACGAGAAAAAACTTTTTGGCTTCGACTACAACAAGCGTTCCGACCGCTGGGAGATATCCACACGCAAGTTCGAAGAAATCAAGAAGAAGCTTCTGTTTTCATTGACCAATTTTGGCCAACCCATAATTGAGGTGGTGGATTCCAATCACGCAAACCGAGGTGAATTACTCCTTGCACACAAGCACGAGGGATTGGATCTGGATATGAAATGGGCCAAACCGACCATGGAAGCTCTTTTCAGGATCTGGTCACGCCCCGTGCTGGTACGCACGGATTTTGATGGAAAGCCAGTGGTGCTAAAATACGACGGCAAAGATCACTCACAGGAAGAAGTACAAGACGATGGTCTGACAGATCCCTGACGGGAATCTGTTTTTTACATGTCCTTGTAGGGTGGTATCACGCGATCCTGATCAAATGGCTGAGGGGCCCTGAGAGAGGCCACGGGATAGGTGGAGTTTCTCTGATTGAAAACCCCCATTGGTCTGTGATTTCCACTAAGTCCCTGACCACCTAGCGGAAGCCGCATGCTCGTTTCCGTGGTTGAAAGGTTGTGGTTTACAAGACCAAAGTTTAGTTCGTGGCAGTATGTCAAAAATCGCTTTGAATCCTCGGTCATGACAGAAGCAGCAAGACGGTAAGGCGTCGAGTTGGCCAATCTCAGGGCCTCGTCCCTTCCCTTGAAGGGAATCAGCAACACATCAGGACCAAAGGACTGACCGCTGGGCCTAAGCTCGTCCAAAGGCAGTGGACGTTTCATGGCGAGCACCGATGGGCTCAGGTAGTAGCCCGGTTTTTTCAAATCCAGTTCCTGTGCCAAGTGCATGCGCACGGCCCCAAGTCCCAGAAGTTGCTGCTGACGGTCAAGAGCCCTGTCCATGGCTGCCTTGCTCAAGACAGGTCCCATGAAGACCCCTGGCTCATCACAGTAGCCGACCTTGAGATTTCCAACTTTCTGCAGGAAAAGCTCTGCGAATTCCTCGAACCTTTGTCTTGCGACCAGGATCACTCCTGTGGACGTATAGCGCTGCCCGGAGGTCATGAAAGAACCCTTCATGCACTCATACACCGACCGATCCATATCCGCATCTTCAAGGACCAGGGAAGGATTCACGCCTCCCATTTGTACCGAGACCAACTTGTGAGGTTGTTCTGACGTAGCCTCCAGCACTCTGCGTCCCGAATGCACGGCCCCTGCGAAAAGCACAGAATCCACAGCAGGATGAGATGCGAGGTTCAACCCTATATCCGCATCTCCCTGTATCATGTTGAAAACTCCCGGCGGAAGCTCAACTTCATCCATCAGCTTGGCAATCAGCTGTCCACAGGCAGGTGCAAGCTTCGATGGTTTGAAAACAACGGTGTTTCCCGCCAGCAGGGTGGGTAATATCAAGGACACGGGAAGATCCATGGGAGAAGCCGCTGGACCGAGGACCGCGGCTATACCCAGCGGTCGAAAAGCACAAGAACCATAGACCCCCCAGCGGATCTCTCCAACCTTGAAGGGGCTTGTTGCCCTGACCCCCTCTCTGATGTCCGTCTCCACCTGTGCCTCTATGATGGACACGTCCAACTCTGCTTCCCACAGGGGTTTGCCCGATTCGGCAGAGATCACCTTCGTCAGCACATCACGCTGATTCACCACCTCTGCTGCAAACTTCCTCAGGATGTCCGCACGCTCACCCAAGTCCAGGCGGCGCCAGTCAGCCGAGGCTGAACGAGCAGCATCAATGGCCGCATCCACATGACCGGGGTATACCGAAAATGTTCCAATTCTATATCCAGTATCTCCTGGATCCTTTGAGATGATCTTGCTCTGGGCACCACGGGGCCTGCGAAATTTCCCGCCGATGTAATCACCGAGCACCTTTACCGTGTGCATGGGTGTCCTTTCTCGACAAATTGAACTTTCGAATTGTATAACAGAACAAAATGCTTTGGTAAAATCAACAACAAACAGGAGGCCCCGGTGAGAGCGGTAATGCAGAGAGTGCAACACGCCAAGGTATCTGTGGACGGCAGTGTAGTCGCCTCCATGGGAAAGGGCTTGCTGGTTTTTCTTGGGGCCGGCCACGCAGATACAGAGTCGGTTGCGGATTGGATGGCCGACAAGCTTGTGAACCTGCGAGTTTTTTCCGATGAACAGGGAAAGATGAACCTGTCGGTGAAAGACATACAGGGTGAAATGATCCTGGTATCCCAATTTACCCTGTATGGCGATTGCCGAAAAGGTCGCAGGCCATCTTTTGCGGGAGCCATGGAACCCAAGGCTGCATCCTTGCTGGTGGACCGGGTTGCTGCTCGTGTCAGGGAATCGGGGATAGAGTGCTCCCAAGGGGTCTTTGGCGCTGACATGAAAGTGGAATTACTCAACGACGGCCCGGTGACACTCCTGCTGGATTCCGCCGTATCCAGACGTTCGGCAAAGGGAGGATTCAGTCAGGATACATGAGGCAGTCCTCATGACGCCTTTGGCGTCACCCGCAGATGATGAAAATCACCCTGGAGCGTGTGGTACGGCCCTGTCTACGGCTAGCTACCCTTGGCTTCTCGGCGAGCTCGAAGCTACGGGCAGCTACGCCTGCCGCGGGCCTACGAAGATGCTGCAACTTTATAAATTTTCGAGGCAGCTCTCCATGCCCATGGTAGACCTAAGACAAGCCTTGACTGCCAGAGAGTGACTATTTGGTAATGGCATCTATGATTATCTCCTTGTTTGTTCCAACCCTGGATGAGGACAGCACGAGAAGCTTCCAATAGACCGGATAAGCCAGAGCCGGAAGCAAGAGCAAGGACAAATTTTCCAGCAGAAGGCTGGATGCAAACATGCCCAGGATCACCATGGTCACAGTGGCACAAAAAGCCAAGGTAGCAATCATCCAAAGAAAGGATATGGGCTCTGGTCTGTCCCGTCGCGCAAGGGTGTAATGAAAGCGCCTTGGATTTGTAACGCTCATCAGGTTTCCCACAGACAACAGACACAAGAGGCCAAAGAAAAAAGATCCCACGGGCAAGCCCATGAGCCTGGTGGATGTATTTGGAACAAACAAAAACAAAACCAGCCCCAGACCAAAAAATTGTGCTGCCGCAAAAATTCCATGGGCCAGATTTCTTCCCACAAGCCATGAGTTATATGGAGCAGGGGTCCAGAAAATCCAACGCACCGCGTGGGAATAATACCCAAAGCCGTTGGAAAGGATCTGCCCCCCCATCATGCTCAGGACGTATGCTCCCAGCATGGACCACAGCGCAGCGGTCCAGGCCTGTCCCCAGGTGAACATGAGCAGCTGACCTGCCCCAACTATCTTGAGGATGATGAGCAAGAAGAAGGGAACAGCAAAAAGCATCCTGGCCTTCGGGTTTGAGACAAGAGATCTCAACTCCATCTCGAACACTGCCTGCGTCTGCTCAGCCAGCCAGGGCAAACGCCAGCCGGTACGTCTCTCCCAATGCACAGCTTTTTTGCCCTTTCCACCGGCCTTCTTGGGCAACAATCGCAGCCCTCGACCTCCACGATAAAACCGCAACAGCAACCATAGACCTCCAAGCCATGCCAGACCCGCATAAAAAAGCATCAAGGAAGCAGATCCAACAGCAGCCTGCCAGTGACCACTGGCCGAGGCGGCCAGTCCACGAGCCAACAGTCCGGGAGGTGTAACTGAAAGGGCCCTCGCCGTGTTGGCCAGGAGGTTGATATCCTGTGCCGTATCGCCAAATTCACCGAGACGAGCAAACAACCAGGACGCATCAACAGTGGGTATATAGACGGCGAGACCCAGGGCTACCAGTATGGCGGCAAAAAGAATTTCAGCAGATCTTCGGGAGGTCATGATGTTGAGCATGAGATTCAAAAGCAACCTTCCTGTAGTTACACACATCAGGGTATAGCTTGCGGTCAACACCAACACGGTGCCCGTGTCAGGCTCCAGAGAAGAGGCGAGCCCCAACAAGGCTCCTGCCAGGATGGGATAGAAAAACAGGACATTGGGCTCGAACAATCCCTTTAGCAGAGCGACCGTGTATAGCTTTAAGGGACGCACCGGGAACCTGAAATATCTCTCCATTTCGTATGCTTCGTCCACCTGAGCTGCCACCACCGGCCAGACCACCCAAAACAATCCTACGAGAAAAGTAAACAGGCTCAAGGTAAATGCCATCCACGTTGCGTCCGAAGTGATCCCGTCCACTTTTGAAAACAAGCACCATGAGCCCACCCCCAAACCCAAGGACAAGGACACGGCCAACAGGGCCCCGAAGATACTGCCAAAGCACCCCGAATCGCCGAATCTCCTCCAAAAAATCCTGAACCTTACCCCCAGGATGAGGCCAAGGATTCTCGCCATGGATGGGCTGGCAGTGTTCAAGTTTCTTCCTGCTCCATGAGCCAGGCGGGCAAACTGACCACATTAGTATCACCAACGACACTCCTGAAAACATCACCCAGACTCAGGCCCTGTGCCTTCATGGAATCCATGTCTGTCTCGTGGGCCAGGTGACCATTGTTGATGATTCCCACCTTGTGGCACAGGTTTTCAGCCACCTCCATGATGTGAGTTGTCAAAAGAACCGTCGCGCCGCGCCTGGTCAGCCCTTCAAGCACCTTTCTTATGGTATCGGCGCTGGACGCATCCACACCTTCGAATGGCTCATCGAAAAACAAGAGCCTGGGTGCATGGATGAGGGCACATGCTATGGCCAGCTTCTTTTTCATCCCCCTGGAGTAATCAGCTACAAGGGTCCCCGGATGGGCATCCAAGCCCAACAGGCTCAGGAGATCTCCTGCGCGCTGTCTGGCCACCTGGCGCGCCAGACCGTACATCCTGCCGGTAAACACCAGCTGCTCAGGTCCCCTGAGCCGTTCGAACAAAGGGGGTTCTTCCGAGACTACCCCCATGGAGAGCTTGAAAAAGGGATCATCAGGGTCAAAGGCTCTTCCAAGAATCTCGATGTTTCCCGATGAGGGCCTCAGACTTCCAGTCAACATGGCTACCGTGGTGGACTTTCCCGCACCATTGGGTCCCAGGAGGCCGTAGAAGGCACCTGATTCGATTTTTAAATTCAGACCATCGACCGCCCTGTTATCTCCGAAATCTCGGCAGAGTTCCTTTGTCTGAATAGCTACCGTCATATTTGGCATATCGACTTTTTATAACAAATCCCCTTTCAGAACTGAAGAAAATTTGTTAGACAGGTAGCTACGCTTTCAAAGGAGACGCTGACATGGCAGGATCCAGTTTGCCCGACATGAAACAAAAACAAAAACTTCTTTATGCCGATGAAATTTCTGCGGATGTACTCATAAAGCAGGGCATGGCCTTTTTCGAAGAAGGATGGCTGAGTGACGCTCTGGACTTTTTCTCCAAGGCCCAACACACAGAAGGTCTGGAAATGCTTAAAAGAGCAGCCATGGAACAGGGAGATGCATTCCTGTTCAAGCGATGTCTCGATTCTCTGGGAATAGAGGATGCCGGATCTCAATGGTGTGAGCTTGCCGACCGGGCTCTGTCGCTTGGAAAGCTTCAATTCGCCAAGGAGGGATATCGCAGATGCGGCGACAAAAAAGCCATGAAAAAAATCGATGACATGATCTCTCCCGAGGAAGAAAAAACCACTGACGACCTCGACCATGAGGATGAAAATTGAACTTGCGCAACTTGCTGAACATGGCCCTTGTCTCTATCCTGTTTTTCTCCGCAGGTTGCTACTGTCCCCTGTTGGCAAAAGCCGGGTACGAAGATGAATGCGAGGGTTACATGGTGGACAACCTGGACGGCAGACAATACAGGCTCTCTGCCATAAGTCATGGACAAAGCATCAAACATTCCGTCACCCTGAACATCTCCCGAAAAGACTGTTCCATACCTTTGTCCAAGGACCTCGAGGCCATGGGTGTTATCGGTCTCCGGATTGAAAAAGCCCGATCGGCAAAACAGGGCGCCATGGTTATTACCATCCGTGACAAGGACGACAAGGGAAAGAACATGGAATGCAAGGCACCTCTCTCCGACACGGACCCCATGGTATTTTCATGCCCCGCCAAAGCAGGCGATATCAGATACTTGCTCACCCCCCAGTCCTGACAAGTTTTCCAACTCGACCCCGAGGCGGTTTACTGTCTCATGAAGGATTCAAGAGCCTTGAATACCGAGAGTCCAGATGGAGGTAAAAAAGCCATGGTGAAGGCAGGGGCAGCAAAAAACAGGCCAGTTACCCAATTGGAAGCTCCCATCATTCCTGCCATCAATCCGTAGAGTCCAACGGCTTCACAGACTCCCCAGGTGGCCACGCATCCGGCTGTATATCTGGAAAGAAACAATGCTTGCCTGCCTATACTCTCGTCCATCTGTTCTGAAAGTCCCAGTTTCTGAAACTCTTCGGTTCCCATTGCGCGTACCCTCTCGGGATTCATGAGCCTGCTTCGAGAAAAAGGAACCACCGCGCCCAGTAAAATCACAGAAGCCGCAGCGAGAGCCAACGTTATCCAATGAAACTCGGCAAAATACGAAAACTCTGCAGGCCCCCCCAGCCAAAGGGAGATGCCAAGCAACACAGCCAAAACAAGCGCCATCATGGCGTAGATTAATTTCAAAATTCGCAGTTGGCGATTTGCCACATCAAGCACCAAGGGATGGACAGTGGGGGCATGTGCCTGCATCAGGAGATCTCTTTCCTGCCACGAATTGCAAGACCAATGGTGGAGCGATCAACATACTCCAGTTCTCCACCCACCGGAATGCCCGTGGCCAATCGCGATACAGTGACACCAGACTGCTCTATCCTTTTTTTCAGGTACAAGGCAGTGGCTTCTCCCTCCACACTGGAAGAGGTGGCGATAATTACCTCCTGTACGCCTTGAGACAACCTGCCCAGCAAAGACTCTATTCTCAGCTCGTCAGGACCGGAGTTTTCCAGCGGATTGAGAACACCTCCCAGGACGTGATAAAGCCCATGATACTCACCCGATGCGTCAATGGCCATCAAGTCCTGGACTTTTTCCACGACGCAGATCACATTCTGCTGACGTTGGGGATCACTGCAAATCCTGCAATTTTCTTCTTCCGTGAGATTTCCACACACAGGACAGGGATGAACCTTCAGGACCAGTTCTTCTAGTGCGAATGCGAGGTTTTTTGCATATTCAGGATCGGTGGAAAGCATGGCATGCACCAACCTGAGGGCCGTCTTTTCACCTATACCAGGCAATTGCCTGAGCAGAATCACCAACCTTTGTATGGTGTCAGCCAAAGCTAATAGCTCACATGCCCAAGCCGCCGAACAGGTCTCCAAGACCAGGTATTGAAATACCGCCGGTCAGAGAGGCTGTCTCGGTATTGATCAATTCCCTGACCTCGGTCAGAGCCTGGTTTATAGCAGCGACCACCAGATCCTGAAGCATGGAAACATCGTCCGGATCCACCACCTCCCTCTCGATTTCCACTTTCACGATCTGCATGGCCCCATTGGCTGTCACCTTGACCATCCCACCGCCAGCACTTGCCGTAACGGTGCGCTTGGCCAAATCCCGCTTCAGTTTTTCCAAACGCGAACCCATCTGTTGAGCCTGCTTGAGCATCTCTGCCATGTCAGGTATCAAGGCGAATTCTCCTCTTCGCTGTCAGGGTTGATCTCCACCCTGTCCACTTTCGCACCAAACACCTTTATAACCTCAAGGACTGCCGGGTGCTCCATGGCCATTTTTCGTTTCTCGTCCATCTCCTCTTGCCGTATTTTATCCGTTGTCTCGGCCAGGCTTGGCGTGTCGGATCCTTGTACATCCTCCACCGACAGCCTGGTCTGTTTTCCGAAGAATGCGCTCGCAAGACGCTGGATCTCGTTTTTATTTCGAGCAAGCCTTACCTGTTCACCAAAAAAGGAGTTTGGCTCAAAAGCGATGACGATCTCACCCGGCTCCACCTTCCTGATACGCGCGTGGGAAAGAAAGGAGCCAAGCGAAGGACGCATGGAATTGATCTCATCCACCAGCTTCTTCCACGCTTCTACCCCATTAAGGCCAGCACCGGGCGATGAATGTGCCGGGCCCGTGTGCTCGTTTTGCGGTTCGGAGACTGCTTGTTGGGCAGGAGAAGGTTTTGGTGCCACAGCCTGCTCGGCCACTCCATGTTCCTGCGGCGCCCTTTCAAGGGCTTGTTTGGGCACCTGTGTTTTGGGCCTGGCTGAAAATGGTCCATGGGCAGGTTTCGCATTTGCTGCTGACTGTCGCTTCAGCGGCCCTTCCAGGCCGGAGGCCAGTTTTTCGACTCTGCTCAGCAGTTCGTCTATGGACACGAGGGGTTCAACAACAGCCAGGCGCAACAGCGCTGTCTCCAGCACGAGCCTGGGATACGGGTTTCTGCCTATCTCCTCCGCTGAGCGGCTCAAAACATCGAACACCTGATGCCACCTCAGAACATCCGCCCTGGCCGCCAGTTCTGCGGAGCGCTTTCGTTCCTCGTCGATTAGGTCCACCAGGTCACCAGGATCGCCCAAGGTGGAAAAAAGGATGAGGTTGTGTGTATACCACAGGAGGCCTTCCAAAAAGCGCCTTAGATCGTGCCCCTGATCGAACAATTTTTCCACCAGCCGCATCATCTGCTCCGGATTCGAGTCGAGCAGATGAGTCATGAGGGATTCAAATACCTCGTATCCGGTCAGGTGCAGGGCATCCCGCACCTGCTCTGCCGTAATGTGCTCTCCACCAAAGGCCAAGACCTGATCGGTAAGGCTCAATGCGTCTCGCACCGAGCCCGAGGCCTGCCTGGCTATTATTCGAATTCCCTCCGGCGCGATATCCATGTTTTCCATGTCCAGAACATGCCTTATGTGATCCTGGAGCACATCCGAAGAGATACGCTTGAAATCGAATCTTTGACAACGCGACAGCACAGTCAGGGGGATCTTGTGGGGCTCGGTGGTGGCAAATATGAACTTCACATGAGCCGGTGGCTCCTCCAGTGTTTTCAACAAGGCATTGAAGGCGTTGGTAGAAAGCATGTGAACTTCGTCTATTATGTAAATCTTGAACCTGCTGCGCGCAGGCATGTACTGCAGGTTGTCCCGCAGGGCTCTGACATCATCGACACCAGTATTGGATGCCCCGTCTATCTCGAAAACGTCCGGAGAAGAACCTGCAGAGATCTCCTTGCAGATGGAGCAGTTGATGTCAGGATCCGGCGTGGGACCCTTCTCGCAATTCAGCGCCTTCGCCAACAAGCGTGCGACGGTGGTCTTTCCTACACCTCGGGCTCCGGTAAAAAGATATGCATGAGCTACCCGCGAAAGACTTATGGCGTTTTTCAGGGTCTTGACCACCCCCTCCTGTCCGATGACTTCATCGAACGTGGTGGGGCGATACTTTCTGGCGAGTACTAGATACGACATTGCACCCCCGGTTTCAGGAGGGCCTTGGAAAAATGAAAAAGGGACGGCCAGGCGACCCTGCATCACACGGACGATGTTACGACCGCTGCTCCCTTCCGGGCCTGACGGGGTTAGTAACCCGCCGTTGCGCAGGACCCGGCCGTCCCAAGCCGGGATACGGAGAGAGAGGGATTCGAACCCTCGGTAGGTCACCCTACACACGATTTCCAATCGTGCCCCTTCGGCCTCTCGGGCATCTCTCCAGGTTTCAATATATTTTCACAGCCACCAGGTAAAACTCCGTGCTTTACCTTGAACTCCGTCTAGTTACAACGGAGAGAGAGGGATTCGAACCCCCGGTACCCAAAGGGTACACTTGCTTTCGAGGCAAGCGCCTTCAACCACTCGGCCATCTCTCCTTCAACAACAAGGGTCTCAAGCCTGCAAATAAAAACAGGTACGGCCCACTGTCAAAAGGTAAAAAGGCTCGTAAAAATACATCCCAGTCATGTAAAAGAACGATTCGCTCGTCTGGCGCGGAAAAACGACTTCAGCAACTCCGACGCCTCTTGTGCCATAAGGCCGCCGCTCACCTCGAAGCTATGGTTCATGCGGCTGTCATCAGCAAGTGAATAGAGACTCTGTACGGCGCCTGCCTTGGGATCTGCACATCCAAAAACCAGGCGAGCGATCCTTGCCGACAGCATGGCTCCAGCACACATGGGACAAGGCTCCAAACTCACATACACACTGCAATCTGTAAGGCGCCACCTTCCCAGAACCGCTGCAGCCTGGCGAAGAGCTATCATTTCAGCATGGGCCGTCGGGTCACGACTGCTCTCCTTGCTGTTGAAGCCTCTTGCCACCACCTTGCCATCTTTGACAACCACCGCCCCAACAGGCACTTCCTGCGCTTCAAACGCCAGCTGTGCCTGCTCGAGGGCAAGGCCCATGAATCTCTCATCCATATCCTGCGCCATCGATGGCTCCTTGAAAAACACGCCCAAGAGGATTCGAACCTCTGACCTTCGGATTCGTAGTCCGACGCTCTATCCAGCTGAGCTATGGGCGTATACTACGGAGAGAGGGGGATTCGAACCCCCGGTACCTTGCGGTACACTGGTTTAGCAAACCAGCGCCTTAAGCCTCTCGGCCATCTCTCCAGATGCGATTCGATCAATTTTTCACAGAACGTACCTGCCCCTTGCAAGGGGCATAAACGCATAGCATCGGGAATGAATGATGTCAAGACAAGGAAAACGCTTCGGCCGAAAAATTCACAAATGAACTTTTTGTTCACAAAAATAAATCACAATTGCCAAAAACTGATTGACAATTTTTTCAT
>JALVPF010000416.1:0-9733 GCA_027031935.1 Myxococcales bacterium | reverse complement strand
TTTTTCATTGAGCTGATTATTAAAAATGATGCGGCCTTGAATTCATGGCTGTCGGGACATTCGTTGATTCAGGAAAAGACGAATTCTCAATGATTGTGGCTGCATTTGATTGTTTTGTTTGTTCTTTTTGAAAACGATTATCGATTAGGGCCTTCTTGAGTACCTGGGTGCGTCCCCATCCCCCCCGACACCTGGGAACCTTGGGGGCCCATTTTTTATCTATGGCTCAAACTCACTACGTCGAGGCCTTTACCGAAAAAGCTTCAGCATGGACACGGTGATAATGAGCGAGATGGAAATAATCGAATGGGGGTTTGTTGATTTTTATGATCCATCTCTGGACAAAAGGCCCTGTTTTGACTAAATATGGTCCCTGTTGCGGAGGGATGGCCGAGCGGCTGAAGGCGGCGGTCTTGAAAACCGCAGTACTGAAAGGTACCGGGGGTTCGAATCCCTCTCCCTCCGTTATTGCTTGTACGTGGTGAGCTTTGGCTCACCTTTTTTATTTTTACCCTATCCCAAATCAGCTTCGAAAATTCATGAAGTTGCAGCATCTTCGTAGGCATAGCCACAGAGATCGCAAGCGAGGTGGGAAATCTTGGCCTATCTGCTTAGCTCGTAAAGAAAAGCCATCAACTCCAGGGCGATCAGAACGATGATGATCCACTCCAGACGCAGGCCCTTTCTGGTGGACAAAAAATCGAACAACATGGAGGTGGTATCCGCCAAAAAATCCAGTTTCAAGCCGATGGACTCCTGTCGATCCTCGAGTTCGAAAAAATCATAGAGCTTCAAATACATCGTCTCTAGTTGCTCGTCCTCCCATGTGGCGTCCGGCTTGTCCAGCAAAGCAAGGCGACTCAACACGGCCTGTCTCGTGTCCATGGCGAATCCGATGGAACGAAGAATGCTCTTGGTGCCGACAGCCACCTTGCCCCTGTCCCTGAGTTCCTCGATGGATGGTCTGAATCTCTCGAGGGCGTCGTCCACCTGCAACTCCAGGTATTCCAGGGCTACAGAGCGCGCCAGGAGCTGAGAAATCACGAGGACATCGTCTCTTCGCGGTTCTCCCGGCAACATGACCTTGTCGAACAGGACACGCGCCTGACCAGCACCTGTCTCTATCAAGAGCTGATCCTCTACCTTTTCCACCCTGTTATATTGTGCCAGCTGTGGAGCGATCTCGCTCTCGAGTCGTTGGGATACCCGTTCATCAAAAGGCCAATACACCACGCAACCAAATGAAAAGACACTGATAAACTTGTCACCATCCAGGGCCAGTAGGATGCTGTCTCCAGGTTCTGCAGTGGCGTCAGGAAAGCTTTTGGCGATAGACTTTATGTCAATGGGGCTATCATAAAACCAGGCGTTGAGGTTTATGTGCATGGACTCTTACCACCTTAGCTGGGCCCTTTATTCCAGAACCGCTCGGATCAATGCTTGAACCAGGGCGTTTTTGGAGGTTCCTGTGAGTACCGGGGCATATGGTATGTTCTTTTTTCTAGCCTCTTCCTTTACGGCATCGACCGCCTGGTGCCCCACATGAAAAGTCAGGATGGCGACAGCGCCCGTGGACTTTCCCATGGCATCCCTGATCTTGTCAGCCCTTGGGCGTTTACCCAGGTCGGATACGAACCACTGTATCGAACCAAGGGCGAGTTCCTTGCGAAGATCTTCCACCCAGGGTTTCTGGTGCGGCCCTCCAACGATGGTGAGCTTTTTTCCAGACATGGCGTCACGGAGTTTTTTCATTCGACTTGCGAAAAGTGCATCGGTAAGCATCATCACCTTTTCCGATGCATCCACGGCTTTTTCCATCAGAGCGCGCACCTGTTCGAATCTCTCGCCTTCGGGATCTGCCATGGCTGAGCGCTCAAGCCACATGGCCGCTTCATCCAGATCTCCCCTCACCCTGGCAGCGTCTGCCGCGTCGGCAAAAAGACGCCCGGCAGTGCTGAGCGCCCGGGTCTTTTGGGTACCGGACAATACATCAGCGAGATCGATCCTCACCCTGCCAAAAGCTGCCACAGACATGGTCTTTCTTGCTTGCTCCAGAATGCTGAGTGCTTTTTCGTATTGCTCTGAATCAACAAGGCGCTTCAGGTGGCGCAAACATATGGAGTCAAAACCTGAAGGAGCGCGATCCATCTGCAGGGCATTTTGTACGAGGAGTTGGTCAAACTCCGGCTCCATGATCCCTTCTGTCTCCATCTGCTCGGAAAGATACCCATAAAGCTGCGCAGGGGAATCCAAGTGGGTCTCTTTCATTATCCTGTATGTCGTAAGAATCCCCTTGGGAGAGGAAATGGATGCCTTTATCTCCTGCCAAATATCCTGGATGAACCTCTCTGTTCCAAAATAGGCGAGAGTCTCCAAAAGGGACACAATGGTGCTCTCCTGCATGGTGGAAAGACATATTCCCATCTCTTTTGCCTGTGATGCATCGAGATCATCCCATGGTATGTTCGAGACTATGTCCAGGAGGGCCTCCTTGTCGCACCTGCTGTTGCATGCGGACAGGAAGTACGGCAGCCAATCATCAGGGGCAAGCTGCCCTGGCCCAAGCTCGGCGAACAACTGCTCGGCCTCCGAATACCTGCCGAGACGATAGTGGTATCTTGCCTGCTCGCGCATCAACTCGGGATCATCGGGTGCCAGGGCCAAAAGCCGCTCCAGCACCAAGCCCTCCAACTGTTCGTTTTTGAGCGAACCCCATTTTTTCAGCAGGGCCAGCAATCCTCTTAGTTGCTCACGGGATTCGTCTGTAACGCTCTGGCATGCAGCCGTACAACTTATGGAATCTCCAGCAGCATGCAGGTGGATGGACATTCGACTGGAACGCTCCAGACCTGGTCTGACGAAAATGTTCAAGTTGGACGAGCCGGCAAGCAGCAGGCGAAAACGGACCTCCAGTTGCCCATCCAGCTCCAGCTTGTTTCCATGGTCCAGAAGTTCCAGCTCCGTGCGATCGAAGGCCAGCCCGAGTTCTTTTCTCGCCAGGTCCCTGGCTTTCATGTGCGGGTTATATGAGTAAAGTCTCTGAGAATAAGCTCTGCCCGTGATCAAGGCATTGGACTCCACCGTTGACTTGTTTTCCTCGTCCCTCAAATCCAAGGGCAAGATGAAGACACTGTCTGAAAACTGCTCTGCGGAATCGGACCTCAACAAGCGTCGGACCGATGCCTTCCACGCAAGCAAAAGTTGTCCCGGGTCCGTCTGTTCAGAAATCTCAGGGCCACTTTCATCCCAGAACACAAACTTTTTATCCTCACCCGATGTACGTGTACGAAACCAGGAGCTGAAGCCGGCCATGTCCGTATCGGGTGAAGGAAAACCACCCATCATGATCTCAAGCTCGACCCGATCTCGTTCGTCGTACACCCCCACCACCCGACCCAGCCGTACCGGTGCCAGGTACTCGTATGGCAAGTCCCCAAATAGCATGAGCGCCGTGACGCCTATGATATCCTTTTCATGAACATGAGGATCGATCCAAAGATGTCGATAGCGCACCGTGGTGGTAATACCCCTGCGGGCAGTAAGAATATGAAGATTTTCCTGCTGGTATTCACGAAACCTTGAGGATTTGACCAAATAGAGCATGAAAGACCTTCGTTGTAATTGAACAGCCTTACTGGCGCCGAGTGAGATGATAACACATGCTTGCCGCAAAATTCCAAGTACTAGCTGATGTATCCGAAACTGGATTTTTATTTCCTCTAGTCCTTGACTATAACTCAATAATTTTGATAAAGAAGTTTCAATAAGGAAATCCATTGGGAGCAGGTGAAAGATATGCCCTTGGCAATCAGCAGTGAAGGTCTGACCGATGTGGGAATCAAACGCACCCACAATGAAGACAATTTTCTCGTACTAGAAGAAGAAAATCTATTCGTCGTAGCCGATGGCATGGGTGGTCACAGCTCAGGAGAGATTGCATCCCAGATCGCGGTAGAAGCCATTCAAAACTTCTTCAAGGCCACACGACAGGACGAGGAGATAACCTGGCCTTACAAGATGGACAAGAACAGGCACTACGATGAAAACCGCTTCATCATGTCTATAAAACTGGCCAACCTGCGCATTTTCGAGGCAGCACAGCGCGAAGCCAGATACCGGGGTATGGGCACCACGGCCGCAGGTATGTGCTTCGTGGAAGGCGCGGCACTGGTGGCCCACGTGGGCGACTCTCGCGTTTACATGATTCGCAATGGAGCGATCAATCAGATAACCGAAGACCATTCACTTCTCAACGATTACATCAAGGCAAAAAAACTCACCCAGGAAGAAATAGACAACTTTCCCCATAAAAACGTCATTGTTCGTGCTCTTGGCATGAAGGACAACGTGTTGGTGGATCTTTCACGCAACGTGATTCAACCAGGCGATATTTTCCTCGCCTGTTCGGATGGATTGAGCGGAATGGTAACCGACCCGGAGATGTTGCAGATAGTGACAAGTGCACCGGATCTGAAAACCGCATGCAAGCAGCTGATCGATGCAGCAAACAAGGCTGGTGGTGTGGACAACATCACTGTCATTCTCGCCAGGGTGGACTCGATCTAAGGCCGCGTTCTGATGACTGTATCAGGTGACACAATACAGCAATCCAAAATATCGTCGGAAGCTACATGAGTATCGGGCAGGAGAATGCTGGAGCGAACGACCGCCCCAGCCGGAACATGACAGCCTGAACCAATGGAAACATTAGGTCCGATCTCGGCATCTGCGGACACGCGCGCCCCCGGGTCCACGAGCACACCGTTTTTCGGTGCATCAAAACCCGGCAGGGAAATTTGTCCGGACAACAAGGCCACAGACGCATCCAGGTATCTCGATGGCGTACCCATGTCGAACCATGGGCCATGATACATAAAGGCGCCGATCTTCAGCCCGTCTTTCATCATCCCTGAGTATCCCTGATCGTTGACACAGGAAAATCCATGCTCTGGCAGATAGTCGAGAATCCGGGGCTCCAGCACATGAATACCGCAGAACATGCATGGCTCCACCTGTCCAGTGGTTTTTACCTGTATTCCCTTGAACTCCACAAGTCTGCCAGATGAATCCCGCCGCAGGGGGGTGAAATCAGAATTGACAGGTAGAGGCCTGACCACCATGGTGGCAGCAAAACCATGTGATCGATGAAATTCGAGAACACTTCCGAGATCCACAGTAGAGAAGATATCTCCATTGACCAGAAAAAAGGTCCCGTCCTGTACAAAGCTGCGCATTTTTACAAGCGCGCCTCCTGTCCCAAGAATAGTGTCTTCTCGGGACCAGCATATCTGGATGTTCCAGGATTTTTCCCCCTCAAGCACAGGTGGAATCATCTCTCCAAGGTGATGAAGGTTGATGGCCAAATCCTGTATGCCTGCACGCTCGAGCTTATCCAGTATCCAAGCCAGCAGAGGACGATTCGCCAGTGGCATCAATGGCTTGGGGAGTTTGTCGGTAAGGGGACTTAACCTGGTGCCGAATCCAGCTGCCAACACGAAAGCTCGTGGAGTGATTTCGCTCAATTTACTGCCTCCCGAATCTTGACATTAGCGAGCTTTTATCGCTGGATCAAAATATTGGCCTAGCGTTTGGAACTCATAAAGGGCAAAAACCTTGACAGAATCGCCCTGTCGGTGCTAGGTAATTGCAAAACAAGGCTTTTTATTTAATCCACATGTGGGAAAGGTCGTGGAAATGAATATCCGCCGCCTCATAATGGTAGCAGTGATGTGGTGCGCATTTAGCATTTCAGCTACTGCAGAAGCAGCCAGGTATGATTTGAGCCTGGGCAAGTACTTTTCGGATAGTTGCGATCTGAGTTGCGCACAACAGCAGTTCGAAGGTCTCATGAGAGAATTGGGCCAGATAAGCTCTCCCGTGTTCCTTGCTCCTGCCGAGACACTAGGACTCAACGGCTTCACATTCTCCTTTGAGGGGACCGTGGTGCCAATCTCCAAAAATGAATCTTTCTGGACTGACGCAACAGAAGGTACTCCTGGCTCTGTTCTTTTCATCCCACGACTCCACGTGAGAAAGGGCTTACCTTTTTCCTTCGAGGTGGGAACTCAACTGTCGTATATTCCTGAGAGCGAGCTGTTCAACCTGGGTGCAGAGGTCAAGTGGGCTTTGAATGAGGGCTTTTACTTTATCCCTGATTTGGCTTTTCGAGTAGCCATGAACCACATGGTGGGCGCCAAGGATTTTGAACTTACCACCGGCGGGTGGGATGTATCCATATCAAAGGCATTCGGGGTTGGCGGAATGCTGGCATTGACTCCATATGCCGGTTACAACATGCTTTTCGTACACGCATCCTCTCATGTGGTGGTAGCTATAAACCCGGACAACACATTCACCAACTGGGTATTCAGTGAGGTCAATTGGCAAAACAATGTCTTTCACAGATTCTTTGTGGGACTCAGATTGACCACGTTCATTTTTCAGGTAGTTGCTGAAGGTGCGTTTACGCTGGATGGCGTCAGCATGTTCAGTTTCAAGCTCGGCTTCGATTACTAGACACGGTCCTGCGGAGAAACCCAAGTGCCCGGCTTTGCCGATCTGGTTTTAATCCTAATCGTGGTTCTGTTTATCTTCGGTACCAGCAAGCTGCCCCAAATCGCAAACTCCATGGGCAGGCAAATTGTAAAGTGGAGAAAAAACCCGAAGGAAGCTCAACGTGAAATCGAAGAGGACGAGGAAAACGAGGATTACTAGTCGTCTGGACCATCGGTTTCCCTCTCTGGTTTATCTTCATAAAGGGGTGCACGCCGTTTTGCAGCTATTCGCCTGGCTTCTGCACGAAGCAACTGGTGCAAAGTTCCATCGGCAGCCGCCTGTTTCAGATCTCGCATCAGGAGAAAGCCCACAATTTTCATGGCCAGGTCTGTTGGTGTATATGGGTTGAAAACCAGGGCTTTTCTTATCCTGTACCTGTTACCCCACCTGGACGAAAATATCTCCCGAAGCACCTCTTGCCTTACGGGTCGCCTCGTGGCCAGACGAAGTACGTCATATTCCAGCAGGTTGGGATTTCGTAAAAGATTTTTCACAACCGATGGCTCCGGGTCAAGGATCAGGCGTTCCAACTTGTTTCTGTCGTGACACCTGGCGAGATATTTTCGCTCCCCAAGAGATAACTGGCTCAGTTCATTATCTCCAGGTGTAACAGTGGCATCCACGGGGCCACGTTGAGGACGGGCCAAAACGAGAATATGAGCAACAGCATCGACTTCGCGCTCCTTTGCCAGCGTATATACTTCCGACAACAACTCGTAAGATGGCCCGTGATCCTGCACTGCCATTATCCAATCTCCAATGGCCTCCTTCGCGATGAGGTGTGCCGTTTTTCTCCTGTCCGCTCCATCAAGCACCTCCTTCATGAAATCCAGCACATCTTCCGGGTTATGATCCAGCATCACGTCCTGAAGAAGACGCTGACGCATCAGTTTTTCGGGAAGTGCGTTTAGAAGCCTGATCAGCGAAGTCTCGAATTTATCCTTGGACTGTGGCTGCTTTTTTTTTCCACCAGGCATCAGCCCAGCCTCCCAGCAGACACCTGTAGCTACCTTGCTGTTTTTTTCACAGCACCGCTTGCCGCAGTTGTATCCGCTGCTGGCAGCTTCTGGTCATTTTGGGGAGCGGAAGGAGTTTTTTTTGCGTCGGACTGCTTGGCAGTATCATGCGATACATCGTCAACAGCAATAGCCGACAAGGGATCGTCTTTTTGGTCCGGCACAGCCCTGACCTTCAAGCCATCGAGATGGCTCGGGTGGTCAAGCAGTACAACCATGAAAGGAATCCTCTTGCCAGGTTCGATACTGCTTTTTTCCGGTTTGTACTTTCGAGCATAAGCCTCTTTTACCTCTACTGCATCCAACATGGAAAAAACTTCCTCAGGAGTAAAGACAATCCCCGCAGGAACAGACAGACTGGAGACAGGCTTGTCTTTACGCAAAAGCTCTCCTGCAACTACTACTCCCTTTTTGCTTGTGGTCCCGTTGTTGCGGATATTTCCCCATAGCACCACAAGCCGCTGGCCTACTCTGTTTTTGTAAGCGGTGGAAGCTACATCCAATACCTGCAGATCGCCCTTTACGAAAGAAGAAGAGTTGTGGCCCGTAAAAGCCTCAACATAAGTTGACCACTTTGCCAGATCCGGCTTGCCCCCATGGCGAAAAGCCACGAATGCAAAGAAGAGAATAACAATTAAAACCAGTGCAAATAAAGCCTTGAACAGAAAAGCCCCCTTGGCCTCAGGCGCCAGTGTGTCGGTAGGTTTTGTGAGCATGGGAGGTGGAGCAGGCGGTCTTTGCATGATCTCAGAAGCCGGCTTATCCTGTTCACTCCCGCTCAGGGTCTTTGTGGGAGGTGGACCGGATGGAAGATCCTGCCCTTCCACCTTCCCATCTGCATCGAGAGCCATGCCCATTTCCAACTGCGCTTGCTCGCCGGAAAACTCTCCTGAATCCAGACCTGCAAATGGATCGTGTCCCACCGAGGGGTCCAGGCCGCCCGGTGGCGCAGACTGCCGTCCTTCGCCACCAACTTCACTGGAGGGAAGGGCACTGAAGAGATCATCGGTAGACGCAAGATCAGCTTTTTGCTCATCTGTGTTACCAGGAAGAGGTGGTGGAGCAACTGGCCCCGATCCATCCAGGCCAGCAAAGGGATCCCCTAGATTGGAGAAGAGGTCGCCATCGGAATCGGCGGCTGTGTCCACCTGTGCAGTCGGCTGTTGCGTTTTTGCCTCTTCTTGCTGTGCATCCTGTGCAGGCGGCAAAGACGCAAAGGGGTCGCTGAATATCTCTTCTTCATTTGATGCAGAAACCTGCCCTTCACCGGAACTCAAATCTATATCCGAAAAAGGATCATCCATTGACATGGAAGGGCTTGAATTTTCAGGAGGTGGTGGCGATGGTACTTCTGGCTCCGGCTCGGGAGATTGCAATGAATAGCCAGTTGAAGGTGCAGCCGGGACATTGATATCTATTCCGGCAAATGGATCGTCAGCGGAGGATATTGCTGGTGTTGGTGTTGGCATGTCAGTCGAAGACGAGGCATCCTTGTCAGCAGCGCTCTCTGCCAGGGATTGCCCCTGGACCTCGCCTGCTGGGGCCAACTGTTCTATAGCCGAGTCCAGGTCAGAAAAAAGATCCTCGCTGAGGACAGGCCTGTTAGAGGAATCTTTGACGTCCGGCCCGGTTCCGGGCAAGAGGGAATCCGAATCCAAATCGATGGAGTTGACAAGATCGGCTGGTATGGCCTTGGCTGGCTCAACTACACCGAAAGCCTCTTGTGGTGGTGCCGGGATCTTTTCCGTGGGGCTCTCATCCAGAGACGGAAAAGAATCTTGTTGGGGCATCTTTTCAAATGCAGAAGCTTTCTTGGCTGCAGGAGGAGGGGGTGGGGGCAAGGGTTTGCTCTTGTCATTAAAACTTTCAGGCGCAGGTCCAACTTTTGTAGGCGAAGCGAAAATATCATCTGGAACAGCTTCAGCCTGCATACTGGATTCAACTGCCGCTTTATTTTCAGGGGGCTTTGGTGGCTGAACTTTGTCCACAAGCTTTGGAGGAGGAGGCAGCGGCAATTCCCGGGGTGGCGGTGGAAGGGTGGAAGTGGAAGCCGAGCTTGGCGGAATGGATGATGGTCGATCTATTTCTTTGACACCGCTGCTGGTCACTGCGAAAGTATGCTTGCATTTTGAGCAGCGTACTTTCACACCTGAATCTGTGAT
>JALVPF010000415.1:9772-10939 GCA_027031935.1 Myxococcales bacterium | reverse complement strand
GGAGAAACACGTGGCTGGCACCGGTACGCCACCCAATGTACGGTTGACAGCAATTCCATACCGTAAGGTGTTTCAAAACCGTTTATCAGATCGGCAACGCGTTCAAGATGTGAGGTCGTCTCAGCATGAGCTTTCAGAACGTCATTGGCTGCCTTGATTATGTTCGGTTTTAATTCGATTTGCTTTTCCGGATTGTCACTGGCATCGGAATATCCCGTAATAAAATATCCCTCGATCACATTCAGCACATGGCGAAGGTTTTCAGCATAAGGACCATACAGCCCTTTCTTGTAAGAAAGCCGTAAAGGCTCCCCTGCCTCCTGGGCAAAATACATGAGCTTGTGAATTTCAAGGAGAGTCACAAACGGGTCCATGGCGGCCTGCAGATAGCGGTTCATCAGGCTGAGCAGGGCAGCGCGGCCTTTGGTCATATTGGGTTTGCGCCTGTTTCTGGCCATTGATTTGGCGGCAGGCGCACCGGCTGGTTCAAAAAGAATAACCTGAACATCCGGAAGCACCTCAAAAGTTTTTTCGATCATTGAACGAACAATGTTCCAGTCCAGCCCTCCCAGGCCGCAGCCAAGCGGTGGAACGGCAAGGGAGCGAATTTTGCGCTTGCGCACCTCGTCAGCCAAGGCTTTCAGGCCGGATTCAATATCCTCAATGCGGCTCTTGCCCCGCCAGTGGCGTTTGGTAGGAAAGTTGATAATATATTTTGGATTGAACATGTTCCTTGTTTCAAAGATGAACATATGGCCGGGCCGTACTTTTTTACTATCACAGGCAGCTTTATATTTTTTGAAATTATCCGGATATGCCTTTTTGAATTGCAGGGCAATGCCGCGCCCCATGACGCCGACACAGTTGACAGTGTTTACCAGCGCTTCAGCCTCGGCTTTGAGGATGTCTCCTTTTTGCAACTGGATCATGATCATCTCCTCGCCTAATAATACCAGAATGGTTCAACAACAACCGGTGGTCTATGACCGGCATTGCGTAAAACCTGCTGAACCCTGGCCTCTATCTCCGCATTCAACACACCAATTTTTTTGACAAGCATCCAGGGAAAGGCATCGTAAAAAAGGAATTCGGCCTGCTTGCCCTCCTTTACTTGCATATTCCGAAAATCGGTGGCTGCAACGGCCTCCCAACTCACTTTGTCAAGAT
>JALVPF010000415.1:8992-9762 GCA_027031935.1 Myxococcales bacterium | reverse complement strand
GTCAAGATCGCCAAGATTATTAAAAAAATCGGCTAAGTAGGCTCCAGCGTTGCGATCAGAAAACGCCCATCTCACATTGTGTCGGTCAGCCCATACAACTGTGGCATGAAGATCGGCCTGCAAATGAACAATTGGCCTTTGTCCGTCCCGATAGGTCACCTCCGGATGGTTACCCCTGTACAGAATGTAGAGCATGATTGAGCGTGGGCAGAAGTAGAACGGCACATATTCTCCTGCTTTGGTCCCTGCATGACAGGTCACTTCGATCTTGTCAAGGCGTCTTTTCTTGATCGTGGACATGCCGATGATATTGCAGTCAAGCCCTGCCGCAATGCGCCTGGCATCTGAATAGATGTTACCGTGACGAATGATCTCCGCAAGATTATCCATGTGGGTGATGTGATAAATTTTGGGCTGCGGAGGAGGCGTCGTCATGATGTTTCCCCCCTTTGCTGCATTGTTCCGTCGATCTTCCTGGCGACATACCACTGTAGAACGTACCGGAGAGAGTGCCGGTGCCAGCCACATGTTTCACTTGGCCACATGTTTCACCTGCAGGTGTGTTCGTTTGGCTTACGTGTCATGGTAGAGCAACCTCGTTTTCTCTAAGAAATAACATTGGAGCGCCTTTCGATCCTCCAGATGTGGAGACGCTTCCTCATTCCACTTTCCATCATCCAAATCTCATCCTCTCCATTGACTACTTGCACTATACTTTGAACAAATAGGACTCCAAAAAACCATCGGATAACTGCGGCATCCATTTCTGC
>JALVPF010000415.1:0-8982 GCA_027031935.1 Myxococcales bacterium | reverse complement strand
TTTGCTTGCTGTTCTTCATTGATCTCTTGGTCAGCATCATCTTCGAAATGCTCCACCGAAAGAGGAGGGTCTTTTTTGATGGGCAAACCGCAATGGAAAATGAATCTCACAATAGCGGTTGTCTCATCAATCAGGTATCGGGATCCTGATTCTTGAAGTTTTGCAGCATCTTCAAATGATGAAAGCTCCTCAGCCCGGAATCTGCCCTGAACATGGCTAATAGAATAGCCACCAAACCGTTGAGACACCCACCCGCATATCCTTTTGTAATAATCTTCTTCGTTTTCATCATCTAAAAAAGGAATTCGTGCTTCAATTTTGCTACGGTCGATTGCTTTGAGGCCAGCTATCAGAGTATTTTCATAGAAAAGTGCATCTAGGGTGGTTCTTAAGTGTCCTTCATTGGTAAGCGGCATAAAGAACTCAAATACTATCACGTTGTTGTATATGAGCGATGTGTAATCAGAACTCGCTCTTCGAACTTGTGTTACATACATCTGGAAACGATCCCAAGTTGCCAAAGGACGAAACGACTCGCTCACTCTAAACTTGTTGACTCCTGCCGATACAAATAGCGTCTTGAAAAGCTTTGACCAGTAAGTTCCAAATGTCTGATTTGTTGCATCCCAGCCACTGGCAACTCTCAGTTCTTCCTTTGTGAACGGTTCCCTTGTTCGGAAATGTTCAGCCAAGAAGTCAAAAACAAGTTTCTGGTGCTCCGTCTTGTCTGTCACTCTTTTCCCTCCCGTCAGCTAGTGTAGCTACAGGCTCTGATACCCAAGGCAATTTGTCAACAAGTCTCCTTTGCTAGCCAAACCACTTGGTCATCATCCGGTTGCGGCAGAACGTAGAATGGAGGCAACAGGTACTTTCCAACATCTTCTGTCCCCGGATTTCAGAGTGGCCATGTGGCTGGCTGGCACCTGATGCCCCTCGCGTGTTTCGCACTGGATTGCTGGCTTCGCAAACACCAGAAGCATGTTGGTGATCGGATAATCAATGTGGGCCATATCGTTATCCACCGAGCAGTAGAGCTGGGCTCGGTCCCGGAAGCGGTTCTAAACGCTCCATGGATTTGCGAAGGCGCACCTGTGTTTCGGTGCCAGCCACGTGTTTTGCGTGTTTCGCATGGCAGTCATCCGCTCCTCAGATAGGGCGATCGACCTGAACGCTTACAAATTCATTAGAAATGTCAATCCTTGAAGGTCCTCACAGCTACCCATCCCGGTTCTTCACAAAATTTCACAAGTGCCGACAAGGTTCTGTATCCTCTTACTGAGCTTGGTGGTAAAATCCGTGTCCAAAGCTGAAGCGGCTGCCCGGGAATGAGAGCAGAGATGAGCGGAGATCTGACAGTCAAAGCCCAGCCGGTTGCGCGCGCCCAGGGCATCAAGCTCTGGGGCGATTGGGGTCATGGGTTCTACCGTCTCAAGATACAGGTGACTTTCACGGTCACTGCGGACCTAGAAAAGAGTCTGCCCATCGTGGGTATCCAAGGAGATCTGGTACTTAATGGACAGCGAAAAACCAGCATCGTGGCTGGAAGGCTTGTGCCTAGCGGTGGCTCAAATCACTTCAGAATCAGAGGCCTTGGCAAAAACTACTCTCTTCACCTCCATGCCGACCTTGCAGCCCGTCAGATCGAGGAAATCGAACGGGTGAGGGCTGGCGGTCCCCTGTACATGACGATGAATCTGTGGGGGAGTGGTCACACGTCAGAAGGTCCATACGAGGCTGAGTACTCCGAGTCCGATCACCACATCGAACAGAGCGAGTGGGTGAAGGTCCTTGAGCAAATGAAATGGGGCAAGTTCATCCTGGTCGAGGTGCTAGTCCCAGATCCCGTTGAGCTTCCTGAGTCGGCCAAGGCAGTGGCCAGACTCAAGGAAGCCCAGGCTGCCCTGCGAGACGGCCGGTACGAGGACGTGGTTGCTATCTGCAGGAAGGTGCTGGAAGCACGCCTTGCCGACCTTGGTCTAAAGGTCGAGGACTACCACAAGACCATCTACGAGCTGCTGAGTCAGGGAAAGAAGCTCACCAAGGAGCAACGACAGTTTCTCATCTTCCGGTCTGTTCATCTTATGACCCACCTGGGGCATCATGAGGTTGAGGTCGAGGACAATGACTTCCTCGGAGGGGCGAAGGGGGTCAGCTGGACACGAGAGGATGCCGTGGCTGCATTGGGGATGACGGCGGTGGTGGTGAGGCAGGCACAGAACGCGCCTGTGTCTTCGAGCAAAGCTGAGAAGTGACATGTCGGAGCATAGCAAGAGTTTAACAATCTTCGATGGTGGCTGCGACCTGGTCGTCTTCGTCGATGACTGGAAAGGTGCCGAATCGGGAAAGCCAACGGGCCCGGTCTCATTCATGGGACGATCATACAAGAACGCAGACCGGCAACAGGTACGGAGGCTCCAACGAATTCTGAGGCAGAACTCCGCAGAGAAGTGGCATGCATCTGCAGGCCGTAGCATCAACACGAGCCTCTTTCTCTGCCCCGATTTCGATCAAATCCTCAAGCACATCGACAGGCTGGACTCTGACCTCTTCATATCAATGCATGAGGTCTCTGACTTCTCCCTGGAATGGGTTAAATCGGAATGGCTCGAGATTCGCGAGAAAAGCGAGGAGATCGGCCGGTTCTGGCCAAGAGACAATGTATACGCTATGGGACTCGCCAGGTACCTTTACAACCTATTCGTCTGGCTCGTGAAGTACTGGCGTCCCAGTTCGACAGAATCTTTGCACACACTTGTTGTCACTGACAGGATGGATTGGGTGAAGCAACGACCCGGTTCCAATGGCTCAGCGATGCAGGAAGTGCCCTACTTCAGCTCCCTGATTGAGAACATGAGGTTCGACATTAGAATGGTAATGGACAAGGAAAGTGAGGAATCAAGAGAATACTTGTACTGGCTTGGCCTTGTAGACTCCGAATGCTGGGGCCTGGCAAGACTACAGACCAGAGAGTTCGAAGACGGAACCAACATTAGAGAGAAAATGCTGGACTGGAAAGACAGAGGTTGCCCAGAGGAGGTAACCGCGAGCGACCCTGAGGTACTGAAGGCTCTCACAGATGAGAATCCTAAGCTCATAAGGTATCTCAATCAGATAAAGAACTGGTGGGAGCCAAACGAAAGAGTGCACAGAGTCAATAACCCTGAATACCTTGATGCCGTAGCTCGCTCGATTACTGATGAAACAACAGGCTAGTCGTCCAATTGGCTTGCCTCTTCCTCTCCCGGAATCTACAGGATTATCTTCAGGTGAATGCCGGTAGATGAACACGAAGCAGGGAAGGTTATACTGGTAGCACTGAGGGATTCGTCTTGAGCTGCCCAAGGATCTTCTGCCAAATGTCTACGGAATCTCGAGAGACTTCTATTTCGATGAGCCTGTCGTAAATTCTCTGGACAGCTATTTGTGCTGCCTTTACTTTGAGTGCAGGACTCCAGAAGAGTACTGATTGCAGAATCCTGACCAGCCTTGGTACAACGTCATGCCAAGTCCAAATTCCTCAGCCCAATCTGAGACTTTCTTTTGGTCGATTACCTGTTGCCGGTCGTTCACCATCAGTACAGAAGCGCTGAATACGCCCATTTCCAGGCATTTTTTTCCAAAGATCTGAATATCTGCAATCTTGACTGGCTTGTCCCGTCAGTGGCCATGTGGCTGGCACCTGAATGGGGCACCTGAATGGGCCTGAATGGGCAGCACCTGAATGGAAATGGAATGGAATGCGTCTGCTTATCCTTGATCGAGCCAACACTTTCTGTTTTGAGATTAGAAAAAGATCAAAACAACCACTATTGAGAACCGCCGGAGCAAGATTCGGAATCACCTAGATCACAGGCTCTTTGGATAAGTTGATTCGACTTGCTAGGGTCTTTCTCTCCGCCCACTCCGTCGTTCCACATCATCGCCAGGATTGCGCAAGCTTTTCCAATGCCTCCATCGCAGGCCTTGGTGAAATATTCTCGTTCTTTTTTTCGATCGCTATCTTCTTGAACAAGAGAAGTTAGTCCAAGATCCATACAGGCATTGGCCTTCCCATCGTCACAGGCATCTTTTAATGCTGCGACCCATTCTTTCCCTTCTTCAGTCAGTACGATCTTGTCTTCTTGTTTGTCACAGGCGTTGGTAAGCAGCAATGTGACCAAGATTGATAGCAAGTTCAGCATCCATCTTTTCATCTTCACACCTCATGTGGCTTTCGGCTTTGCAATTGATTTCGTTTTCATTCGTATCACCTATTTCGATACTATACAGGTCATAATCCCTGACAATCCTGGAAAGTGAAACTCAGGGATCTCATTCAGGGATCTAATCGGTGGGTAGCAGAATATACCAATAGAATCAAGACATTAATAGATGGAGGCGGCGGGAATCGAACCCGCGTCCGAAAATGTCCCGACCAGAGCCACTACATGTTTATCCCGTGTTCAGTTCACCACACGACGCCCGCGGGCAGGCTCCGTGTGGAGGGTCCCTGTTTGATTTCGCACGAACGCAGGCTCAGGTACACCTGCGCAAGGCTATCCTGGTTAATGACGCCCGCACCAGCCTCCCAGGAAAAGGTCGGGCGAACGGGCGGCGCTAGGCCGCCAGAGGCATCTGCGAATCGGCAGATATAATGTTTCCGGTTTTGACGAGGTCCGGAGCCTCGACATGCGCCTCTGGTCATCGCATCCCCGTCGAAACCAGGTCGCCCCCATGATAGAAAAATTCCATGGGAATGATGGTTCGTCTTAAGGAGACGAAGCACATTCCAGTTGCCAATGAACTACCCACATTATAGGCTTTAATATCGGCCACGACAAGGCCATGTCGTGTTGTTTTTCGTTACCATATTCGTCCCCTGAAAGGAGCGAACATGAGACAGGGATTGGTCGTATTGGTAGCAATCTGGTTGATATGTCCAGAGGTGGAAGCCGAAGATGGTGATTTACTCTATGGGCCAGGTGGAGCCGAGTTTGTTAGGACACTGGCAAGTGACACTACTCCCCCCGAGTATGGTGCGGTTCCCGCGGATGTCGTCCAGAGGATTATCGACAGGGCAGATGGCTTTTTGGGTAGCACCTATTCTTACTCGGTGTCCGGGTTTTCCTATGTGCTGGGTCCTGTTCAACCGGAGTCGCATACCGACTCATTTCCATACTGGACAGGGATGTTCCAGGAACGTTCCGATTCCATCTCCACCCGTATCAACTCATACACCTTTGCATTTCTTGCAACTGGCCGGGTGGAGTACATGGACGAAGCACTCGGTATGGTGCTTTCGCTTTGCGCCTGGGATGACTGGAGTGATCCCGACTACCACTGCTATCCCGGCCCAGCCTGTCTCGATACCGGTCACCTGGTTATGAGCGTGGCGTATTTTTACGACGCAGTCCGCGGGATGCTCAGTGATACGGATCGCAATACCATTGTTGAAGCACTCGTGAACAAGGGCCTGATCCCCCTGGCCACAGCCTGCGATTACAGCCTGGAGCAGCCAGCCCACAATATACAGGCAATAATCGCAGCAGGCCTCGGGTTGGGCGCTGCCGCGCTCATGGAAGAAGACGCTAGGGCATCGGGCTGGCTGGATACGGCCATGACCACTGCCGAGCACTGGCTCGACGCCCAGGGGACCGATGGTGGTGCTATCGAGTATCACGGCTACGGTTCGTATGCCCTGGATTACTTTGTCAGGTTGCTGCACGTGGCATCGTTTCACGGTAGAACGTTAGACCACGAGTTCTTGCAGAACGTGAGCATGTTTTTCTACTCGGCCCTTGCACCAGACGGGTCCTCGGTGGGCACTTTTGGCGATTCATGGCCCGTGTGCGGGGCTGAGTCAATGATGTATCTCGCTTCCCGTGGTGACGCCATAGCCCAGGCATACCTGGTGGACACTGGCATGATATACCAGGACCGAGAAAGGGGTAGGGTGACGGATTTCATGACTATAGCCTGGGTCGATGGGTACTTAGAACCCCATAGACCTGCCCCTGTTCCATGGGTATCGAGATGGGTGGGTTTTGGAGCCATGCGCTCTGCGGATGACACTCATGCTGCGCTCGTTGTGTTCAAGTCAGGACCTCCCGAAGCCGATGTCGGGCATAACCAGAAAGATCACCTCAGCTACCAGGTGTGGGCAAAGGGTTCATGGCTTACAGGTGATCCTGGTTACTCCAAAAAGTCCCAGGGCCAGGATCTCTACCGGTTTTATGAAGAGGCCTTTGGACACAGCTCCATTGTGGTGGATCGCACGGGACCTGAAAAGAAAAACGGCGCCTACATCACAAAGGTTGCAGGGGGCGAGGGGTTTGGGCTGCTTTGTGGCGAGGCTGCGCCCAGCTATCCTGAAGGACTGGCGTCGTCCGTATCCCGATGCATCTTGATGACCCCCGATGGCTTCTTGGTGCTTTTCGACTCGGTGGAAGCGGACTTGCCCAGACAGGTGGAGTGGCTCCACCAGCCGCAGCACTATGGTGTAGCAATGATGACGGACGAAGGCGGAGACCTGATGGTCTCGGGCGCCAGGCTGGCCATTAGGCCTGTTGGAGAAAACACTACTGAGCATATCGAGGATTTTGCTCACACCGGGGGATATCCCAAGACCCTGGTGATACGGAGCCAAGCATCTGATCTTGGTGAGGATGTGATGCTGGAAAATTCCGGGTTCGAGGCTGACGACTGGACTGGCTGGCATCCAAGGGGCAGCACCCTGGATGCACACAGCTTGGACCCAGAGGCCCACACCGGAGATCACGCTGCTCGTATTTCCCTTGATACCAGGGATTCCGGGTATTTTTACTCTGATCGTATTCCAGTGTTGGCAGGCGAGACCTTTCGGGCAAAGGCTTTCGTAAGATCGGTCGATATCGACGGTAGCGGCGCAATGGTGCGACTCGTGTTCTGGTCGACGGATGGTTACCTCTCGGACGCGCGAAGCTCCTATCTCAAGGGTAACTGGGACTGGCACCAAAGAAGTGTCTCTGGTGTGGTACCGGAAGGAGCAGTGGAAATGTCGGTTGCGTTGGAGCTAAGCCAGAGTACAGGCAGCGTGTGGTTCGATGATGTTTCAGTCAGGAAACTGGGCATTGGTGAGGACGCCTCGTCCAGTCAGAAGCTTGCAACATTGCTTTATCCGACCGCTTCCTCCTGGATGCTCAACCCGGATTTTTCGTTGGGGCTATTGAGTTGGGTCCCCCGCGCCACGACTGGCGAGGCGCACGGAATCGATGAGGGCGTTTTTCATTCGGCTCCTGCAGCCGCACGTATCAGCTTTACGGATACCGCTGACGCCGGGTATTTCTATGGACCCTTTGTCCCTGTCTTCGCTGGAGACGAGTTGAGAACAAGCACCTGGCTCAAGGCCGAGATCGACGGTGGATCAGGAGCAAGGCTTAGGCTTTTGTTCTACAGCGGCAATTCCTATCTCGACTCGGTCCAGACCGACTACCTCACGGGTAGCAGCGACTGGACTTTGCAACGGCTGTCGGCGGTTGTGCCGGACGATGCTAACCGGATTCGCATTGCGTTAGAGTTCAATGGAATAGGTACTGCATGGTTCGATGACGTGGATTACGAAAACCTCACCAATCCCATCGATGCTTCCGACCTGGCCGGGCCTCGGAACATCAACGGGTCACATGAAGCGTTCAGCTTTGTGCGTAACGGTGATACCAACCTTGTGCTAAACGCCATGGACGGATTAGTTGCCGAGGATACGGTCCTGGGGAGATCGGAACTCGACATGGGCGTTGCGGTTCGGACGATGCGATCTGCACAGCTCGTCGATGGTTCACGCTTCAGCGCTGGGGATGGCGTCAGGATAGAGACTGACGTGCCGGGCTGTGTGAAGGTTGGTCGGCAGGACAGCATGTTGGTGGCGAAGCTCTATGCCGGGTCTGAAGGAGAACCGCCCCAGGGGGTCATGATACAGTGGCCTAATGCCGAAGACATCTCCAGCGCAGAGGTAAATGGAGAACCTGCGCTGTTGGAGAAAACGGGGGATATGGTTCGTGCGTGTTACGGCATTGTCTTTTGCTCCGAGTGTGAACCTCGCTTGGCGGGTATCTCAGTTTTCCCTGCTTACGTGGAGGCACTACCCGGCTCGGTGGTGGAGATGTCAGTGCATGGCGTGGATCAGTTTGGAATGGCCCGCGAGGTTGAAGACACGGTGCTTTGGAGCATGATGGAAGAGGCGGCAGGGACCGTGGATGCTGACGGACACCTTGTACTGGGCGAGGTTCCTGGCAGGTATCCGCGCGCGATACGGGCGCAAGTGGGTGACCTGGATGCCTTTGCCGACATAGTTGTTTTACAGCAATGCATCGAAGATTCGGACTGTGATGATTCGGATCCTTGCACTGTGGACAGGTGCGATTCGATGCACCTTTGTCTACATGATGACGACCCGGCGTGCCATCAGGATGATGGTGGCATGGACGGTGGGGATGGCACGAGTGACGGTGACGCTGATGGCGCGAGCGACGATGGTGAGCAGGACGGTGGATGCAGATGCGACAGCGGGTCTGGTTCTGGGGGCGTGTTGTGGGTGCTGTTTGTGGTGGCCTTGATGTATTTCCGCATGAGGCTTGTTCGACCACAGACAGGAGAGGGAGAGTAGTTTTACTTGATCGGTGGCTTGATTGCTGTCCATGTGGGTAACTGTCCGTGGTTGCCACATTCCGTTTGCCAATGAGCTTTTCGTATTATAAGGTCTGTGACCAAACGGTGCGGATTCTGAGTAATCAATTTTTCCCCGGTGCATACCTGCCGGGGCAGGGTAGGAGGCCGATACAATGGGAGGGCCGGCAGAGCGAAAAGTCGAGTTCCTGAACAAGATCCTCCCCATGATTCAACCAGGGGACGTGATCAACTTCGATTCCACCACAGAGTGGTACAACCTGCACATAAGGCTTGCGTACTGCTGCATCAGGCGTAATCAGAGAAAAATATTTGGTGAACTCTCACGCTGGCGCGATACCC
>JALVPF010000414.1 GCA_027031935.1 Myxococcales bacterium | reverse complement strand
GGTATACATTGACAGCAGACAAACTCCTGGTTCGATCGGGCATGTTTCACTGGAAAATTCCCCTGGATTCCATAATTTCTGCAGAGTTCACCTCAAATCCTCTTTCTTCACCAGCTTGGTCCTTGAAGAGAATCCGGATTAATTACCGCAGAAAGTCAGGCCGCAGGAGCTTTCTGCTCATCTCTCCCAAGGACAGGTCTTGTTTTTTACGGGACCTGGCCGATTCATGGCCCGAACTGGACTTGGTCTATGACCAAAGAGTCGAGCGCAGGGCACGGCCAGTGGATGCCCCAGGAACTGACTCATGACAGTGGCGCTTACTGGCGCGTCGGGGCATGTGGGCGCAAATCTCGTCCGTCGCTTGCTGGCTGATGGTGAGCATGTAAGGGTCCTGGTGCGTGAGGATACCAGGGCAATGGACGGGCTGGATGTCGAACTGGTACATGGGGACATCCTGGACAGTGATTCATTGGACAGGGCATTTGAAGGCGCGGACACAGTCTATCACCTGGCCGCTTATATATCCTTGCTCAACGATTGGGACAAGCTCGAGCGGATCAATGTTCAGGGTGTGGCCAATGTCGTGGACTCCTGTCTGAGGCAGGGAGTCGGCAGGTTGGTGCATGCAAGTTCCATAGAGGCCTTGTTGTACAAGACCTGCCCCAGGCCAGTGACAGAAGCAGACCCTCCGGACTACACGATGATCACGAGTCCTTACGGGCGATCCAAGGCCCTGGGTGGAAAAAGAGTCTTGGATGCCATAGACAGGGGGCTGGACGCCGTTATAGTACATCCCACCGCAGTGGTCGGACCTTATGACTACAAACCCTCCCACTTCGGTAAGGTCTTTATCGATTTTGCCACGGGCAAGTTGCCTGCGTTCGTAAATGGAGGCTTTGACCTGGTGGATGTGCGGGACCTGTGTGACGGCATTGTGGCAGCAGCGAAGATAGGAAAGACAGGCCAGAGGTATATCCTGGGTGGTCACTTTGTAAGCATGAAGGAGCTGGGTGAGATTCTCCGGGATCTTACAGGGAAAAAACCTCCCTCGTTCATCACTCCCATGTGGCTGGTGAAGGTCGCTGGGACCTTTACCCCTGCCATAAGCAAGCTCACAAATTCCAAACCACGATTTACCAGGATGACCGCTGATGTTCTGGGAGGTGATTTTCGAGTGAGCTGTCACAAGGCAGAGCAAGAACTTGGATACACCAGACGCGAGTTGAAAGAATCCCTGGCCGATGCCCTGGACTGGTTTGGTTCCAATGGATATATGGAGTGACAAGAGGTCTGAACTGCGCTATGCCTTCCAATGGAAACCGGCTCTTGACGCATGATCCGGCAGCATGATTTGAAATTCCAACATTTTTGGAGGTAATCGTGAAACACATGGCCATTATAGCTGTTTTTGCTTTGTCAGCATGTGCAACATCTCACCAGGCACAGGAAAAATCAAAGGCCGCATCGGCCTCCACCAAGCCTGATGCCGCAAAGGCTTTAGCCGTAGAGAGTATTGATCTCAAGTCCCTGGATCGGTCGGTTAATCCCTGTGATGATTTTTATCAGTTTGCGTGCGGTGGCTGGATAAAGTCTCATCAGATTCCCGCGGATAAATCGCGATGGGGCCGATTTGACGAGCTGCAGGAAAAAAACCTGAAAAAATTGCGTGATATCCTTCAAGCGGCTGCAGCGGGAAAGGCAGATCCAAAGGACAAGTACGGCAAGAAATTGGGCGACTTTTATGCGGCGTGCATGGATGAAGCCGGCATAGAAAAGACCGGCCTGGACGACTTGAAAAAGAAATGGGCCGAGCTTGACGCAATCTCCGACCTGGACTCGTTTGCAAAGGAGATAGGTGTGCTTCATTCACAGGGCGTCAACGTGATATTCAACCTGTTTTCCATGCAGGACTACAAGGACTCTTCCAAGGTAATAGCATCTATCTTTCAGGGTGGGCTTTCTCTTCCGGACAGGGATTATTACCTGAAGGACGACGCCAAGAGCGAGGAGATTCGCAAGAACTACCTGGAGCACATGGGCAAGATGCTCACCATGGCGGGAGTGGACAAGGACAGGGCATCAAAAGACGCCATGGCCATTTTCGACCTGGAGAAGTCCATGGCTGAGACTTACTGGAAAAGAGCCGAGATGAGAAACCCTGAACGTATCTACAATCCCATGGCTCTGGCCGGGCTCGAGAAGCTTGCCGGGACTTTCAACTGGAAAAAATATTTCGGGGCCCTGGGAAAACCGGAACTGGCAAGTTTCTCCATATCGACTCCCAAGTCCTTGCAGAGAATTGGCGAGCTGTTGAAAAAGGTCCCTCTGGACACATGGAAGGCATACCTGAGGTGGCAGGTGCTCGACGCCATGGCCAACAACAGGGCTTTGCCGAAAGCGTTTGTGGATGAGGATTTTTCGTTCCAGTCCAAAAACTTCACTGGTGCCAAGGAGATCCAGCCTCGCTGGAAACACTGTACTCATCTGAGCGACCAGTTGCTGGGAGAAGCCTTGGGGCAGGATTTTGTGCGTAAGTGGTTCGGCGGTAATGCCAAAGAAGACGCGCTAAAACTCATTCACAATATTCAGGCGGCCCAGGGGGCAAACCTTGCAGGGCTTTCATGGATGGACGATGCCACCAGGGAAAAGGCCATTGAGAAGCTCAAGAAAATAGATAACAAGATCGGTTATCCGTCCAAGTGGCGGGATTACACCAGCGTCAAGATCGATCGCTCCTCGTTTCTCAATAGCCTGCTGGCGGCCATGGCTCACGAGGTAAAAAGAGACCTGGACAAGATCGGAAAGCCCGTGGATCGTACCGAGTGGGCGATGACTCCCCAGACGGTCAACGCCTATTACAACCCCCAACTCAACGAGATGGTCTTCCCTGCAGGTATCCTGCAGCCCATGTTCTATACACCAGGCGCCAACGATTCGGTGAATTACGGTGCCATAGGATTTGTCATGGGTCACGAACTGACCCATGGATTTGATGACGAGGGACGAAAGTTCGACGCCATGGGGAACATGAAAGACTGGTGGAGCCCGGACGTGGCCAAGGAGTTCGTCAAGCGCGCCTCCTGTGTGGAGAAACAGTTTTCCGGGTATGTGGCGGTGGCAGATGTCCATGTGAATGGAAAACTGACCCTTGGAGAAAATATCGCCGATCTGGGTGGCTTGAAGTTGTCCATGGCCGCATACCGTGCAGCGCACAAGGGGCAGAAACCCGAGGCCACCATTGGCGGTTTCACTCCAGAACAGCAATTTTTCCTGGCAGCAGCACACGTCTGGTGCTCAAAGATCAGGCCGGAAGAAGCACGGCGTCGTGTAATGCTCGATCCCCATTCACCTCCCAAGTGGCGGGTGAACGGGCCCTTGTCCAACCTTCCGGATTTTGCAGAGGCCTTCCAATGCAAGCCTGGGGATGCCATGGTGCGAAAGGAACGCTGCGAACTGTGGTAAGCTTTGCATTAGGGGCAGGCGCGACTGTCGCCTAATTGTCAAATTCGAGATTCCATCCAAGGCCCACTGATAGGGTAGGGGCAAACACGTACGATGTGTAGATATTGTTCAGGTAGTCTTCGGTGGGTTTCGTAAAGCCGTCCACCACCTGCGGGATGATCACCGGGAAGGCGGGCTCGACGGAAGTCGATGCAGCCATGGTCCCTGCAAAGCCCAGCGCCACTCTCAGTGTCAGG
>JALVPF010000413.1 GCA_027031935.1 Myxococcales bacterium | reverse complement strand
TTGCACCCGGACTTCGCGGATAATGGAATTGGTCTAGCCAAATTTTTTCAAATAAGCCGGAATATACGCCGACTCCCTGGGGCCCACATGGACAGCCCAATCAGGACCAACCTCTTCTTCCAGGTCACCCTGAATAATAGCAGCCTGGCCAGGAATGATGATATTCTTCTTCTCCAGCTTGTCCTTGATGCCGGACTTGTTGATAAAGTCTCCAAGCAGATCACCAACGAATTTTCCGGCAGCCCAAGCCGTCAAGACGCTCAGGCCATCGGTATCAAGCACTGCCAAATAGGCGGGCACCTTCGATGCTTCGATCTCCCCAGATACGAGGAAATAGGTAAGAGAGAAGTTCGAAGTGGCAAGAATTGGAGAGTCGGGACCAGGATTGTTGATCTCGTAAATCTTCTGCTCTGTCTTCATGGGCCGCTGAGGATCGGTGAAAATGTTCAATCGCTCCAGCAAGAGATTGAACAAGCTCTCTCCTCTGAAATCAGAAAGAATGATCAAGCCGGCATACTTGGCCAATAGCAAGGATGCATAAGTTGTCTCGACCAGGAAATTATCGGCCATCTCAAAAGCCGGTACTATGGTAGGATAACCAAAGGGCTCAAATTTCTTTTGTATGGCTGCCTCTCTAATATGAATGGAAGCCAACAAGGACTCCTTGATGTCACGTAGGCCCGGATCGATAACGAGATCGTTCAACCCGTCATCCTTGAATTTCTTGGTCAACTCAGCCAGGCTCTCGAGGTCCTTGCCCTTGACAGCCAAAGGGAGCTTGTGCTCCTTTGCCAAGGCACCCATACCATCGGCATTGTCAGCCGTTGCAGCGTAAAGCAAAGGTTTTCTGTCCTTGCAGGCATCCACACCAGCTGCCATTATCTCAGGGGAATCTGCGATTAGGATTATCCCGCCCTTGGTCTCTGCCTTGACTCGTTCGGCAAGCTTTCCAAACTTGTCCTTGTCTCCCGAGTTGCACTTTACCGCAACTGCGTCACCCTTGAGAGTCAGCCCAACGCGTATGTACTCCAGGTCGTTGAATCTCTTGAGCTTTGCAGAGATGGACTCCTCAGATTCGTCATCCGCTACCAGCATGGCAAGACCCGTAGGGTTATAAAAGGTCTTCTCATGCCTGAACAGGACCGTCTCTCCACCTATCTTGAATGCCCCATCGCCGGTGCCAATTTCCACTGTTCTGATGGGGGGTGCTGAATCAGCAGCCAATTTTGCCTTCGTCTCCTCGGAGACGTAAGGACACTGGGAGAGTTCCGCCTTGCCAGCAGCCAGGTTCATGGCAAAAGCAAGGCAAGTGGGTACACCACACTCTTTACAATTGGTTTTTGGAAGTAACTGAAAAATTTGAATACCAGACAGGCCCATCGGATGCCTCCTTTCGGGCGCCGAACTACATTATAGGATCCATTGTCAAGGCAGGATGCTCTTTCTCCTGGAGGAAGGGAAGGATCTCCTCTTCCGTTGTGCCCACGGTCTCATCAGCAACTCTATCCAACAGGTCGGGTACACCCAGTTCCGTTGCCAAAGCCGTAAACTTGTCACGAATTTCTTCCTTGAGCCTCTGGGGCATCCAGACCAGGCGCAGGATACCACCCTCGGCCTTTACAAATTTCTTGCTGGTGATGTTGTACTTGGAATGACCGACAAATCCCGGGGTTATAGCACCACCACCAACACTTCCAGCCAGTGTGGTAAACTTCATACCACAAGGGGTCATTCCGGAATAATCCCTGTCCACCGTCATCAGGCCGTTACACATAGGAGCCAAGGCACTGATACATTCAAAACAGCCGCAAGAGGTCATGGGACTATCCATGATTGAATAAGCGTTGTAAAAGTCTACGGACCCTCGTGATGCCTTCTTGACGAACTCGTTCACACCAGACCACTGTCCCTTGAAGGCATCGATGGTATCGCCCTTTTCAATGGGCTGGTTCGGCCCGGTTGGGTCTATCTCGTATGCAGCCTTGCAGTCCAGCCATGAGTACGCGCCGCAGAGTCCCGGTCTCTCGGGAGTAACCACACACACGTGAGTTGGCGCAAAGGATTGGCACAAGGTGCAGGAATAAAAGATGGGCTCATCCTCATCGACCATGCCCTCTACCCTGGCGTCACGCACTGCATACTTGGCACGAGCCTCGGCAAGGACATCCTTCACCTTTTCAGGATCGGTATAAATTGTAGCCTGGACCTTGTCACAGATACCGCCAAACTCCTGGTGGAACTTGTCGTGCAGTATCTGGCCGAAATGCTCCATTCGGAATCCCTTCTTTACCGCATCTTCTGAGATCCGGATCCAGGCGATATCCCTCTGGCCTATGTGCATCACACCTTTGGCGTAATTTACCAGGTGGTGGACCTGCCGCTCGAGGATTGGCTCAAAGTCCTCTTGCATGGTACGACCAGCAACCCAGACCCTGATGGCCAGGCCAATACGGTCACCCTTTTTCATGTCATCGATGTTGGGGCCCACCACTTCGATTTTGCCGTCCTCGATTTCGTCCATCTCGGCCGAGGTAACAAGCTCTACAGTGGTGTCAGCCTTTGGGCCACCGGCCTCGATATAGATGGCATCTCCACGCACACGCTCACCCTCGAAAGCAGGACCATAGGCCACAGGAACATCCACCTTGGTTACTGCGACCTTAAGACCCCTGACTTCCACAGCGCGAGCTACCATCTTGTCATAAGGAACATTGGATACCACGTGCTCATAGGTGCAGATACCTGTGGGCAAGACCTCCGGGATGGGAGTGTCTGCAATGATGGGGAATCCGTAATTCACGATTCCCAATCCGTTTGCATACCACTCGTCCGTGACCTCACCAAAAGTCAGTGCAAAGGCAAAAATTCGGTCCTTGTTGTATATGAGGATCTTTCTGAAGTCACCAGGCTCGAGGCCACCAAAACTCATGGCAGCCCTGGTGGCAAAACCAACGGCAAAAACAGCGCCACTGGTGTACGGGCTAAAGGATACCAGCCTGGTGGGCCATCCGATCTGGACCCCCGCACGGACAAGTTGGTCAGAAAATCCCTCTTTGCCATCCCGACCACTTGCCATGAAGACATAGAGATTTTTCTCCTGCAGTTCCTGTGCGATCTTCACGGCGATCTCGTCAGTCGGAGCCTTGCCGAGAATAGCGGCAAAACCAGGTGCCGTTCCATCAACGAACTCCACGCCCCTTTTTCTCAGGATGACGTCATCAGCTGCGCCCAGCCAGATGTTGTCTTCTGTGACATCCTCACCCTTGAGATAGAAATCCGGTTCCGCCAGGTAGCGGATTCCTTCTTCCATCTCTTCCAGGAACAGGGCTGCCATACCAGCGTCCAGGGCCGGAGCCAGGTAAGGAAGGTGATGTTCAGACCGTACAGGTGGTGGGATCAGCACCTTGCACTGGTCAAACACGGGTTTCATGTCTTCCAGTTTTTCTATCTTGTGTCCCAAGATTCCATAAATGATGGGTAGATAATAACCGGTGTTGGTGAAGTTCACCTCGGCACTGGGGCCGAACTTCTCCATAGCCTCGTCATACTTTTTCGAGACGCGATCAAATATTTTCCGGGCGCCACGAATACCTGCGGATGCGATAATTTTCGACATGCTCTATCTCCCCAAATTGAATCCGGCTTATGCCGATTCTTCCATATCCTTATCCAACTCACGCCGTGCTGCCATATCCAGAAGCA
>JALVPF010000412.1 GCA_027031935.1 Myxococcales bacterium | reverse complement strand
GTGTAGAGAACCTTTTTGGCATGAGCCTCAGGAGTCTTGTTGTCTGGCTCTTGATCATCGAGACTGGCATCTTCCGCCTGATGGGCAGCCTTGTCCAAAGCCTGCTCTCCGGCATGTCTTCCCACCAGGAACCAGCCCAAAAAACCGAACACGAGGGCAACGGCACCCAAATACAAAAGAGCCTTTGTCATCCCGATGCTCTCTTCGATGAGGACCACTGGTTCTTCGTCTGGCGCAGGAGCATTATGTTTGCCCATGGGACGGAATGGAGTGATGGGTCTGGTCGGTCTGTGAGGTGGCAGGCTGGAGGAGCCAGCCTGCGGTGGTATGAAATCATCCAGGCCCACAGAAGCCATTTCGTCATCATGGACAGCAGATGATCTTCCAGGTGGCGTCATGGTGACGGGTTGGGTGGTCTCCTCCTCGAGTTCTTGTGCATCCATCCCATGGGGTTCATCATCTTCTACACCAGACCAGAAGCTCTCCGGTTCCAACAAGGGTGGTGGTGGAGCACCCTTTGGTCGTCCCTTTTTACCGCTACTCATTTGCGTTCACCCAAATCTCCCACACTATTGAATCAGATTTCCCAGATCGCTTGTGAGGTCACGAAGATGCAAGGAATCGTCCTCAGTCGTGGATTGCCCACGTCGAGGCCTCACCTTACCGAAAAAGATTCTGCAGCACAGCCACAGAGATCGCAAGCGAGGTGGGAAATCATGCGTTCATTCCTCCACTTGATACTGAATCATAGAACTCCTTTTCCGCCTTCTCCAGGCGTTTCTTTGCTCTCAAGGCCGAGCGGTTATGCTCTTTTACGTGGTAGGCTGCAAAACCCAAATCCATCGCCCACGAAAATCCCACCAATCCGAAAGACCAAGCCGATCCAGTATAGCGAAAAAACAATCCGCCCAAAAGCGAACAAAACATAAGATAAAAAAACATCTGCATCTTGCCAGCATAAAGATGACCAAGACCCAGGCCTGGAATCACGGCCAAGGCCCATGCCGGCCACAAGGCCCTGATCCTGGTTTCCTCGGGAGTGGGCAGGGCATCGGAAGAAAACATGGCCCTACCCCAAGCAAGTTCATCCGTGTCTTCGGCCTGATCTGTGGTTATGCTATTGCCAGCAACTTCAGGCTGCCGCCCTTCGCTGTCCTGCACATGAGACTTTTTCCTAAACAGGCCTTTGATCTCTGGCTCATGACGAGTTCGTTTTTCGTTGAAAAACACCTCCGAGGCCCTGTCCAGAGTCTCCTTTGCCTGCGCCTCCCATCCGCCAGCCACCATCAGTATCAAGCTTCCATCCTCTTTCCACTGTGTGCGGTGAGGAATCTCGGCTTCGCGCAAGGCTGCGGTGAAAATTTCGGCCTCCATGGGGTTCGAGCATACCTCCACTTCAGCAAACTCCATCTGTTCAGGAATCTCTGTCATAAGCCCGCCTCGATGACAAGGCCCAAGCAAAAAATCTGTTGAACCATCTGACTGCGCTTGAACAATATCATACCTGGTCTGTATGCCATATCCAACCATACTCCGTCTATGCCCAAGGGTATACTCAGTGCCAACTGGAATCCAAGGGCTGGAGCCGGCGTATCGCCTCTACCAGGCAACCATTTCATGCCAAACAACAATCCGGCCCGAAAAGGGCCATAGCGCCCATCTGTCTCCAGCATCATGGAATAAGACGTTCCATCTTCCAAAAAGGTCATGGCACCGCTTATTCCCCCCACAAAGTGATCGAAAAAAAACAAGGCACGAGCCCCCAGCACAAGCCCGTCCAGGCTTTCTCCCAGTGAATAACCTGAAAAAACAGATCCACCCATGGTGTCTGATTCAGTAGCATTCCAGAGAAATTCCGGCTCTTTTTCCGTCGATTCTGAAGCCGAAGAGGGCATGCTCGAAAAAAGAACCGCAAAGCAGATCCCCATGATCGGGATTTGTTCTCGAAAGAATAAATGCCTAGGTCTGGCCCACATGCAACTGTATTACTCCAGCACAAGGCCTCTGGTCAATCACTCAAGCCCTGAGTGATTCATTTATTGATGGAAATCTTCGTATTGTTTGACGATACGTTTTACTTGCTGGCTGTATCCACTTCCTGGACATTGTTTCAGATGATTTTTGTAATATTTATAGGCCATTTTCATCTTACCAAGAGACGCATAGCAACTACCTAACTTTAAGTAAATAGGTGGTGAACATGGAGAGCCAAGAAGTGCAGCCTTCTTGTAAAGTTCGATGGCCTCGATGAACTTTTTATCTCTTGTCCTTGAATCGGCCTTCTTGACCAAATTTTCCAGAGCCCTCTTCTCCTTTGATGTCAATTTCTTTGCTTTTTTGCCACCTGTAGCAACAGAAGGCTCCTCTTCCTCTCGATTTTCCACAGCACGGTCAGTCCTGTACGCAGAATTTCCTGATTCGATCCTCTCGATGAGCATACGCGCTTTTCGATAATAGATGTTATTGGGAGAAACCATACCCTTGACCATTTTCAGCATCTGTAAAGATTTTTCTGGATTTGAAGCATGAAAAATATAAGCATTCTCATATAGCATTTTGGCGCGGTGTTGAAGCTTCTTCAACATCACAGGTGCGCGCTTTGAGCCCAACTCATGGGCTTTGCAGAAATACTCATAGGCTTGATGGTAGTGTTTTTTGACAAACGCCTTGTTCCCGGCGCGATACAGGGCAGAAGCTTTGGTCTTGTTGTTAATTGGAGAGATGTTTTTATCCACCACCTGACATAACATGCTTGCCTGTTTGTTCCCCACTGTCACCGCAGAGGACGAATTTATATACAAAAAATGGCATAAGATTATAATCGCTCCTGTGACACATCTCACCATGGCTTGTCTCCCGAATCTAGAATTGATAGACCGACTGCTTTAGAATTCACACATTCTATTTCAGGCCCAAATTGCCTGTCAAATAGACTGGAATACTCCGATTACATGTGCTAGCTTGTCCCACCTGAAAACTGTTTTTAACCCCGGGGCAAATACATGGCTCCTCGTTCATATTATTTTCGTTCCACTAGCGGATCCGTAATAGGGCCGATTACACTAAACAGCGTCGTGGAGCTGATCCGCGAAGAAAAGGTCAAGGCAAACACCCCCATCTCCCTGGATGGCAAGGATTTCAGGCCCATGAAATCCTTTCCGGAATTGGCCACCTTGCTTTCGGTGGATGTCGACCTTGAAGACTCGGATGACGCCGACGAGTTTTTCGAAACTCCCCCAACATATTCAGGTGACCTGATTCAGGTAAGCATGCCAAAGCTCATGTATCACTTCACTGCAGCCAAAGCCAGCGGCAGGCTTCTTCTCACAAACAGAAGGATACGAAAAGAGGTCTTTCTCCTCAACGGAAAGCCCGTCGCGGTCAGCTCCAACCAGGAAAAGGACCGCCTGAGCGTACACCTCTTGAAGAACAAGGTGATAGACGCATCAACCATGAAAACCCTCCTGGCACACCTTCAGGGGAATGAAGAGAGGCTTTCGGACATGCTTGTTCAGCGAAGACTGATAGAGCCGCACAAGCTGTTCGAACATCTCAAGAATCAACTCCTCGATAATATCTACGAGGTGTTTACCTGGCGGGTCGGCCAATATGCCTTTTACGATGGCCAGGAACATAAGGGATCACTATTGCCACTCAACTCCAATCCGTGGGAAATAATCGCCAACGGAGTAAGAACCGGGTAC
>JALVPF010000411.1 GCA_027031935.1 Myxococcales bacterium | reverse complement strand
CCGTGATGCCGGAGAGAGTATCGGGCCTGGACGGGATAACACGCAACTCCAACGCGGCTGCCCGGTCGCCGAGCCGCACAGGCCGCGAGGCCAACGCCTTCGGCTGCGAGATGCGGGACGGCGAGATCATCGGTGCTTGCGAGGCCATGAAGGATATCTGCTGCAAGATCGAGAAGGTTGCCTCCACCGACATCTCGGTTCTCATATCCGGCGAGACCGGAACGGGAAAGGAACTGGTGGCCAGGAGAATCCACGCCCTGAGCCCCCGGGCTCAAGGGCCCTTTGTCACCATCAACTGCGGGGCCATACCGGAAAACCTCCTGGAGAGTGAACTCTTTGGCCACGTCAAGGGAGCCTTCACAGGGGCCGTGGCTTCGAGGCAGGGCAAGTTCCAGGCCGCCAACGGCGGCACCTTGTTTCTGGACGAGATAGGAGAGCTGCCCCTGCAGCTTCAGGTGAAGCTATTGCGGGCCTTGCAGGAGAGGGTCGTCACCAGGGTGGGGGATACCAAGAACGAATCTGTGGACATCAGGGTACTGTCTGCCACCAACAAGGACCTGGACAAGGAGATCAAGTCAGGGATGTTCAGGGAGGATCTCTTCTACAGGATCAACGTGGTAAACCTTCATCTGCCGCCCCTGCGCAAAAGAGGAGACGACCTGGTGGCCATCGCCAAGTACCTGCTGCACAAGTACGTAAAGGAGTTCGATTCGAAGGTCAGGGGCTTCAGCCCGGCGGCCGTGGCTGCCATGAAACGCTATTCATGGCCCGGTAACGTGCGCGAGCTTGAAAACAGGCTGAAGAAGGCCGTGGTCCTGGCGGACAAGACTCACATCAGCGCAGAGGACCTGGATCTCAAACCGGAGGACTTCGACTCCATCATGCCCCTTGCCCTGGCCAAGGAGGAGTTCCAGAAGCGTTATATCAACGAGATCCTGGCTAGGAACAACGGAAACAGGACCAAGACCGCCAGGGACCTGGGGGTGGATCCCAGGACCATCTTCAGGCACCTGGAGAAGATCGAGGCAGAGGGCAAGGACTAGTCACGGGATTGGAATACCTATGGCATTTTTGTCAGACATCTGGTGGCCATAAGGCTTTTTCGAGAGGTACATAGTTAGTGCTTGGTGAGAAAAAAGTCCTGTCAATGCAGCGAGTTGACTCGCATAGGGCCCCTTTGGCACCGAAATTGCGGCCAAAGCTGATACGAGTCGTGTTGGGAGGCCTTTTCATGGTGAGCATGTTTATGAATCTGAGCGCTTGTATCATGGGCCCCCCGGTGGAAGGGCTCCCCAAGGAGCAGCTCTGGCCCCCCATCATCGTGATGGATCAGATTGAACCCAGCGAGGTCAGGGAGGGCTTTACAGAGGTCTTGCCAGGTGACCAGTGCTCCATGAAGAGGTTCAGGATAGGCCAGGTCATGGACAAGAATACCTCCGATGTCTTGTACACCAGGTGGTTCGTGGACTGGTCGGGCAGGGACGCCAGCGAGTTTCCCATAACCAGTGGAGTGGTCCAGCCCAACGGTGACTCGGAGATTCGAAACGCCGGTGACATCTTCAACAAGCAGGCCCTGGAATTCGAGTTCCTGGTAAACCAGTATGTCAGCGACTTTCATGAAGGCGCGGTGCACACCATCACCTTCGTCATAGGAGACAGGGTGCTTGGTGAGAAGAACATAAGTTTTTTGGACACGGATGAGGGTGCAGAGGGGCAGTTCGACATTTATCAGTGGAACGTGAAGTTTACCTCCGCAGGATTGTGTGACGAGGAGGTGACCCAATGAAGCCTGTTACAAATCTCCGTCCCCGGTTTTTCTGGTTTTTGTTATTGCTCTTTGCATATGGGTTTTCGGGATGCGCAGCTGCAGACTCGAAGGTTGGAACAATCTGCATGTCCAACTCGGATTGTCCCGCTGGCTTGACCTGCGACATGGATCTCGGAGTGTGCAGGCGGCAGGACCCTGCCAAGTCCATTGTGGACTTCGAGCTTACACCGGAGAAGGGGACTGGATCGTCTCTGACCCAGGTGGCGGGTGTGGACCTGGACAAGTTGGGAGACACAATCGAACTGGAACTGAACAAGGCGGTTGCGTTTACCGGGCAGGTAAAGAGGATGGTCGGCGTATCCGGATCCCTGGTGGCCACCAGGTTGCCGGAATTTGATTCTAGAGCCTTGACGTGGAACTTCCAGGTGGGTTCCGATGGATATTTCGAGACGGACGTGGCGTGGAAGGATGGGGATGATGCATCAAACATCCTGGATGTCCTGTTCAGACCATCCAATCGCGAAGACAGTCCACAGCTGTTCGTGCGCAATCTGCAGGTTACAGACCAGGGCTTGGATACCTTTCTTGTCTTTCCCGACTATCCACAACCGAAGCCGCAGGTGGATCAGGTGGATGTCCTGATGGTAAAGCTGAGGGTTTTGCAGAGTGAGAACTTCCCCCATACCTTGACCGGCATGGTGGTCGAGGGCATAACGGACCAGGGCCTGAGGACCAACATCGCCATGCCTGACGAGCAGGGAAATGCCTATCTCTTGCTGCCGGTCACCATGGACGCAGGTGACTCGGACAAGATGATCTTGCCTGACAGCCTCAGCCTGACCATTCGTCCGCAGGATTCCAACGTACGCTTGCCCACCGTGCACTACGACGTGATGTCGCTACAGGACCTGGATCCATCCGATCCCGATCTGGGCACCTTCTACACCGGAGACGTACCGGACGTACACAGCGTCTCGGGTGTGGTCATGAGCAGGTCTGGTCAGCCGGTTGCCAACTGCCAGCTGAGGTTTTCGGCCCTGGGTATTGGAAATGGCAGTTACCAGATCACCATAGAGACGGACGCAGAGGGTGCCTTTTCCACCACCTTGCCCGAGGGCCACTATACGGTGTTGGCGGTGGCGGGCCTGAACAACGACCTGGGGCTCAAGGCACAGGAGCTGGATGTGGGTCCCCAAATGGGCTCGGTAAGCCTGGTCCTGGACCGCCGCCTGAAACTATCCGGCAGGGTGCTGGACTTGGATGGCAAGGGAGTGCAGTCGCTGGTCAAGGCGTCTCGGGTCACGGATTGGAACGGTGTGGACGACGGAGTTTTTCGCACCTTTGACACCATGTGTGATGAGCAGGGAAGATTCGAGCTGAGTGTGGACACGGGCAACTATACCCTGGACATAGTGCCTCCCACCTCCAGCGCTTTGCCGAGGTTGACGGTGGAGCGGATACTCGTGAGCACCGATGATGTGGACTTGCCCACAAGCACGACCACCCTTCCAAAGCCGGAGGTCATTCACGGACACGTCTTCAACCATGCCGGTTTGCCCATGTGCTCGGTGACCATAGATGCGTACCGGTCCGATGAACAGTCCTCCGTGCTCATAGGTCAGGGCGTATCGGGCATAGACTCCAAGAGTTGTAACGGGGTCTATTCGGTGGTGGTTCCTGCCGGAAATTGATTTAGCCTGGATTCGCTGTTATCATTTCCCTATCTGAAATGGGGAAAGAAATTGGGCAAGTCAAAAAGAGAGCGAGACAAGACACAGACCATTCAGTTCAACGCCAGGGCTCAGTGTAAACCCTCGGCAAGCTCTGACTGCCAGGCGTTTTTGACCGTCATCAGGGGAGGTGGTGCTGACCTGGGAACCACCGTGGAGGTGGGCAAGAGGGTCAGGATTGGAAGGGATCCCAAGTGCGAGTTGTG
>JALVPF010000410.1 GCA_027031935.1 Myxococcales bacterium | reverse complement strand
GTGTTGTGTAGGGGCGACCGGCCGGTCGCCCCTACACAACACCCGGTCGCCCCTATACAATACCCGGTCGCCCCGACAATATGGTCCAGCTGGGAAAAAACAAAAGAACGACAAGTATTGATCACGATCAAGGCATTGGTCCCGATGATGACTTACCTTGGGAACATGGACGGAGGTGACAGACCCGATTGACAGATTGGACCAACGACCAAAAACCAAAAAGGAGAAATGCCATGATCGATCCAAAAGAATTCTTAGAAGCCGGACAGAAACTGCACGGACACGTTTGCCCCGCCATGCCCTTGGGCCTGAGGGCAGGAGCTGCAGCCATGAACAAGCTCGGGGTGGAGCGAGCCAAGGACGGCCAACTCGTAGCCTTGGTGGAGCTGGGTGAGGGCCACTGCGCACACTGCTTTGCCGATGGTATTCAGATGATCACCGGTTGCACCTTTGGCAAGGGAAACATCAAGCAACTGGGTTATGGCAAATTCGGCCTTACCCTCGTGGAAAAAGCCACAGGAAGAGCCGTGCGTGTAGTGCCCAGGGCCGATGCGCAAGGTGCCACAAAAAAGACTCCCTTTTTCACAGAGTTTCGAGAAAAGGGCGTTCCTGCATCCGAGGTACCTCTGGATGTGGTGCAACCCCTGGTAGACCAGGTCATGTCCGCCCCGGAAGACAAGATTCTAAAGGTGGAAGACATACACCAACACGAGCTGGAGGCCGGGTACGACACATTCGCCTCATTTGTTTGTGATCGCTGTGGCGATATGGTGGTAGAACGATACGGCAGGCTCTTTGGTGACAGGCATGTTTGCATACCGTGTCAGCAGCAACTGCTCAAGGGCGCAAACGATTAGAACGTGACATGCCAGAGGCGATCTTTTACAAACGCCTCTGGTTGTATTTTACCAAGCTCGGAGGTGTGTCATGATGACCTCGCTGATAGCCGGACTGGTTACCCTCTTGTTTACCACCTTGCTTACCATCGCAGGAGTCGGAGCTGCCTTTATTCTAATCCCGGTATTCGTGGCGCTGGGTATAAATATCCACGTGGCCATGGCAACAGCCCTGCTCCTGAACGCCATCGCCATGATCTTTGCATCCATCAGGTTCATACGCGCCAAGTTGGTCTTGTGGAAAGTGGCCATTCCTATTCTCATCGTCGCAACCGCCCTGTCTCCCCTCGGCGCCTGGGTAAGCCAAGGACTGGATCGCAATGTTCTGCTCTGGGGTTTTGTGGGCTTTTTGCTCTTTGCAGCACTAATGATGCTCTTTTATCAAGCAAAGGAAAAAGACACCGAGTCATCACGTACAAAGCAGATAGTGTTCGGAGTATCCATAGGTGCATTCGCAGGCTTTTTGGGCGGACTCCTGGGAGTCGGTGGAGGAAACTTCATCGTACCGGTGTTGGTGTGGCTGGGAATAAATCCCAAGAAGGCATCGGCCACCACGTCATTTATCGTGATTTTCTCATCTCTTTCCGGCTTCCTTGGACATGCCACCCTTGGTTCCATGAGCTACAGCCTGCTGGGCTTTACGGCAGTCGGTTCCGCGCTGGGCGCCATATTGGGTGCATGGCTCATGACAGAAAAGCTCAAGAGACGTCAGGTGAAGATCATAATCGGAATAGTACTGATCGGGGTCGCGGCAAAGGTCGCATGGGGCCTGATGTTCTAAGCAGGAGGTGCGATCATGGGCAAGCTGACTTGGTTAGGCATTGTGGCAACGGTGGCATCCTTGTGTGCTTATGCACCCGATGCAAAGGCTACCGGCGAATTCCGATTGAAGCTGGATGTGGATGACATACTATTGCAGTCTGGAGATTCGGCACTGAACCTCAGGCCCATGATGCGCACCGAACAGCGTTTCAGGGACCAGGGCCTGGTGTTGCTGAAGGTGTTTGCAGGCCTGAGGTCTGATGTAACTTCGTGGCTTACCTTGCAGGCATACTACGCCCACAAGGACATGTTCTACTCAGATCGCAAAGAGGTCCACATGGCGGTGGCAGACGCCATATTTCATTTCAAGGCCGGGCCGGTGCACTTTTCTGACAAGAACGGCAACGAATGGCATTCTGATGCCAACTTTTACCGCTACCGAAACGAGCTGCAAGTCAATTTCAACCCGGGGCTGTCCTGGTTGAGACTGTGGGTGGGAGACGAGGTTCGCTTCGATTCGGACCAGGCCAGGTTCAACATGAACGATGCCCTGGCCGGAGTGGATTTTCGATTCGGCAGGCTGATCCGCTGGAGGCTGTATTACGATCTCGAATCCAAGCACAGATCCAAGCCGAATTGGGAAAACACGCACGTCTTCCAGATGATGCTCATAGTACGCCTGGGCCCCTGGAGTGAATCCACCCTGAACTGACAACCGGCCTGCTTGATATCTTCCCTCCCCAATAGCCGACTTTTATATAGGCTCGGCACAAGCAAGGTTCATCCTTAAGCCAGCAATTCTGAAAATATCTGCATCAAAACCGGTTTCGATATCAGTAAAAGGTGCTGTGGCTTTCTCGATTGACAGGATGCTCGGCTGCTGGTTAATTACATTCCAATGATTGAAATCAAAATTCCTTTCAGTAGCGGCGACTGCGAGCGGGGCTGTCTTGAGATCCCGACGTGGCCATGCAGTTCATGACCCAGCTGACCGATCTGCTGGATTCGGTCAACCTGGCGTTCTGACGGCGGCCAGCAGGAGGGAACGGTGCAAATACAACGGCTCAACTGGATGCACTATTCCTTTCTGTTCGGAGGGCTCATGCTCTGCGTGGGATCGGGCAGCTTGCTCCTGGAATATTCGGACCACGTCGGCCAGGGCGAAGCGAGCCTGACCTGGCCTTCGGTCACGGGCCGGATCACCTCATCGTTCGTCCAGACCAGGGACAGCACGATGCCCTCTGACGACACGAAGAAATTGACGACCATTCCCTCCATCGATTACACCTACATCGTCGACGGGAAGGTGTACCATTCCTCGCTCGTCGGCTTTAACATGGCGCCGAAGGCCCGCGAGACTGTGGACCGGTATCCCAAAGGCAGTCAAGTTCCGGTCTACTACGATCCCGCCGATCCGCAATCGGCCGTGCTGGAGCCAGGGGTCGATTCAGCGACTAGGATCAAGCTGTACCTGGCCGGCGGATTCATCGTCTTCTACTTCGTCACCCTGGCCGCCTGGCTGCTCGTGGCCAAATTGCGCGAGCGCAAGCGCAGCCAAATCGATGTCCTCATCGGCGAGGAGCTAAAAGCCAAGGGCTATCAGTTCAAAGAATGGAAGCTGGGATCCTTCGGGCGCAGCCTGGAGGCCGACGATGCCGACCCCGCCCTGTTCAGCCTGGTGGAGGAGCCCTATCTGTCCACCAGCATGGAACAGACCGTAGAGGTCATCCCACCGCAGGGCGTCGCGAGCGTCGAACAGGAGCAACACCTGGTCGAGATCCACAACGATGGCTGGAAGACCTTCGGGCGGGGCCGCTTGCTGAAGGTCGAAGTGGAGCTTCCCTGGTCCTATTGCGGCGACGTCGAAGAAGACCCGCGACCGATCAGCCTCTGGATGCGTGACGACCAAAAGGCCTTCACCTTGCAGTACATCTATCTAGCCATGATCGATGACGAGGACGGAAGAACCTGGGCCGAAAAATGGCGCGAGGACCCGAGCGGTCTGACGAGCATGACGGACATCGAGCCGCTCACGCCCGAGACCTTCG
>JALVPF010000409.1:8688-11054 GCA_027031935.1 Myxococcales bacterium | reverse complement strand
AAGGGACGCTCTCCAGCCTGCACGGACTTGTCCACCGGGGCCATTCCTCCAGAGAGTTCAACTCCTGTAGAGTCCAGAATCTGACATTCTGCCCATGCCACATGATCCCGATCCAAGCCCTGGGCTCTTGGACCCATGGTGTTTTCTGTATTTTGAACTTCATCAGCCCGTATCAGGATGAATCCAACCTGGGCCACATCGGGATTTTGGCAGCCGTGCATGACGGTCATCGCGAGCAAGGCAAGGAATCTATGGACAAAATTTTTCAAGCATCAATCTCCCATGACATGGCAGATGGTAGCATATTGATTCCTGGAAATCTATTTTGTCTTGATTGGCAAACCCTTCCAATGTCGTGTGTCTGCCCGCTTCTTTCTTGACAGCATGGCAAATTGACCATAGGGTTCGGTGGCCATCGGATCGCTCACTTCAACCAGGAGCATGGTTTGTGAAGTTTGAAAGTAAATACAAGATATTGTTCTCCGTCACTCCCCTGATTGTCTTGCTCGACCAGCTGACAAAGCTATGGGCCAAATCAGCTCTTAGGCCATTGACGGCACAGATGCATCCCAAGGATAGATATCTTTCGGTGATAGATGGACTATTCAGGTTCAAGTATGCAGAGAACACAGGTGCAGCATGGGGGCTGGGTAGTGGCTGGTCTCCCGAGTTTCGCGTAGTGTTTTTCATCCTGGTCTCATTGGCTGCAGTGGTTTTCATAATCTGGATGTTCAAAAAACTGGAACCAGGCCAGAAGCTGCTTGCGTTCGCCATCTCATTTGTACTCGCAGGCGCCATTGGAAACCTCATCGATCGTTTTTACATGAACAAGGTGGTGGATTTCATCGACTGGTTCATCACCTTTGACAAGCCCATGGACATGGGCCTGTTCACCATAAGGGCGGGGGAGCATCATTGGCCGACTTTCAACATCGCCGATGTTGGCATTAGCGTGGGAGTAGTGCTGTTGGCACTGGACATGATTTTTGGCAGGGGTTCGAGAAGAAGCCAGGACGCAGAAGGAACCCAAGGGGACTGAGTCCGTGCGTCCCTGGTTGTTTACCGTAGGCGATTCAGGAATTCCGTCATATTGGGCCTTGCTCATGATAGGCTTTTGCGCTGCTTTTTACGTGGCATGGCGTGAATCACGGCATGACGGCGTGGACCCCAACAGGATGCTGGATTTGAGCTTGTTGATGTTGCTGGCCGGCATCGTTGGCGCCAGGTTGATGCATGTACTGGTAGAAGACGATCCCCTCCATCCCGGCAGACCCATCCTCTACTATTACCTGGAGCATCCGGGGGATATTTTCAAGCTCTGGAATGGCTTGGCTTTTTATGGAGGATTTTTACTGGCGGCGCCCTTGGGCCTGTGGTTTGCAAAGGCCAAGGGTCTCGGGGTGGCAAAGGTCGCCGATATCGCGGCGATTGCCATTCCTGTTGGGTTGGTATTCGGGCGACTGGGATGCTTTATGGCTGGTTGTTGTCATGGCAAGCCCACGGATCTTCCTTGGGGGGTGACTTTCACCGATCCCATGAGCCTGGCGAGGCCACTGGGGGTGGCCTTGCATCCCACGCAGTTGTACTCATCGATTTTTGCCTTGATTCTGTTTTTTTTGCTGTTTATCCAGAAACGCCGCTGGCGCGTGTTCGAAGGGCAGGTGTTTTTGACCTTTTGCCTGCTTTACTCGGCTGGACGGTTTTTGATAGAGTTGGTTCGCAACGATAACCGCGGCACCTGGTTCAATGGCTATTTGTCCTCATCACAGCTTATCGCCTTGCCTGTTGTACTCGTGTCGCTGTTTCTGCTGGTTTGGTTTGGGAAGAGGGCTCCGAAAATAAAGACCAGCACAAGGTGAGACCCTGGGAGTACCAATGGAGAGGAACCCAACTTGCCCTGATTTTCCACCTCGCTTGCGATCTGGGAAATCTGATTCAATAATGTGGGAGATTTGAGACTTGCACCCGGTATTGATACATTTCACCTTTCCTGCTTTTTTGGGACATTTTACCTGGGTAGAAGGCGTCGCTACGGCAGCCGTGATTGGATTGTGGTGGCTTTGGGCCAGGACCAGACCTGCATATTCCCTGTTGGGTTTTTCTTTCTGGCCTGGCGCTTACCTGCTGTTGAGGTTCTTGCTTTGGCACGCGGGGCCAGGATACGAATTCAGGCTGCACACCTATGGTGTGATGATCGCCACCGGCTTTGTGGTGGGTATATATCTCGCAGCGCGTCAGAGCCGCAGGGAGGGTGTTGCTCCTGATGTGGTGCTGGATTTGGGTTTCTGGATATTGATCGCATCCATGGTCGGCTCCAGGGTCTTGTTTATAATAGTGAACATAGATCAGTACATGGCTGAGCCGAT
>JALVPF010000409.1:0-8678 GCA_027031935.1 Myxococcales bacterium | reverse complement strand
GCTTTATCGGTGCATTGTTAGCGGTGATATGGTATTGCTCCAGGCATGGGATTTCCTTCTTCCAGATAGCTGACATACTGGTGCCTTCGGTGGCCATCGGGCATACCTTTGGTCGCTTGGGCTGCTTTTCCGCCGGGTGTTGCCATGGAGTAGCCACGGGTATCGCCGGATTTGGTGCCGTCTACCATGCTACCGGAACCGTGGTGGCCAGGAACGGTCTGCTGGGTGTACCTCTTCACCCCACGCAACTCTATGAAGCAGCCGGTGAACTGGTGATATTTTTTATTCTTGTATTGTTGAGGAGGCGAAAGAGGTTCCACGGCCAACTTCTCATTACATACCTCTTTCTTTACCCCATCCTGCGGTCCGTCAACGAGATGTTCAGGGGAGACTACGAGAGGGGAATGCTCTTCAGGTGGAATCTTTTTGGAGACTCGAGACCAGAGCTGCTTTCCATTAGTCAGCTCATATCCATCATTCTTGCGCTGGTGGCCATAGGCCTACTTGTTACCCTGTTGAAAAGACAAGGCCGGGATAACAAGACCAAGGATTGATCAGGCCCTGGTCTTTGTTTTTTGGGTCTTTTGGGTATTTTTCGTGGTCTTGTTGTAAGAGCGATTCCTGGTGTTGGTCTTGGAGCGCGAGTTGTTTTTTCTGGTCAGTTTGCGTATGTCTGCGCGGAGGCGATCGATTTTTTTCTCAACGCTGTAGATATCCTTGCTCGTGGCAATACCCAGGGAATGAAAAGCCTTGGTTCGGTACTGGGTGCTGAAATTCTCAGCGGCTTTCTTTATCCCATCCAGATTCATGCTTGATTCGTATTTTTCACGCAGGCTCTTGATGGTCTCTTCAACGTTTTTAATTTGATCTAGAGAGGAACCCAGCTTTACCTTGTCAAAGGCCTTTCCCCATATCTCTCTTGCCTGGCCTTCCAACAAGGTAAGTTGTTTTTGCGCCTGACCGATGCTCTCTTTGACGATCTGCGGCATTTTTTCCGTAATCTCTTCTGTCTTCATATCCTCGGACCTCCTGTTGAGGAACCCCCACTTAGGTTCCTTGGTTACTGTTCTCAACGAACACAGGTAGGATAACGCATCGCGTCAGGAATGTCAAGGGTGTTTTATGCATTGCGTCAAAAAAATGCAACTAATTGAAAAATAATGATATCAGGAGGGTCGTTTTTTTCCGGTGGGGATGGCGTACTTTTTACACAAGGCTCTGAGGTGATGTCGGGCAATGCCTGTCCTGCGGGAGGCAGCGCTCAAGTTTCCTTCTTCTTCCTGTATCAGGCGAATCAGGTACTGGCGCTCGAATTGTTCAACTATCCTTGCCTTGGCATCCTTGTAGGGAATGGATGTGTCGATGGGGAGAGTGGACCGGGGTTTGGAACTGAACATGTCCAGGAGTATATCACTCCTGTGAATGATGTTACCCTCCACCATGTTTGCGGTCCGCTCGATCACGTTTTTCAGTTCCCTGACGTTGCCTGGCCATGGATGGGCTTGTAAAAAAGCCATGGCGTCCTCTTCCATCTCCAGAGCTTGCATGCCCAAGGAGACTCGGCGCTCGTTATGCTCCTTGATGAAATGCTCCACGAGGTGTGGTATGTCTTCAGGTCTTTGCCGCAGGGCAGGAACATCGACCTCTACCACAGAAAGTCGAAACAGGAGATCCTGGCGAAAGAGCCCATCATCCACCAGAGACCACAGGTCCCTGTGGGTCGCCGAAATGATGCGAACATCAAGCGGAGTACTTTTTATGCTGCCTATTTTCTGGACCTCTCCGCTTTCCAGCACCCTCAGGAGTTTGGGCTGCAGGTCCAGTCTCAGTTCTCCTACCTCGTCCAGAAGCAGGGTCCCGCCATTAGCTTGCTGGAACATGCCTTCTCTTTCTGTCTCTGCTCCTGTAAACGCTCCTTTTTCGTGACCGAACAACACATCCTCTATCAGATTGGGAGGTACTGCACCGCAATCCAGCACAAGCCATGGCCTGTTTTTTCTCAGCGAGTATGAATGGACGGCAGATGCCAGCAGATCCTTTCCCGTTCCGGTTTCTCCGTGGATGAGAATAGGCAAATCCGATGTAGCTGCTCGCTCCAGCACTGCGAACATTTCACGCATTTTGACCGAATGTCCAATGGCGTTGCCGAACCTGTTCCTGATGGACAGGGGGATGGAGACCATGTCCTCGGATGACTCGAAAGTCAAAAGATTGTTTCCTACCTGGAACGAGGAGCCTGGCCTCAGATAAACCGAGCGAATCCTGTGTCCCATCATGAAAATGCCATTGGTGCTATTGGCGTCATTGAGCAGGTGCCCCGCTTCATCCACTATTATTTCAGCATGCTGGTAAGAGACGGACGGGTCTCGGAGAACCAGATCACATCCGGAAGACCTGCCTATGGTGATCCGTTGCTGGTCAATGCTTACCTCTTGTCCCTTGTCGGGTCCTTCAGTCACAATGATTGTTCCGGATCGAAGGTACTTGAAGTCCTTTTTTTCGGAGATGAAAAGTGTGCGGTTCTGCGATGAATCGTTCCATTGTTCCGTGTCAGGAACAGGGACATCTGTCGTATCCTCGGGCATCATGCCTCCGGGTCCCGCCTCTTTAGTTGTTCTGGTAGATCAGTGTTACCTTGTGTCCTTTTCTGATGCATGTATTCCAGCGTTTTACAATCCTGGTTTTCCCTTTTTTCAGCACGATCTTGTGTCTGCCGGCCCGGATCTTGTAATTGAGAAGGGGGGTAGTGCGAATTTTCTTTCCGTCTACGAAAACAAAAGCCCAGCCGGCCGAGACACCTACCTTGATGGTTCCGTAACCTCTCGTCGGACAGGATGTCTTCGTGCGATGGCTTCTTCTCCTCCGTTTTTTCCTGTTACCTGTTGCTCTTGGCGTCGGTTCCTTGTTCCCATTGACCGGGGTCTCAGCTGTTTGCTCAGTTGGTTTTCCATTGTCACTCGCCGGGGTGGTGAGCACCCTTGTGTCTGACTTGTCTGGCGTGTCGGCTTTTTTTATAGAGGCGTCCGCTTTGTTCACTGGCTTGTCAGTGGATGTTCCCCCATCTTCTTGCGCAATTGGCAAATCAGTCGGCTTGGTTTTTTGCTTGTCATCCCTGCCCACCATTGCGGCGAACCCACCATCCATAAAGGGCATCAGTTTTTGGCCTTTTATTTTGTCAGAAGTTGAAGAGGCGGATTCATTGTCTCCAAATGACACCTGCCACAGGGCCACTAGTCCTCCCACTCCCAGGGCGATCAACAGGGTCAGGACCACGGTGAATGATGAAAATCCTTCTTTTTTTCCTCTGGTGGTTGTTTCATGATCATCGTTGAATTCACGTACGCTTTGTACGGGAACCCCAGGATCATCCATGTTGTGGAGTTGTTCGTAGAATTCCCCTGGATCCAGTGCTGCCTCTCCCGTGTGCTCATGGACCGGAGCTGAATCAGAATTCTTTCTTGCCAACAGCCTGCTGAGTACAGAAGATGAACTTTTTTCATCCCGCGTTGTGACTGATGAAAAATCTTCTTCGTCTATCTCGGCTCCGCCTTGCGGCCCTTTTACTGCAGGCTGATTTCTCTCATCCATGGTGGTGACCAGGGAGCTGTCTCCATCTTCGTCATCATACTCGCCACCGTCGAATATCTCTTCATCATAGTCGATGGGGTTTGCAGATTGTTGCAAGGCAGGAGTCCTGGGAGGAATGTTCACACTGCCTCTGTTGGGTCTGGATAGTTCAATGGTTGGCATGGATTCGTCATCTGTTTCGTCCATGACTGGAAGGTCGGCCATGCTTGGAAGTGTTTGGGAAAAGGTTGGACCCGGTTCTGAAAAAGAGGGTTCTGAAAAGGGTGGCTCCTCGTCCGGGGCTTCATCCTGGTGGTCAGCCCGGACCTTGCCTTGCCTGCCTAGTGGTGACGCTGCAATTGCCGTGTCCAGAAGTGAAAGGTCCTCCTCTTCCTCCTCGAATTCTTCATCGTCCATGGGTTCTTCATTGTCGATGATTACGAATTCTCCTGAAGATATCTCTCGAATGGGTGGCCTGTTCTCTGTGTGCTCCGATTTTAGGTCATTCTCTACGGGATATTTGACCGTATCTGTAAAGGATTGCAGTTTCGCGATCCTTCTGGCCTTCTTTTTGAGCTGCTTGGCAATCTCATCCTCTTCACCCAGTTCCTGCATTTCACGATCGATGTCTTCACCGAAAATCTCTCTCATGAATCCTGAAAGCCAGGCTGTCGAATAATGAAGGTTGGAATTGAACAGGAAATCTTCGAGGGCTTCTCTCCACTGTGCAGCCGATTCCCATCTGTCGTCGGGATTTTTTTCCAGCGCCTTGAGCATAAGCTCTTCCAGTTTTTCCGGGATAGCCTCGTTTAACTGTCGTGGAGGGATGAAGTCCGTCTCCCTGACCTTCTCCAGAACGCTCAGGTCACTGCTGCCCTGGAACATCTTGGTGAGAGTGAGCAGTTCATAGAAGCAAATTCCAAGACTGAAAATATCCGACCGGTGATCCAATGGCATGCCGTGGGCCTGCTCAGGTGACATGTAGGAGTACTTGCCCTTCAGCACCCCACCCGTGGTCTGTACTGTCGTGGATTTGGCCTTGGCAATGCCAAAGTCGACTATCTTCACCTCGCCTTCGTAGGATATTATGAGGTTGTGGGGTGAGGTGTCTCTATGGATCAAGTTCAGTGGGTTGCCAAATGCGTCCGTTTTTCGGTGGGCATAGTCCAGTCCATTGAGGGTCTCGATTATAACATGACACGCAAGTTCTATGGGGGCTCCCAAGCCCTTTTCTCTCAACATTCTGATCAGGTCTGCCAGATCCTTGCCAAGTACATATTCCATCGAGAGAAAATACATGTTTTCTATGCAGCCAAAATCATAGATCTGTGCGATGTTTGCGTGGGTCAGAGAGGCTGTGAGCTTGGCTTCGTTGATGAACATGTTGACGAACTGTGAATCGGAACTCAGGTGAGGGAGCATTCTCTTGATGGCAACCGTCTTTTCAAAACCCTCGGCACCATAGGTTTTTGCTCGAAAGACCTCAGCCATTCCACCAACTGCTATGCGTTTGAGCAGAACGTATTTTCCAAATGTGTCGGGTCTAAAAACCATCAGATTTTCAATTGTATTGCAGGCTCTGGCTTATTTCAAATCTTCGTCGTTTATTTGCAGATAATCGGGACATAATGGATCATCAGAAAGAAAATCACCAGTCAAGGCCATGGCCATGGCCCTGCAGCCTGCACACTGCTCATACTTGCATGTCTTGCAACTCGCCCCGTGCAGAGTAGGGCGAATATTGGCCACCGAGAACATTTCGAGTTTTGCCATTATCCTCTCGAAACTCGTTGTCATGACGTTACCTACCCTGATGGGTAGTCGTCGACAAGGATATACATCCCCAGCAGGCATGAGCGCCATGGATTCATCGCCCAGGTTGCATAGTGCCCCCAGCAACTCGTCCTGCCCGTGCCCGAAGCGAATCCAGAAAGCCTTGTAGATAGAGGCCTCCATGCTGTCTAGGCATTGGTCTGCCAACTCGCCTAAATCCGTACAGACCTTCAGCCATTGTTCCAGGTCAAGAGCCTCTTGCTTCATGCTCAAACCCTTGCCCAGCGGAATGAATCGCTCGAACACTACCCCTGAACACCCCCTGCTTTTTGCCCACTTTACGATGGCAGCTGGCTGTTGAAAGTTGTGTTTTCCCAAGGTAACCATAAGTACCACCTGCTTGTTGAGCCCTAGGAAGGAGTCCAGGTTCCTCTCCACTGCGTCCAGGTGTCCAGGCCATCGAATGGCGTCGTTTATTTTGGGATCTGCAGCCTCCACCGAGATTTTCATTCCGGTAAAAGACTCTATCTCGGATATGGGTTCCAGTCGTTTTTTACCGGCAATGGTGCCGTTGGAAATCAACCAGAGTTCATCCAGGTTGGGCTTGTCTGCCAGGTGGGCCAAGAGTCCCGGAAGGTGGTCGAGCAACATGGGTTCTCCACCAGTGACGTTTACAGAGACTTTTCTGCCAGACAGCGAAGCGAAGATCTTGTGGGCCACGGAAATCTGTTCGGGGGGAGATAGTTCCACACCGGCAACAAAAGATTCCTGATAACAATGGGCACAGTGGCCATTGCAGAGATCCGTAAGGTGCCACTGAAAACCGAATGTTGGGCTTTGTTGCCTGGCTGGTGTTACGTTCTGCCCCGATGATATTTTTAACTTCTGTTTCTTTTGCAATGTCATTGCTCCACGTCATTTTGAGGTCTATAACATATATCTCTTTCGTGGAGGACCAATAATGAGCGATGAGTCAAAGAATGTTGAAGAAACCTACAAGGCCCTTGACGCCAAATTTTCCCTCCAGGTTCATGATGAGTCGGATATAAGGCCTGAACTTCTCCTGTCATTTCCCTATGAGTATCCGTCCAGTAGACAAACTGTGCGAATACATACAGAGGAGTTTAGCGCCTTGTGTCCATGGACAGGGCTTCCCGATACTGCAAGCCTGAGCCTGGAATATGTTCCAAAAGATAAGCTGCTGGAACTCAAGTCCTTGAAATATTACCTGCTGTCCTTCAGGCAGGTGGGGGTGGTACAGGAGCATGCTGCTGCAAGGATTTTCAAGGATCTCGTAGCTCTTCTGGATCCTGCGGAGTTGAAGGTGGTCCTGGACTATAATATAAGGGGTGGTCTGCACACCAGCGTGGAGCTTCAGCTGTGATTCCCTTGTTGGACGCCATCGAATTCAGCGTTTTATGACGTCAGGTCCTCGAAGCCCTGCTGTTTTTCTGTACTCGCCCTCTGCTGTTTTTTCGTATTTGGTAAAGCCCTTCTCTGCAAGGTTACCGGGATTCAGAGGATCCAGGGGATGACCTTGGACGAATGGTGTGGAGATGACTCTTTTTACCGGCTTGTGGCATTTGGGGCATTCTGTCAGGACTTCGTCATTCATGTCTCTCAAAAGCTCAAAGCCACCTCTGCAAAATTCGCAGGACTCGTCAACTGGCTCGTATTCATAGATTGGCATTTGGGGCCCCTTGGTTTCATCTGGTTCTTGGAGATTGTTTTCCTGCTTTCCTGCGTTTCTTCCTCGCCCTTTTCATGGAGTCTATGCGCTCCATCCTGTCGTGGAGCTGCTTAAGCAATGCAAGCATGTCTCTCATGGCCATGTCCCTGTAATCTTGCCACAAAAACTTCTTCGTGTCTTCCAGCGCCTGTGTGACTAGGAGGTGCTTCCACTTGAGATAGCCCAGGGTGAGCAAGGTTCTTGCCCTCGCCCGAAGTGCCGAAGTGCAATGAGGGCTTGTGTCAAGTACACTATCCAGCAGCACGAGGGCCGTGTCATATTTGCCTGCTTCGAGATTTTCCATGGCCCTTTTCAAGTTGGCTCGATCTTCTGTGCCGAGTTTTTTCCCCCTTGGGATGGGGATGAGCTTGTATTGTGGAGTATCGGTTTGAGGTGACCATGGACTGCGCGCTGCTGTTGCGGCGCTGAGCAGAAAGCTTAGCACCACGACCGGAATTGTCATGCTCCATCTCATTTTCGAGATAGTACCTGAAAAGCCGCTCTGGGCAAACTTTTAGAAAGCCTGGATAGCTGTTCCGCTCTTATCTATACTAGTCTATACTAGTGCAACTTCCATGAGTGACGAACCAAAAGATATCTCTTCCGACGAGACGGAAAGACTTGATGACGCAACACAGCTTTCCTTGGGAGCTGAGAGTTCCGCACCGCCTGCGAGGCCGACACCTCGTCATCAGCTTTCGTCCGGGACCAGGCTGGGGCGATACGTGGTGCTGGAACTCGTGGGCTTGGGCGGCATGGGGGCCATCTACAAGGCCTTTGACCCCATGCTGGACCGACGCATAGCCATCAAGATTCTCAACATAGACACAGCAGCAAACGCCGAGAAGGCAAAAAAGAGGCTCATGAGAGAGGCGCAGGCCTTGGCGCATCTGTCTCATCCCAACGTGGTGTCCGCCTACGACGTCGGGGTAATAGATGACGCGGTGTTCGTGGCCATGGAATACGTGGAGGGACAGACCCTCAGGCAATGGTTGCAAGAGGCCGAAAGGACGCAGGAGGAGATAGTCTCGGTGTTCATGGAGGCGGGAAAGGGCCTGAAGGCAGCGCACGAGGCTGGCCTGATCCACCGTGATTTCAAGCCCGCCAACGTTATCCTCGGCAAGGATGGGCGGGTGAGGGTGCTTGACTTCGGATTGGCCCGGGCGTTTGTATCCGGAGACGACTCTCTGTCCGGGTCTGTAGATTCACGGGGGTCCGACACGGGGGATGATACCGGTGGGGAGACCGTGGATTTGATGAAGGGCCTGAAGCTGCCGTCCGGGGAGGAGGTGGCGCCTGGACAGCAGCAGCCATCCGGGCTTTTATCCGAACAGGAGGCGTCCGGGCCCGGAGAATCCGGGCAGGAAGAATTAGAACTGGAAGAATCAGAACGAGGGGGCGCTGCCGATGATATTTCCCGGCCGAAGAAGTTCCTGTCCAGCGAGCTGACCATGATAGGCGAGATTGTGGGCACGGCGGCCTACATGGCGCCGGAGCAGTTTTTGAACCTGGAGGTGGGAGACTATACCGACCAGTTCAGTTTCTGTGTATCGTTGTTCGAGGCGCTGTATGGACAGAGGCCCTTTCGTGGGAACAGGCTGGATCTTGT
>JALVPF010000408.1 GCA_027031935.1 Myxococcales bacterium | reverse complement strand
CTTCTCCTGACGCATCCGCCCTGCTAAAAAACTTAGCGCCCATCTGGAGGGATTCAGACTCCATACGCCGCTGGATCGAACTGGATCAAAAACAGGATATTCATGATCTGAAATTTGCGTTGGATGGTACACTCTTGCCTTTTGCCATCTGTCGCGCCATCAAGGACAAGGACCCTGATTCATGTCAGGTCCTGGACAAGCTGGATACTTCCCTTTCTGACGTATGCATGGATTTTTTCATTGATGTGGGAGTGATACTTGCTGGCAACTGTGATCCAGCGGTTGTGAAAAAGGCTGCCAGGATCTGGCAACTGCCGGAAGACTATTTGGGTGAAACATGTAAAATCTTTTCATCTTCTGATTCTGAAAGATGTGATGACCTGGAGTTTGCATCCGGCATTGACCTGGCTACATGTTGGGCTGTTACAAGTGATGATGTCAGGTGGTGCGAAGAGCAGGCTCTGGATGAAGATCAAAGACTAGAATGTAAAAAGTCACTGTTGATAGCCAGGATAATCAAACGAGGTTCTGGTGATGTGCTCAACACAACTGGAATACAAACCTACGAAGTCTCAGCACTGAGAGCTTTGACAGACAAAAAATCCAGTTGCCTGGAATTGGCCATTGAATCTTTCCAGCAGATTCTTTCTTCCAGGTTCTTTTTGTAATTTTCCCGCCTGGCCATTGTCTTACACGTCTTGGCAAGTTTCACAGGTTCACTGGAAGTCATTTTTTCGAGGTAGAAACCAAAGATCTGATGGTTCCATGGTAGGCTCCGGGAACGTCCCTGTAACAAATGCACGCTCCGCATGAGGGATGGACTCCAGCCTGATCCACCAGTGCTTTCATCTCCTCCGATGACAATATTTTCCATAATGGAGACTTCGCGGCATTTGATGGCCGCTGTAAAAGGTCTGCGTAAAAGGATGGATTGAGGCAGGGGATTACGCTCCCGTCTATGAGCACCGACATCTCCGAATCTGGCGCATAACACCTTTTGCCATGCCTGGGCATGGAATTGGGCTTGCCTTGAGAGTATTCACGTAGTGCCAGATCATCGAAGGGATCGCATGGTGCGCATACTTCCAGGTTTTGGGATAGCTCATCAGCACGCCTCTGTGCCGCCGGCACTTTTTGCAGCCATATCTTTCTCGCGTCATCCAGGCTAAGGGGAAGTTGTCTGCCCTGTTGAATTCCAAACCTGAGGCAGGGGAAAAATCTCAGATGATCAGCGCCCAGTCTTGCGACCAATTCCACAATACCACTGAGTCTCTCCATGTTTTCTTTCAGAATCACCGAATTGACATCTACCATGATATTGGACTCTGAAAGCCTGGCTATGAGCTTTGTTGCCTGACGGAAAACCTCCAGACCCCCTTTGATATGATTATGGGTTTGCTCATCATCCGCATCCAGGGCGAACTCTACCTGGTCGACAAAGGACTCTTCAATTTTGTCGATCATTTGAGGTGAAAGCCCGTAGCCGGTAGTAATGAAAGAGCTGCGCAAGCCCCTGGACCTGGCGAACCTTGCGAGGAAGAGAAGATCTGGCCGTAGAGTCACCTCCCCTCCAAAAATATCCACCCTAAGCATTCCGAGTAGCCTCAACTCTACAAGATGCCTCAGGACCTGCTCTGCAGGGGCATGAGAGTTTTGGAACATACCAGGCAGACCGCACATCAGACAGTGGGTGACACATACATTGGTAACCATCAGCAGAGACTGGCCCTGCCTAATGGGAGCATGAGAAGCCTGAATGGGCTTTTGCACGCAGAGCCACCAATCGTGATGGCAGGTTTTCCACGGCAGACCATAGGACTTGACCACGAGTCCACAGGAGGCAGCCAGATCTGCAGCAACTTGAATATCCACTGAGGCAGCGGGTGATGAATCCTCGGAACAGATCTCCTTTTCAGGAAAAAGGACGATGTGACTTGTACGTCCTCTGAGAAGCAGTTTTTCTCCGGGCCCAATCTTGTCCATCTTGCTCCGGACTTCCAGGACTGAAATGGGATCTATGAAAATCTCCTCGGCTTCTGGTGGATCAGGCCATTTTTCTCCATCAGCCGGCTCCTGAACCTGTCCGGTGGAATAAATCCCGGGACACATTAGCTTGTTCAGACAGTTGGTACACATTCGTGCCGGCCTTAGAGGTCTTTTGGAACCGTTTTTCCAAACCTGGCCCAATGCGTTTTTCACAAAAGCCCATTCTTCCCAGGACAGTGTATTTTGGTCGGATGCACAATATAAAATTGCAGGAGCATTTTTTTCCATGAGGACTACCGAGGAGCAAGCATGTTCTTTGCCCTGCCAGCCAGTTGATCTCCACGGACAGAGATCTTCCGAGATTCCTTTTATCTCTTTTTTGGGAAACAGAGCCAAGATACCAGGCAAACCAGCAAACTTTCCGTATTTGATCGACTCGAATCTTTTTTTTGCCATCTTGGCCAAACCCCTCAATGAGTCTTTCTCACAGAGGGGTTCGAACCGTTCCACTCCAGCCCAGCAAGCGGCAATGGCCAACTCGTCAAGATATCCCCGAGAGTACCTGTTTACCGGAACGTAGATGCTGACTTTTGTACCAGCCTGGACAAGAGCCCGGGCTCCAAGGATACTTTTTTGCAAATGATCCGGGTTCGAACCGGATTGGAAAAATTTTTCGGGGACATGGATCATGGCCCTCTTTATTCCTGCCCGAAGCAGCGTATGAACACGCTCATGGACAGAGAATGGTACACCAGAGGAAAGAATCTCCAATCTTATGACATCTTGTGCAGTGCAGACTTCTGCCAGGTCGTCCACATCATGCCAGGACAACCAAGCGTCACCAGCTAGTATCACATGAGTTGCATCTGGGGCCTTTTTCAAGATAGTTCTGAGCCTGCTGCTGCTGTTTGCCCAGAGTTCGCCCCTTTTTCCTTCATCACTCGGCCCCAGGGCAAGAACCTTTACAGTTTCAGGTCTCATTGGGACTTCCCGGTTTTTGAACCTTTGAAAAACTCTCGAGCAGTATGCCCAAATACTCTCCAGGCCATCGAGGTAAACCTGAGTTCTCAATCATGGAAAACAGGAACGGATCATCCCATGGCACGTAATCAGCGTTTGGCTCATAGGTAAGACTTTGAAAAATTCTCAAGGGATCCTGCGCATGCCTTTTTTCGTCTTCTCCCCTCTCCCAGGCCGAAAGCCTGTCTTTTGTTGCCTGCGGCAATTCAACGAAGCCTGGTCCATTTTGAAATTTTGCAGCAAAGTTCGTGCGTAGATCTTTGGGAAGTACTGCTGAGAGAAGATCCAAGACGAGTTTCCATCCCCTGCCGACAGCCCCTGTAGAACCTGGCTTGAAAACAAGATCAGGTATTTTCATCTCCAGCCCCTTGCCGGGCCATGCCAGGAGGCGAGCTCTTAGCAGCCTTACATTTCTGGATCTGGGCAATGGCGACACGCCTGAATCTACAGTGGCTTCAGAAGCATCCACAGGAAAGTTCCATTCCTTTTGCATCACTGGATCCATTACCATGGGAGCTCTACCGCAATGCCCTATGAAGAGGTCCAACAAATCGTCTGTAAAGGCAGCTGCCCTGTGTGGAAAAATCTCATAATAAGTCCTGATTAGTTCCTTGAGGGTTTCAAGAGAAAATGGACAAAATCTGAAATATGAAGTCAACGAAATGCCAGGCCCATGGTCTTGTCGTAGAAATTCCACTATGGGTTTTATCAGTTGCCTGGATGTCTCACCATCA
>JALVPF010000407.1:10443-29606 GCA_027031935.1 Myxococcales bacterium | reverse complement strand
GCTCTGGTGTCAATGAGTGAAATCTTTTTGCCAGTGGGTGTTTTTCCGGTTGTTCTTCGGGCACTGTGTTCTCCATGGTACTATGCTTACCTGAAAGCGATGCTGATGACAGGTGTTAGCGATAGGCCTCAAAGGCGTTCGGGAAATGTTCCAGCTGACCATCCGATCCCAGCACCGCTACCACGTCGAAACGAATTACTCTATCGGTGATGTCATGGTCCTGGCAATAGGCCATGGCCGCTTTTATCACCCGCCTCTGCTTTGTCCTTGTCACTGTGGCTGCAGGATGGACCTGCTTTGGATCTGTCCTGGCCCTGACTTCGACAAACACGAGGACATCTTTATCTTCAGCTACTATATCCAGTTCTCCCACCTTGTAGCGTACGTTCCTGTCCAGGATCTCAAAACCCTGGTTCTGCAGGTATTGGGCGGCCAGGTCTTCTGACCATGAACCAATCACTTGGCGGGCATCGGTCACGATTATTCCTGCTTTGCGGAGCAATAGGGACAGAATTTCGCTTCTGCTGGAAGCTTCTCGCCGCAAGCGATGCAAAATTTTGTCGATGACTGGGCTTGTTGTTCCGGTACGGTGCTTGGGCTGGGTACGGGTGAAGAAGCAGCAGGGGCGTCTTGTTCTTTCGGTCTTTGGTCCACAGCAACTGCCCGAAGGGGCTCAACCCTGGTTGGTGCCATCACCGGCTGTGGCTGTGGCGGAGCCTCAGGCTGTTTTTGAGCTTCGGGCTCTGCGCCAAAAACTTCCGGACCTTCGCTCGTTACAGGTTCGTGTGATGTATGAGATGCAGAGTTTTTGCCTGATCGTCTTCTTGAAATGACTATCACCACGAGTAACAACAAAACCAAGACTCCAGCGCCTATTGCAGCAGGCAGTGCCCATGAAGGCAATGCCTTGTCTTTCCCGGAGTCTTGGTTGGCGTCAGGCGAAAAATCTTTAATGTCAGTGTGTTGTATATCCTCTTTTTTTTGAGCAGAACTCTCTTCTTCGTTCTTTTTTCCTTCTTTCTGTGCCTCTGCATCTGCTGTCCCCGCATCCGGTGTTCCTGCATCCACTATCCCTGCATCCAATGTCCTTCCGTCCGCAGGGTGATCGGGTTCGGTTTTCAAAACCTGTTTTGTCTTCTGCTCTTTTGATCCTGAATCATGACCGGCCGCGATTCTGGTTCCCCTCGTAATGGACAGCGAAAGAATCACTCCAACTCCTGCTGCCTGAAGATGAAGATCGTACTTTCCTGGACGTGATGTTCTGGAGACCGCAATGCACTTGCCATCCAGAATTTTTATCCCCTTGGGCCTTTTTGCTCTCCTGGCCCAACCCAGACCGGTCTGTACCGGACAGGCATTGGAGTCGCTGGCACTGACTTCTACGCAAGCCTTTGAACCTGGAGTCATTTCCATGTGTGATGGTTCTATGAACACGGATACCACCGCCCCGGGCTTCTGACATGGATCGGCTTCAATTTGTGGGGGTGGAGCCGAAGATTTGGAATCCTCAGGTTCCGAGTCCTTGTCGGACAGCTTGCTCCCCTCAACTGGGCCTGGAAGTTTCTTGTAAACTCTTCTTACCCTCTTGGTGTGGACGCACATGGAGCCGGAGACGTTTCTGGAGAACCTGGTGGTCTCCCTATAGTCGATTCTCTCAGGGGATTTCACACGGAAGGAGTAGAGGCCGTTTTCATATGGGTTGGCGTCTTCGGGAGTTGAGCAGGAGATCATGAAAAGCTTTTTTTTGACAGTGCGCTCCTTTGGTTGCACCGCCTTGTTACTCGTCTGGCAATCGGCTGTGGAGAATGATTTTTTCACCCCCTTGAACTTCAGGGCAATACCCTGATCTTCGACTTTGAACCTGAGACCTCGTTTGCGCCGTCCTGTGGACTTTGGAGTGGGACCACAGGCCGAGTTCCACTGCTCAACAGACACTATGGTCTCGCTGTATTCTTCTTCCCAGTTGCCTGACAAGTCCCTTGCCAAGGCTGTTTCAGCTAAGGTCAAAAAGAACACGAGAAACGCAAATGAAATGCCATTGGCATGATTGATGGTAAAGATTTTCATAGTGCCATTATGTACCGAGTTGGATATGAGTCAAACAAGTTTTATCATGCTGCCAATCTCTTTTCTGGTGCTATACTCGTCAGAGACTTGCGTGAAAGGGTGTTTCGGCTCGATTATGATGTGATAATATGTGCAGCATCCTTCATGGCCTGTTGTTAAACAGGCAGTACTTGTAGCGGCGGAAGGAATACATGCTCCGGGTCAGCATTTTCATAATGGTCAGCTCGATGTTCATGTGGCCTGCGATGGCCGCTTCGAACATGAAGCTGATGACCCAACATCCATCTCACCCTCAGGCTCCAGATTCCATCTGGCTGAAAGAATATCGGATGATGCGCATTGAAACCCTTGGACCAACCAAGCTGGCCATTTCATTCAGGCAGGTTCTGGTGCCCGATCAGATGGCCGGTCCTGTGGATCTCACCATAGTTCGTGATGATGAGGAGCAGGGAACCATCAGATTTTCAACTCCAGGAAAGGATGGCGAGTTGTCTGATACCGTGTTGCTTGTAATGAATGTGCCTGTAGGTACTCATACATACAGAATGCTGGTGTCGGGCCCTCAAAGAGGTGTTGTGGTAAAGTTCCTGGAAGGAAGGGTGGATCCGGAAAATAAAGTAATCGAAGTAACCACTTCTCTGGAAAAGAAAGAGGGTTTGAAATACGGGCTCTTGCAAGACAACAGGGCCAAGCCCCAAAAAAACAGGAACAGGTCCCGTAAAAGCACGATGAGATCCCAGACAGATGTTCTTGACACTGTCCCGGTTTCACGTGGGAAAAAATCAGCCCCTCAGACTTCTCTTCTGTACAACAACCCGGATGTTCCAACCTCCACCCTTGGTCCTGGTGCCATGGCAGCCGGAGGGATGATGTTCGTCTTTCTCCTCAGTTCGGCATCCTTGGCCGCGTCAGCGGGAGTTCAAAGCCAAAGAGCCAGAGAGTATCCGTCTATGGCAGATGAATATTTGGGCAAGGCGAGACGAGCAAATGATGCTGCATTGGTAATGGCCGGTGCTGCAGGGCTTGCTCTGGTCACGGCCGTCGTGATGTACCTGGTAGAGTACGATGACAGCCAGACGGAGGGGATCGCCGACGAACCGGCTTCAAGAGGATTCAGCGTAAGGTTTTGACCTGTGTTGAACATGTGGTTGTTTTTTCCCAAATCTCCCACACTATTGAATCAGATTTCCCAGATCGCTTGTGAGGTCACGAAGATGCAACGAATCGTCCGCAGTCGTGGATTGCCCACGTAGAGGCCTCACCTAACCGAAAAAGATTCTGCAGCATGGACACAGAGATCGCAAGCGCGGTAGGAAATCAGGATTTTGATTGACGTCAATCACAGATGCGTCTTTTTTGCAGATAGGCCATGCACTCCTGGGCACATGAATCGCAATAACCCAGCTCTTTCATGTTAGTCTTCATTCGCTGGACCATCTCTTCGTCCTTCGGTTGCAGCTTTCTCCCATCGTGGGCAGCAAAGTAGGTTTCTATGTTGTGGTTTATTAGTTCTTTTCTTTTTTCCATGAAGTTTGTTCGCAGCTTGTCGAACATGGTCGGAAACACTTTTGAGTAGTCTGGTTTGCCTTCGATCTTCTCGCCCTGCTTTTCAGCATCCAGGGCATATGCCCCAATGCGGGAGATGAGGTTTTTTCGAAATTCTTCTGCATTCTGATCTCCTGTGCGAATCACACCTTCGACCTCGGCCATTATCTCGTTGCTGGGAGACACCGATTGACCGCTGACCGGGTCCGTGAGCTTTTCATCTCGCAACCAGTGGCTGACGTGTTGTATATATCGATCGAACAGCACCTGGTAAGACGATTCGGTCACAAGACCCATGGCTTGTGCCACCTCGTTTTCCACCATGTCCAGAAAATGTTCATCCAGAAGCTCGAGGATGCGATCCTGGTTCATGAAATCATCTTCACTCTTGGCCTGCAAGAAAGTAAAAATGCTTTTCTGGCTGATCAGATCCCGAATTTCATCGAACAAGCCCAAAGGGCTTACGCAGGATCGCTGTTCCTGTTGTGCTGCGTTCATGAGAATCATTCGGATTTCTCGTGCAGATGCGCCGATTCTGCCCTCGTAGTTCGAACCGCTTATCCTGTACATATCAGGCAGGAAGTTCGCAAGATCCCGCGCAGCAACTGTAGACAACCTGGGAGGAACTTCGCCTCCATCATAGAGTAGTGCCTTTTCCAGGGGGTTGAGCGACCCCACTGTGTCTTTCAGATCGCTGGATGCATCTTGTGGTGCCTGAGGTTTGTTCAATCGTGTCATCACTGCCCATGTGGCAGCCAGCTCCAGCGTATGAGGTGCCAGGTGAACCCCGAGAGCCTTCTGCTTGATCTGGTCCTGGTAGATCCTCTTCTCCTGGCTGATTCTTCTCAGGTACGGCACCCTGACGAATTCCAGCCTTCCCTTGAAGGAGGCAAAATCCGCATACTCCTTGAACGCATCCAGCAACATCTCGTTGGTGGAGCCGATGAAAACAGTGTCCAGGAACAAGGTGGATTGCTCCAGGGCGACCTGCCCGCTCTCGCATGTGACAAGCAGGTACTTGAAGGTATCAATATGTCTCTTGAGAAGGTCATTGTACTCCAGAAGTCCTCTGTTTGCGTCCACCAGCGGTCCTCGTGGCTGATACAGGTTCAGGTGTGCAATGGCCCTTGGAAGCGATGCCAGGGATTTGGATGCAGTGACCTGGGCCTCTCCTGCGTCCACGTGCATCTGGGGTTCTACTATTGCTGCGGATTTTCTGTAGCGGCCCGATACATTCATTCTGACCACCTGAATGTGTCTAAGTACCTCAGCAGCATTTCCGTTGTACGAGGCAAGAAGGGCGTCGTATATTTTTCTGCACTGGGCACACAGGTCCCCCCTCCAGAGGTATTCGGGAATGGGAAAGTCCCTTGGCAGCCGACCTTCTTCCATGAGGCGATTGAAAAGTTCCTGCCTCTGCTCAACAGGAACGAGAAGCAATGGGTGATCCTTGAGTTCACACTCAAGGACCGCATCGATCTGCTCTCCATCCAGGTTTGCAAAGGTGTCCAATGCCTCTGCTCCCTCGGTGGCCTCGCCTCCAAATCCTATGGCCCCGCTTCGATCCACTTTCTCAGAGGGAAAGATCCACCGAAAGCGATAGAGGGCTCCTTCATCGGTAGAAGAGTAGTGTTCCATGGCCCTGACTATGGCCCGGATGATGGAGGTCTTTGCCGATCCGTTTGGACCGTGCAGCAATATCAGCCGGTCCACTCTGCCAGTGCGAACAAAGTTGTTGAGCAGGCCGTAGATGGCCTCCTGTGCTTTCTCCTGGCCTGCGACTCTTCCATCCCCTTGGCAAAAGGGAGCGTCGAACATCTTGAAACGCTTCACCTCGCCAACAGGTGTTTCAATCCTCTCCATTCCGAAATAGTCGAAGGTGTCACGGATATAATGCGCAGCCGATCGGCTCTGCAACTCTGGATGCTCCAGGAATATTTCAAGGTATTTGTTGAAGGAGATGGGTTTTCCTTCTTTTGTGAACCTCTCCTGAATCTTTTCCCCGAGCTGCTCGATCATGTCTTGTCTGTTATCTTTCATGATTTTGAAGCTAGCAGAGGCATGGTCGGATTGTCAATTGTCCATGTTTGTACAAGTGACTGCCATTGAAGGGTTTTTATGCTGATGAGAACTTATCGCATTTTGACATGAGATGGTATTAGAGGCTATTATCACTTGCCTGGAGGTAAGACGATGCATTCTGTTCCCCGTCTGATGTTCAGCTTTGCACTGTTGTTGTTTTTTACCCATTTTGCCTCAGCACAGGATTTCAACGTCACCTTTCTCCACACCCCTCCGGTCCGTGCCATCAAGGGGAAAAAACTGGTTATATCCGGGAACATGGTGGGTGCAGATCAGGTGAGCATCGCCGCCTTGGCATACCGAACAAAAGGTGAGACGGAGTTCAAGATCAGGGAATTGAAATTGGTAAAAGGTGACCTGTACCAGGGCGAGATACCTGGAAAGTCGGTCAGGCTTCCCGCGGTAGAGTATTTCTGCTATGCCGTGGATTTTGAAGGGGAGCGGCATACTGTATATGCTTCTGAAAAGGAGCCGGAGAGCGTTCCGGTGGTGAAATTTGTCCCACCGGTAAAGACAGTTGTAAAATCCAACTCCGGCCCTGCTCATTCCAAAACCGTGCAGAAGAAAAAGCAGACTTCAACAAAGAAAAGCCGCTCATTGTCAAGGGGTACAGGTCGCCCATGGCACAAGGTGAGTCTGCCGACCGGGAATTGGCAGTTGGTACAGCGTACACCTGCCTTGACTTCTGTGGTCACCAAGTCGGAAATCTTTGCCATGGGAGCCAGGACAGTGGCTGACATTCTGGATCAGCTCCCGGGTATTTCCGTGTCAAGGGCTGTTTCGGGTGAGTTTGACGTGACCATGAGAGGTGTTCAGTCAGCACCAGAGGTTCTTGTGCTTTTGGATGGACACAGGATCAACGATTTGTATTCGGGGGTCTCGTTTTTAGAGTTTCCCGCTGAGGCCATAGATCGCATCGAAGTGGTTCGTGGACCCAATGTCTCCTTGTCCATACCTGGGGCCTTTATTGGGGTGGTAAATATAATTACTAAAAAGGGCGCGGCCCCACATGCCTCTGTGACTTACGGTAGATTCAATGAGGTCAGGGCGTCAGCTGGTGGCGGTTGGAAATCGGATTCCGCACAAGTGGGGGCTCAGGTGCAGTTCGTGACATCCGGAGGCCAGGACAGGGAAGTGACTCAGGATGCCTTGACCGGGGTCCTGGGTACTACAAAGACTTCTGGCGACTTCGTGTCCAATGCTCCGGGACCAGTGGATGATCACTTGATGCAGTTGCATGCACAGTTGCAGGGTAAATTGAAAAACCTGGGAGGAGGCTCCCTGGAACTCGTTTCCCATTATCTGTTCGAGAAGCGGGGGGCTTTTGTGGGAAAATTTGACACCCTTGATACTGGCTCCGAGATTGGAGCCCACGTTTTCAACGGAGACCTTTCATACAAAATTAAACTCGGCAAGATAGTGCGGCTGGATGCCAAGGCGTATTTCGACACTCACCTCATGGACCGTGCATTCCAGGTGATCCCCGATGGCTCCAGTGGGAACGAGTATATGGCAGGTGATGTGAATCTAAAAGATGGTTTGAGGGAGACGGAAAGATACCAGACTCTGTCAAGCGGTGCAGAGGTAAGCACTACCCTGAAATTGATGAATGGCAATAAGCTGCAGGTCGGCGTTCAATTCCAGTATTTGAGCATACCGGACTTCAAGCAAATTCGTGATGCCGGCTCAGTGGCATGCGAACCTTGTGAGGCCTCCTCGGAAGGATGTCTGACCATACAGGGCTTCGAGTTGCCGTGTGGCGAAATGGATTCTCTGGCTTCTGGCAAAGACCGAATGGATATGGGCTTTTTTGTGCAGGACTATTGGAAAGACATCTTCCCGGGATTGGATGCCCTGGCAGGGCTACGCCTCGACTACTACACGGACTTTGGTTTGACCTTCATTCCGAGAGCCGCACTGGTTTACAAACCCATAAAAAAGTTTCGTATAAAGGTGATGTACTCTCATGCGTTCAGGGCGCCCACCTTCAGGGAACTGTATGACAGTGTCAAATTCGATCCCATCCGTTCTTTCCAGGGTGATGATTCATTGAAGCCTGTCCAGATCAATACTCTCGAGTTTGGCCTTGATGGCCAGAGCAAGCTTGCTGGATTTGATGTCAACCTCAAGGGCGATTTTTTCATCAACTGGATAGATGACAGCATCGAGAGTGTCGACCAGGGAACCGGATTGGCCAGTTGGGGTAATGCTGAGTCCTTGTTCGTCATGGGAACCGAGGTGGAGGGTGAAGCCAGGTTTGGCAAACGGAGCAGGATTTTCGTCAACAGTTCGTGGCAGAGAACCGAGATTCAGGTGTCGGGACAGCCGGATGTCAGTTATATAACAGATGTTCCGCAGCTTCGATTCAATATGGGCATGGATATTGCCATTCTGGATTTCCTCAATTTTCATTTGGGCCTCAGGTATGGATCCGAACGCCGCAACAACGTCAGACACAAGCTGGAACTCCTGAGACCTTTCACTATCCCCGCATATACTCTGGTGAGGGTCGGCTTGACTACCGAACCCATACTTTTTGACCACCTGGTGTTGTTTGCCCATGCTTACAACGTTTTTGATTATGATTACAGGGATCCTCCTCCACGAGCTGATCGTCTGCCGGGTTATCTCCCGAGAGCTCCGTGCTCTTTCATGGCTGGTATAGCGTGGAGACCCTGAAATCATCCAAGACGCGTCAATAGTCTGGAGGCGCAAGAAATGTCTGGTTTGAAAGGAAAGTTATCTGCTTGTGTGGGGCTTGGGTCGGCTGTATTGCTCCTTGTATCTTTAGCCTCTTGTCAGGTTTTCAACGACTCCTGCCCGGTGAGTACTCCTGAGGTGTGGGGCAAGGGCCTGCCTGTTGACATGGATATTCGCAGGGAGTATGTGCGCCAGTGTGAGGCACCGGTGGGCAATTTCCTCGCAGATGCCATTCGCCATTACGATTACGGTCTGGATCTGGGCGAATCATCGGTCCTCATAGGGCTTATAAACTCTGGAGCTATCAGAGACGGGGTCGAGTGTGGTAGCGCCACTTCTTCGAGAGAACGCATCCCCAAGGGGCCCATAACCGATCAGGACATCTATCAACTGATTCCATTTTATGATGACACCATCGTGGTAGTAAAAATGACTGGTTCACAACTCAAGAGAGTTCTGGAACGTTCCGTCTCCAGTCTGAACTTTTCAGGTACAGAAGGTCAGCAAGGTCACTTTCTTCAGATCTCCGGCAAGCAGGGAATCAAGGTCGAAGTGGATTGCTCAAAACCTGCCCAGACCCTGAATGGTCCGGGTACGGAGATAGCAACACCCGGTCAGCGCATAGTGTCCATGTGTCTCAAGTCGGGCGATCAATGTTTCGAAATCACTCCTACTGCTAGCTACTACGTGGCCACACTGGATTATTTGGTTGGGGAAGATGATGGCGTGGCAAACGATGGTTTCATCGGGTTTCATTATCATGAAGGAGATGAGCCACCGCCAGAGGTAATTCAGACTTATATCCCTCTGATAGATGTGGTCCACGCGTGGCTGGTGGATTATGAATCCACCATAGAAGCTGAATATCCAGAGAATGCTTCCGAAATACTCAAGACCTACCCATCAGTGGAAGGTCGGCTTACCTACACGTCATGTGATGAGCTTGCAGGAATCTGCGGGACCCAGTGAACTGCCAATCAGTCGTCCAGGGTGTTGATGGATGGGAATTTCTTGATGTCATTGCGCGCAATTCGCCATGCCTGTTGTACAATCCAGGACAATGATCGGTCCTGACGAAGGGCTTCTCTTTTTATTTCTGCAAGCATATCTTCTGGAAAATAAAGGCTTTGTTTTCTTTTGTCGGTTTGAGAGCTTTTCTTTTCCTCAGCCATCGGTGTTTTCCTCCGTCCTTGTATTTTGCCGCTCTACTGACCTGTGTTCATCCTCTTGTTTGTTTCCGATTCTAATTCAAGGCTACTACAGTGTCGGCTATGGTGTCAAAATCTATTCTTTTGTGGGTGCTTGTGGCTTGATGACTTATGTCGCCTGCCAAGTGTGTACGTGTAGTATGATCAGGGGAATTTTAGTGCTCAGGTCAAATAAAATTGAGACAATTAAAACGCCTTTTATGGTGTAATATGTTAGATGGTATCAAAGTGGAGGAATTTCATGGTGACCAGAAAAATGGCTACCTCATCAGCCTTGTTTTGTTTTTCCATGTTTTTTTCAGTGTTGTGTCTTTCTTTTGCCGGGTGTGACGACTCAAACCTGAAGCGCGGCAAGCCCCTGATCGAAGTTACTCCCCTCGAACTGGATTTCGGGGCCTTGAACGTGGGCGATTCAAAAGAGCTCACCTTTACAATCTCCAATGTGGGAACGGCTGCTTTGACCGTCGATTCACTGACCATCGATGGAGACACGGAGTTTACTCTAAGCAGTGTAGACTCCAAAGCCTTTGATGATTCCGACCTTCCCCTGGGATTTTCCATTCCCGGTGCCGGAACAAACGAGCGGGATGTGGGTATAGAGTTTTCACCCCGGGAGCAGAGATCCTATAGCGCCGTTCTTCATGTCCTGTCAGATGATCAAAACTCTCCTGATGTGAGTATAGCACTGAAAGGCAGCGGTGGTGTTCCGGACATCATCGTGACTCCGCAGTTACTGGATTTCGGAGGAGTCAGGCTGAACTCATCAGCCTCCTTGGCTCTGAACATAGGCAACGAAGGTCAAGCTCCTCTTGTCATTGGGCTGGATGGCTTGTCCTTGCAGAGCGGAGATGATTCCTCACCGTTTTTTTGGGTCGCTCAGGACATGCTCATTGATCCGGGCGAGCAGGGAACGGTAGAGATAATATATTCACCGAAGAAATTCAGCCTGGATACAAATGGAGAGGTAATCCCTGATGAGGATGTCTTGCTCCTGGAGTCAAATGACCCTGATGACAGCCCGGTGGCAATACCTTTATCCGGCCATGTGTCGGATAATTTACCTCCTGTCGCTTCCGTCAGCATAAGCAGTATCACCAAACTGGACGGCTCGGCCGTAGATGACCTATGTGCCCCTGCCCCTGTGGATACGATTACTTTTCTGGGTCGTGTTCATGATCCTGACGGTTCCAATATTCAGGGCTCGGATCTGACGTGGACCGTGGAGGCCAAGCCCAATGGTTCAACCAGGGATATACAGGTACCATCTGCAGAGCAGGACAGGTTTCAGCCTAGCTTTCGTGCCGACCTCTCCGGTGAGTACACCGTGTGCCTGAAGGCAAAAGATCCTGAGGGCAACATGGGTTCGTATGATCCATCCGAAGCCTGTGACTGTCAGACGGCGAATGCCGCTGAGGATTTTTCCTGCCCCTGTATAAAGTTTTCGGCATTTCCAAGAGAGGATATGCGGATCGAACTTACATGGGACATGGTGGGCCCGGACCTGGATTTACATCTGGTTGCTCCAAGTGGTGACTTTTGTTCTCCCACGAGGGAGTGTAGATACAATCCTCTCAACCCTGATGATCCGGATTGGACCCGCGTTTCGTGTGTTGACTCGGCAGGCATCATGACCTGCCGGGAGCCCAACTGTGATGCTGTGGCAGCAGGGTGTGCAGATGGTCAGGAATGCTATGATGATGGAGCAGGCCCACATTGTTGGTGGGGGACGTGTTCAGGTTCAGACTGTTTCTGGAATGCTCGGCAACCCGACTGGGGAGTTGCTGGCGATACCAGCGACGATCCTCTCCTTGCCATCGATTGCACCAGACAGTGTCGCGCTGAAAATATCAACCTGAACAAACCAGTCCCCGGGATCTACACGGTGATGGTCAACTACTTTGAGTACCGCGGCAACACCACTGCTACTGTCAGGATATATTTCAAAGGTGACGTGGTACCCACCGCAGAATTCCAGACGCAGATGACAGAAGAGTGCGACAGATGGAATGTGGCGCTAATCGACTGGGTAGACCACGAAAACCACACGGTAACATCCCTGGGCGAATCCCATTCTCTTGATTGCTGTCAGTAACTTCAGCGAGGGTCTGAAATTCAAAGGCCTGCGAGCAAGGTGCCTGCGTCTGAATCTCCGGAAGTAATTCGAATGCTCCTGGCGAGGCCTATGAGACCAAGGGCCTGGTTCAGTCCCCGGCTCTCTTCAGTGCTGGATTTTTGCATATACAGTTCCTGCAGTCTGGAGCGAAGCCTGTTTACCGGGTCCATCCTGCTAGCCCTGGGCAGCGCGTCAATACATGCATCTAAGTCTGACGCGCTGATGGTGGGTGATGCAGGGCCCGCTTTTGCCATGCCTGCAATCGCCGAAATCGCGAGGAAGGAAGACAGGATCAGGGAGATGATGGGTTTCATTTCAGCCTCCTTTGACCACAGTATCCCACATGTAGGATACTGTGGTCAAAAAAATGACTTTCATCCTTTGATTCTTCATGAAGGCCAATGCTTGTCTGGGCGCGGACGCTGGGGATAAAATTTTTCATGGGGCTCGATTGGGCTTGAAGACCGCCTGGTTTGAGAATAGATTATTCCAAACCTGACACGAGGCAGGAAATGAGAACCTCTCTGAAGATAATGTTTTTTCTGTGCATGGCTTTGGTATTTTGCCATGGATGCAAGAAGAAGCACTCAGGACATGTGGCACAGATCGAGGCTGACGATCCTTATGACAAGGAAAAGGAGGGCTTGCTTCCTGCCAAAAAAATCGATCCTGAAGGTGAAGCTGAAAATCCTCCTCATCTGGCTGTGGCTGATTTGCATGATGATGGAAGTGATGAAGAAGAGCAGGGATCCAAGGGGCAGGTGCTTGGGGATGAAAGCATAAAGCCTCCTGGCGATGATGATTATACCGTTGGTACAATCGGTGATTACCAGATTGTGAGGCTGTTTGCCCCAAGCTTTTCATCCATGCCGCAAGGTTCGAGGATACTGTCTTATCATCTGGCCCGCGCAGTGCTGGCAGGACGTGATATAGTTTTTGACCAGATACACAGGGATGGCCTGGAAATTCGTCAACTGTTTGAATGCATCTTGCGACTTGGCAAGAACTCCAAACGTCAACTGGATCAGGCCCTGAGGGACTACTACCTCAAATTCGGAATAAATTATGGCTTTTACCATCGCTTGACCGGTAAAAAATTTGTACTGGACATGAGTTTTGAAGATTTTCTGGATGCGGTCCGGGCTGCTCATGCAGAAGGAGCACACATGGATTTGCAGAGGGATGAATCCATAGATGGGATGTTGTCCAGGTTGAAACGCCCAATCTTTGACGCTGATTTTCAGAAGGTGTTTTTGAAAGGGAAAAAAAGCGGATGGCAGGCAAATGCAATAGGAGGTGGAAACCTGAACCTGTACAAGGGCGTCCGATCCAAGGCCTTGAATCGTTTCAGGGAGCACTATCCACAAAATTCGCGTCTTATAAATATCGAAGGCAAGCTCGTAGAGGAAATCTACCGTACCGGTGACAAGCGCAGGAGAATTGCCCCCGGGAGATATTCAAAGGAACTCAAACGCGTCATAGGTCGTCTGCAGGCTGCTCTCGCTTTCGCCCATCATGACCAGAGGATGGTATTGTCCGATCTCATAGAGCATTTTCGAACTGGTGATTCGTCGTCCTTTGATTCAGCACTCTCCGTCTGGCAACAGCAGGTCTGGCCAGTGGAGTTTTTCATGGGCTTTTTGGACAAGAGCCTGGATTATCAGCAGCGAAAAGGTATCTGGACCGGCTGGGTAGGTCTGTTGGTGCAATCGGAGACTTCTCGAATTCAGTCCATGGCAAGGGAACTCAATTACTTTGAAGGCAGCATGCCATGGGACGCAGAGTATGCAAACCACTGGAAGGAATTGCCCGAATTCCTCGTCGTGGAACTCCTGACTGGAGCCGGAAGTATTAGTCCTATATGCAAAATTTCATATGGTATTCCACCCGAGCGGAGTCTTGGTGAGAGGTTTGCCTCCAAGGTGCTGTTTTTTTCCAACGTCCAGCAAGCCAGATTTCATGCCGTGATCAAGCCCCTGATTCAACATTTCTTGGCCACGGAAAAAGAAGGCAAGAGGCAGATGGAAAGCATGGAGAGGATGAATTGGGCAACAGATGCCATCGGGGCAACACTGGGCCCGTCCCTTGGAAAGACATCACAGTCCCTTGGTTCCTGGATACGTTCGGACCTGGTAGTCCTGGCAAAGGTTCGGAGCGATCTTGTGGCCTTGTGGTTGTTGGGTGACAGGAAACTGGTGGACCTGGGAATATTGATGCCTGAGGACGACCACATCTTGGGCTGGAAGGTTGCGCTTGTCCAGGCTGCTGTACTTGATTCTTTGACCTCTGAGCAACTGCTGGACGTTGAGGCCAGGGCTCGACGAGTTTGGCTCCGGAAGATGATCGACTCCGGTGCTGTGGAGATCAGGCAGGACAAGGACAGGATTTTCCCGGTCATCACCGACACAGGGCTGTTTCGCAAGGTCCTGTCAGACATGCTTGTATATAGCGAAAAAATCTTGGCAGATGGCAACGAGTCAATGGCGCGAGCCTTTGTGCGCAAATGGGAACGTGGCAAACCTTGGCCTTACCGGGATGCCTTGGCGAAACAGGCCGCTGAACTGGGTCTTGGGCCTGTAATGGTTTGTACAATGCCAAAACTCAAACCTCTGCGAGGGGACGAGCCGGGAAGGTTTGTAGACGCCAAGATATTTTTTGACGAGGAGTTTGTTGCACAGCTCTTGCGTATTTCGAGATATTGATTGCCAGGCAAGCCTGGATTTAGAGTTTAACAAATTCCATAGGGATGTTACAGGGACCTGCTCCATGACAGATAACAAGTTCACAAAGTGTGCAGTGTTTTCTTTGAGTCTTCTGGCCTTGTTGGCTACTCAGGGATGTATAAAAAAAAAGCATGAAAAGAAGCAGGTACCCCTAGCGGTGTTCACACAGAAAGCAACACGGCGTCTGATAGAACAAACCCTGACGTATTCAACTACTCTTCGTGGAAGTACAGAGGTGAGGGTATTTTCACAGATCCCGGATCGAATACGCGCCTTGAATGTGGATGTGGGTGACCGGGTAAAGAAAGGACAGCTTATCGCTGTCATAGATCACAACATGCTCTCCAGCGGTCTGGCGGCTGCTCTTGCTAGTCAAAACTCTGCACGCGCCCAACTCGAACAGCTGCGCAGTGAGTATGCACGTGTTGTAAAGCTATACAAGGCTCAAGCGGTGGGACAGGCCCAGTTGGACAGATTGGAGAGTCAGGTCCAGGCCGCCGAGGCAAGCGTCAATAGGCTCCAGGCCATGGTGAACCAGGCGGAGAGTCAACAGGGTAGAGCCTTTGTGCGTTCACCAATCGACGGTGTGGTGGGACAGAGGTTTTTAGAGGAGGGTGACCTGGCTCTGCCACAGGTGCCCATCGTGACCGTTGTGCAGATGGATGAACTCAAGGCCGAGCTGAAGGTGCCAGAGTTCGAGTTGCCTCTCGTGGAAAGCGCAAAGAAAAACGGTTTTCCTGTCAGGGTGAGTACCTATGCGTCTTTAGTGGAAGATGCCAAGGCCATGGCTGCCAGGATCGTCAGGATTAGCCCCACCATAGACTTGGCCACACGCATGGCAAGCGTGGAGATTCGCCTGGACAACAAGGAACATGTATTAAAGCCCGGCATGTTGGCTGAAGTTGGCGTGGTCGTCAGAAAAAGCGACAAGGCCTTGGTAATACCACAGTATGCTGTCTTGAACCGGGGAGCCGTCGGGGCATCCGGTGGTCAAATTACACACGTGGTTTTTACCGTGGAAGAGGGCAAGGCAAAGGAACATGAGGTTCGTTTGGGCCTTCTCATTGAAGCTGGCGAACACGGCAAGGCCTTGGCTGAGGTGACACGTGGTCTGAAAGAGGGGGATGAGGTAGTTATCAGAGGACAACACCTGCTCAAGGACGGTCAGTCCGTTAAGGTAATCCAGGCTCCACCTTTGTCTGGCGGTGTAGAGGAGGATGGAGGAAAACAGCCGTGAACCTTTCGTCATTGGCTGTCAAAAGGGGCGTGACTTTTACCATGCTGTATCTCATCGTGGTGGGGGCCGGAGTGTTTGCACTGAGTCAGCTTCGCATCGACATGTGGCCCGACATAACCTATCCGATGGTCACCGTGGTTACGACCTATGAAGGTGCAAGCCCGGAGGATATAGAAAGTGTTGTAACACGTCCCATCGAAGAGGCAGTGGCAACGGTTGAAAACGTCAAGCATGTCAATTCGCAATCCAAGGATGGTGCTTCGGTTGTCACGGTGGAGTTGGAGTGGGGTACCGATACGGATAAGGCTGAGCGTGAAATCCGAAAAAACATAGATCTCGTGTCCAATTATCTGCCACCTGATCTGGACAAACCCCTGGTGTTCGCTTTTGATCCGTCCATGCAACCCATATTGCTCCTGGCAGTCTCCGGTCCGTTTTCACAGGCTGAACTCAGGCACATGTGCGAGCACGTCATAGAGCCGCGTTTGGAGAGGATCGAAGGAGTTGCACAGGTCAACACGGCGGGAGGGCTCAAACGGGAGATACAGGTCCGGCTGCACCCGGAGAGAATGGACAGTTATGGTATCTCTGCTGATGCTATTTTGGCCGCCTTGAGGTTCAATAATCTCAGAATCCCGGCCGGTGCCCTGTTCGACAAAGAGCGTGAGTTCCAGATTCAGAACATGGCACAGTTTGAAAACATTGATCAGATCCGGGAACTCGTTGTGGGGGTCAAGGACAAGGTCCCCATAAAACTCAGAGCAGTGGCGGACGTGTTGGATACATTCAAGGAGCCCACCAGGGTCATCAGGCACAATGGCAGGCCGGGGATAATGCTGATAGTCCGAAAGCAGACAGGCGCAAACTCGGTCGATGCCTGTAACAATGTTGAAGAGCAACTCGATGAGGTCATTTCATCTCTTCCTGCAGGCATTGTCATAAAACCCATTTTCAACCAGTCAGATTTTATAGAACAGGCCATAGGCAATCTGGGAAATACTGCAGTTGGTGCCTTTGCTCTGGCTTTCCTGGTCTTGCTCCTTTTCCTTTGGAACTTCAGAGCCTCTTTGACCGTGGCAACGGCGATTCCGGTATCTGTCATTGCCACTTTCATCGCCATGGACGTTGCAGGAATAACCCTGAACATAATTTCTCTAGCCGGGTTGGCGCTGGCGGTGGGCATGCTCGTGGACAATTCCATAGTTGTCCTGGAAAACATCTTTCGACATCTCGAAATGGGAAAGGATAGACGTGTTGCCTCCATCGACGGTGCGAAAGAGGTCTCCATGGCCATTACCGCCTCGACCCTTACCACGGTAGCGGTATTTGCACCTGTTCTGTTCGTACCGGGAATCGCTGGCATGATGTTCAGAGACATGGCGGTGACCATTTGTGTATCGCTTCTTGTGTCCTTGTTCGTGGCCCTGAGCCTCGTGCCTCTCATGGCTTCGAGGATTGTGACGGTCAAGGTGGCGCAGCAGGCTGTTACAAAGGAAGATCCCGTCGTGGCAAGGGGAGTCTTCGGCAGCTTCTTGCGCTTTTATGGAGTCATGTTGCGTTGGTCACTACGGAATCGATTCAAGACACTTCTTGTGGCCACGGTCATTCTGTTTGGGAGCATCGCAGCAACCATATTCGCTATCAATGTGGATTTTTTCGCACAGCAGGATTCGGGAATCATTTTGTTCCAGTCAGACGCCATGGTGGGAACATCTCTGGACACAACCGATGCCCTTTTTGCCGAAGCGGAGAAGATCGTGCACGACAAGGTGCCTGAAGCCGAGGAGATACTTTCTGACATAGGCAGCGGCGATGGATGGATCGCCATGTTTTCCAAGGGATCCTACAGCGGGCTTCTTAGGATCAAGCTCAAACCACTGGCTGAAAGAAAGCGCCTGGGCCAGAGGGGGCAGTTCGAGATAGAGGCAGCCTTGAGGGACGAGCTGTCAAAGGTTGCGGGCCTGAGAAGCACCAAGTTCATGTTCTTTTCCTTTGGGGGTTCCGATGTGGTGACCGAGATCTATGGTGACGATTTGACCGATCTCGAGAAATTGGGAAAGGAACTGACGAAGAAGATTTCACAAATACCCAACGCCGATGACGTGACCTTCAGCATGGAGGAGTCCAAGCCGGAGATCGGCATCTATTATAAGCGTAGCAGGTTGAGCGCCTTGGGGCTTAGCACCGGCCAGGTGGCGAAGACGGTCTCTACCTATTTTCAGGGGACCTTGGCAGGGCGGTACAGGGAGGGGGGCTGGGAGTATGATATCCTGGTCAGGGCGCCCAGAAGCTTCAGGGAGTCCCTGGAGTCACTCAAAAATATTCCCATTACTACACCCTTGGGCAGCACGGTCCCTCTCAAGTCAGTTGCTGATGTTCGTCAACGGGTAGGCCCGGTGCAGATAACCCGCAAGGATCAGCAGCGAATGGTCACGGTCACTTCGCTTGTCTCGGGTCAGAACATGGGGCAGGTGGTAAAGGATATTAAGGCGCTGATAGCCAAGGAAAAGAAAGGAAGGGATCTGACAAAATATTCATTCAGGATAGCAGGTAGCGCCGAGGATTTCATGGATTCCATCTTCTGGCTCGGTATTGCTCTGATTGTCGCCATTTTCCTGGTATACATGGTGATGGCATCACAGTTCGAATCTCTGGTGGCTCCTTTTATCATCTTTTTCTCCATACCCCTTTCCATCATAGGTGTGGTCTGGAGCCTGGTGCTCACCAACACCGCATTGAGTGTCCCTGCTCTAATCGGTTGCATAATGCTTGTGGGGATAGTGGTCAACAACGCCATCGTCCTGGTGGATTTCATCAACCAGCTCAGGCTGGGTGGGATGAGTGTGGCCGATGCAACCTACAAGGCCGGTCTAGTACGCATGAGGCCCGTTTTGATGACCGCATTGACCACCATACTGGCAATGATTCCCCTGGCCTTGGCCATAGGAGAGGGCTCCGAGGGTTGGGCGCCCATGGCGAGGGTGGTGGTGGGAGGTCTGACCGTCTCGACACTGCTGACCCTGATAGTAATACCGGTGATCTACAATATTGTTGAGCGATGGCGCGAACGCCACGGATGGGGAATTTCAATCAAAACTGGCACTTGACCCATCTGGTGATATAATCCCTACATGTCCGGTCCATACGTGATAGGAACCCGCTTCGGTATTGGACTGAAGCTCTCGGTGTTCGTAGCTGTCCTGGTTCTGATCGTGTCCGGTACCTTGGCTTTTTTTCTCATCAGCCAATCTGCCGCATCCAGAAAAGAGGCCATGGAGCAGCAGGTAGCCTCCCTGAGCCGGATGATCGGAACGATCCATGGTTCAAACCTGCAAAAGGAATCGGACAGGACCCTGCTGCGGGTATACGTGGAGCAGGCCCATGAGATGAAAACCGGCCTGTGCTTCGCCCTTTTTCTGGATGCCAAAGAAAAGCTCATAGATGGATATTTCAATGGGAAATTACTCAACGAGGCATTGTCGGAATGG
>JALVPF010000407.1:0-10433 GCA_027031935.1 Myxococcales bacterium | reverse complement strand
TGGCTGGCAAAAAGGACCTGGTCCGAAGGTGATGACCAGATCAGGGTCTTTCATATAAGACTGAGAACCAAGGAGGGGCAGAATCTTGGATATGCCGTGTTGGGGTTTTCCACTGTGGCGATGAACCGGGAAATCCGACAGGCCATGGTTACCAACGCCCTGGTTACCGGTATAGCTTTTTTATTGGCCCTGGTAAGTGCCCTGGTTTTTGCCAGAAGGTTCGTCCTGCCCATTAAAATCGTTGCCAAGGCCATGCAGCAGGTGTCGGAAGGCGACCTGGACCGCAAGCTGAACATCGAACGAAGCGACGAGGTAGGAGTCTTGGCCAAGGCCTTCAATATCATGGTGGCGGGGCTGATGGAGAGAGAACGCATACGCTCCACTTTTGCTCGATATGTCTCGGACCAGGTTGCAGAACGGATTCTCAAGGAGGAAGACGAGCTGAACCTGGAAGGGGAACTGAGAAAGGTTACAGTATTGTTTCTCGATATACGTGGATTTACTTCTCTCAGCGAATTTTTGCGCCCATCCGAGGTGGTGGCCCTGCTGAATGATTATTTCAAGATAATCATCGAGATAATTTTCAAGTTCGATGGAACCATCAACAAGTTTATCGGTGATTCTATCATGGCAATCTTCGGCGCTCCGGCCACACTTCAGTTGCCGGAGCTCAGGGCGGTGATGACTGCGGTGGAGATCCAGCGCGCGGTTGGAGAGCATAATTGGCTTCGAATGCAACAGGGCAGACCGGTGGTCAACTTCGGAATTGGAATCCACAGTGGTGAGGCCATAGCAGGAAACATCGGTTCCGAGCTGCGTATGGAGTATACTGTCATAGGGCGTGACGTGAACCTGGCGCAACGTATAGAATCAAATACAAAGGAAGGCCAGATTCTAATTAGCGACACTACGGCGCAGAGAGTAAAGGAGTTTGCCGATTTGAAGCAAAAAGAGGCGGTTTTCGTAAAGGGTGTGCTGGAACCTGTGCAACTCTGGGAAGTGCTTGGAGTCAAGGCTTCCACTATAAAAGAGGCACTGGCAAAAAAAATATAGGATTTCATCGAGAGGGTGGAATGAAAAACTCATTGTCTATCATTTTCCTTGGATTGTGTTTGTCGGCGTCCCTGCTCGCGTGTGACAAGAAAGGGGCGGACAAGCAAAATGATCAGGATCTCACCATCGTGGTAGAAGCTGACAGGAGCAAAATCACCAAGGAGGAGCAGGAACTTCGTGCTCGCCAAGCCGCCTTTGAAATGGAAAAAAAGAGACTGAGGGAAGAGAGAGCCAAGTTGATGAAGGAGAAGGACAGTCTCAGTGACAAGAGCAGTCTTGCTCACATCAAACAACTGGAACAACAGCTGTGGCAAAAAGAAAAACGCATGTGGAAGAAGGAAGCCGAGTTGGAACAAGTCAGACAGTCAATCGCTGAAAACAAGGATGAGTTGCTTGCCAAGGTGTCCGGCGTCCATGGTGGTGGCGATCTCGCCAAGAGAGAGAGAGAGTTGGCCAGGCGTGAGGCGAAGCTCGCAAAGCGGGAACGTGAATTGACGGATGCCTCAACCAACGCTGTGACTTCAAGGCTGGACAAGCTGGAACAAAGAATGGCAGAGCTTACCAGGGCGGTGGAAAAATTGGCATCTATCAAGCCCGTGTCAATGCCGAGGATGAGGTCTTCTTCCGGGATCGTGAGCAGGAAGCAATCCAAGAAGACCTTCGCCAAGGCCAGTGCGCTGATGAAAAAGAAAGGACTCCTATGGGGAGACCTGCCAGGTGATCTTTCAGGCCTTAGAGATGATTTTTACTCCGCACAGAAGTCTGGTGATTATGGAAGGGCAAACGATTCGGCCGAACAGTTGTTGGCATCTGTGAGACAGATGAAGATAGATTCGGATTTCATCACTGGCAAATTTTCACGACTCAACGCCTTGATCGCAAGAAAACCAGTCAAGGCGAAGGACAAGAAGAAGGTCTCTTCATCTTTGAGAAAGGCTACACAGCTGGTGGGAGATGGCCAGTTTGTTAAGGCCAATTGGGAATTGAACAGGATCTTTGCCTTGTTAAGGCGTTAGCAAGGACTTGTTTTTGAAATCTTGACTTGCGGCTCGGGTCTGCATGCTTGTAAGAGGTACATGAGGTATATAATGTCCAGGGCGTCCATAATAATGCTTCTTCTTTTGGCTCTGGGGGGTGCCGGGGGTGGAACCTATTTTTTGGTTTTTCCAAGGGTTTCTGCTGTTGTTCAGGATGAGACACGCGACGGTCTGCAAACCGCAGCCAGGCTTGTATACAGGATAGAGCGAGATGAGCAGGCGAAGCTTCTTTCGGGAATGATGGCTGCATCCAGGCGCACGAAACTTGTGAACCTGTTGGCATCCAAACCAACTGCCTCGGGTCAGCTCAAGCAATGGCTCGATGATCTGAGGGTGGAAATTGCTGCTGTTACAGCATCTGCGCGTAACTTTGCAACAGTCTCGGATATGTTCGTGCTCGACACCAATGGCAAGGGACTCGTGAGAAATGTGGATATGCACTGGACAGGCAAGTCTCCCTCGGAGGACCATGCAGTCGCCGAGATTGTGCAAAAAGCATGTAAGGGAAAAACCGGCATCGCAATTATTGATCAGCGGGATGGGGTGTCACGTGTTGTTGCTGTACCAATAAATCATAATGGAAAATCGTCCGGAGTATTGTTGGGCTTCTTCCCCCTGGATGCAACCGAGATAAGATTTCGCAAATCCTATATTGAAAGTGATGTGGATATTGCCTTGATAGGTGATGGCAAAATAGTGGCGTCATCGCTGAAGAATGGCAGGCTCGCCAAGGTCGAAGCCTATGTGAAAAATCATGATGATGGCCTGGCCAAGATTCTCTCTGCAGATCCCTCCCATCCTCGTGTGCTTGACTCCACAGGCATGGGTGCCTACCTGGCTGGTATTTCCCTTGCGCCTGAAAACAAGGATGCACATGCTCGGCTGGGCATGTTATTGGTCAGGTGGACTGACTCCATCGTCGGTCCCATGAATGAGATCGCTCTTTACCTGTTTGTGGGCATGGGCTTGCTTTTTGTTTTCCTGTCGCTGCTGGTCGTAATGATAGGGGGAGGTCTGAGTCGTAGCCTGAAAACAATGGAAGAAGAACTTTTAGACATGGTCAACTCCGGCCAAATGCGAACCATAAGATCAACGGGACCAGCCTTGGTGAAATCCATAGCGCATCTGTTCTCCCAACTCCTGGACCATGGAGATTCGGGCCCTGAGGAGCGAGCAGAGGAGCTGAAGCAGATGGTGAGCATGGACGATATAGTGACAGTAGACGAAAATGAGGATTCAAATGGACTGGTCGAACACAAAGAGCATGACACAACAGAAGATGATCCCCTTTCAGAGTACTATACAGCGCTTTACAGCGAATTTTGTTCTGCCAAAGAGGAGTTGGGTGAGCGTGTCAAGCGGCTTGATCTCACGAGATTTCGAAATAAGCTGGAAAAGCAGAAAAAAAAGATAAAAAGCAAGCACTCATGCAAGGACGTGAGGTTCGAGGTAATGGTAAAATCGGGAAAGGTGAGCTTGCAACCGAAGATATTGAGGTAACTGATGCAGGGCATTGATGGCTCATAACCTTCTGAGGCATATAAAGAGGTTGATCATGACAAAAACAAAGTTTGCATTTGGATTAATCCTGTTGCTGGCACTGGTGATATCTGTACCCGCCTGTCCTCCCGCTGGGCAGCAGCACGCAAAAAACCTCGCTACAAAGGTCGATGTCTCGGAGGCGAGACCTTATTCCATCGAGGGCATTAGCAGGTCACTGGCCAAAATAGATGCAGCTCGCGAAGAACACAGGCTCAAACCGCTTTTTCGCAAATATGAAGAAGCTTTCAAAAAAGAGCCAAAGAATCCTTTCAAGAGGTTTTTATGGGCATATGCCATGGAGGACCGAAATCAGGGCTGGCAGGAGTTGGCAAAAATTACAAAATTGAACGACAAGTTCGTGTGGGCCTATCTGGGGATGGGCATAATTTTAGACGAGTGGAAGCTGTATGACCAGGCAGAAAAGAACTTCGAACATGCTCTGCGTCTCGGGGCCGATATTCCTGAATGCAACGGCAGGTATGGTCACATGTTGCTTCACAAGGGTGACTATGAAAAGGCCATAGAATTACTCAAAAAGGCTGTAGACAAGAATCCAGGGGAAGTGTTGTACCAATTGGATTTGGCTCGTGCTTTTGCCGCGAGCGACCAGGCGACGAAGGCGGAGGAGACCTACAAGAATGCTGTTTCTGCTGATCCAAAGTCCTTTGAGGCTCTGGCTGAACTCGGTCGTTTGCTTGCCAGGGAGAAAAAGTACCAGCAAGCCCTGGATGCCATGAGCAAGGCATCCGAGTTGGATGACAAGAACTATGAAGTCCGTTTTGCCAAGGCCGAGCTTTTGAGCAAGCTGGACAAGGGCGAGTTGGCAGTAGCTGCATATGATGAAGCTTGTTCCAGGAAACCTGACGAGCTGACTTGCTGGAAGGCCCTTTGGAAACTGGCTGGCAAGCTTGGCAAGAAAGACGTGGAGACGAGAGCAGCAGAACAGATAATCAGGATCGACCCGGAGAACATAGAGGCGCATGTTTATCTTGCACCTGTTTATCTGGCACAGGGCGCAATAGAAAAGGCCTTGCCCTCCTATCAGTTGATCTATTCCAAGGATAAGGAAGACGTGGATGCCATGTTGGGTCTTGCGAAAATATATGAGCAGGGAGAGCAATGGTCCAAGGCCCTGGAGTTCAACCAGAAGGTGTTGGAGAAAAAGCCTGAGCAGGCCGAAGCGAAGGATGCCATGAAGAGGCTTTTTACGCGTTTTTATATCCTGGAAAAACCCCTTGCCGGAAAGACTCCTGATGGGGTTTTCAGAGTCAACAGGATTCAGATAGCAAAGGTTTACAAGTTACGCCTGAAGAAAAAGCCTGGTCTTGAAGGTTCACTCTTGATCAAGGTGGCGGTTGACAATGACGGCAAGGTTCATGGCGTGACCATAGCGAAAGATACTCTCGGCGATCAGATTCTGGATCTGTGTGCTGTCTGGAATCTCAAGCGTTCGAAGTTTCCTGCCGGCTTTGGTGCCACCTATGACTTTGAACTGACCCTGCGACCTGGCTCCTAATACCATGGGCGTCTGGACTGGACTCGACCGTCTTCGACATGATGGATTCTCCGCACTGGATGGGGCTAGGATTGGCCTGGTGTGCCATCCGGCTTCAGTGGATTCCAATCTGAATCATATACTGGATCTAATGGAAGAGGCGGGCCTGGACGTGCCTGTGGTCTTCGAACCCGAGCATGGGGCAAAGGGCACGGCTCAGGACATGGAGGCCGTGGTAGACGGCGGACACACAAGTTCTTCATCCAAGGCTTCCACCAGGCGATTCGTAAGCCTGTATGGTGACACCATAGAGAGCCTGAGGCCCACAGATGAGATGATGGATGACTTGGATGTTTTAGTGGTAGACCTTCAGGATGTTGGCAGCAGATACTACACTTTTGCCGTAACCATGCGTTACTGCATGGAGACCTGCGCAAAAACCGGGGTGAGGATGATGGTGCTCGACAGGCCAAACCCTCTAGGCGGACTCGTCACCGAAGGACCCCTGCTGGATGATCGACTTCGATCTTTTGTGGGAGGCTTTGCTGTTCCGGTAAGACACGGCATGACAATCGGAGAGCTTGCGCTGCTGGCCAAGGCCGAGGGAGTGGATGTGGACCTGCAGGTGGTATCCATGAAAGGCTGGGAAAGACATATGTGGTTCGATCACACGGGCCTGCCGTGGGTAATGCCTTCTCCTAACATGCCGACTCTGGAGACAGCTGTCGTGTATCCCGGCTCGTGCCTCATGGAGGCCACCAACCTGAGCGAGGGCAGGGGAACCACCCGACCCTTCGAATTTGTCGGTGCCCCCTGGATAGATTCTAAAGCCTTGGCCTCGGAGTTGAACAAGGCCGGCTTGCTAGGAGTACACTTCAGACCGGTGACTTTCCGCCCCATGTTTCAAAAGCATGCCAACAAGGATTGTCATGGGCTTGAGATCCACGTTTTGGACAGGGATCGCTTCATGGCTTTTCGCAGCGGGGTGGTTTTGCTGGAAAGGCTATACCGACAGGATCCGGATAATTTTCAGTGGCGCAGTGAACCATATGAATTTGTAACGGAAAATCCAGCCCTGGATTTACTCACAGGAAGCAGTGATCTGAGGGTCATGTTGGAAAAAGGGGGAGATGTGGAGTCCTTGTTGGGCCGGTGGCAACAGCAGACGGACTCCTTTTTCGAAGATGTACAGGGGCTTTTGTTGTACTCCTGAGCCATTCCGGCCTCCTGTCTGTGGAGTTTAGACTAGCCACACCGAACGTGAGAGTTGAAATCATTGGCTTGGGCTCAAACCTCCCATACCGTGGAATCAGGTCTCCCGGAACGTAGGCGAGATGGGAAATCAGAGGGGTAGAAATGCAGGTTGACAGTCCCCTGCTTTGCATCTTATCTTTGCGCCGTATTCATTGTTATTGGCAATTGCCGTGGCACCAGGCCAAAACGAGCTTATGGTGCTCTAGAGGTAAGGGGTAATGCACAAATTTTTATTTCTGTTTGTGGCCGTGTGCTTTGTTGGGTGTTCTTCCTTGCCAGAGGGCTCCTGCAAAAAGGACACCCAGTGCTCCGGAGCCCAGGTCTGCTTTGAGGGCAAGTGTATCAGCATGAAGAAGTTGAAGGAGATCAAGGAAAAACGCGCTGCTGATGCAAAGCCGAAAAAGTGCGAGGACAAGGATGGTGACGGCGTCAAGGCGGGAGATGGCTGTGGCAAGGACGTCTTGCCTGATTGCAACGACGATGACCCCAACATGGCTCCAGGCAAGAACGAGGTTTGTGATGGAGTAGACAACGACTGTGATGGCATGGTGAACGAGGGTCTGAAAGGCTGCGTGCAGACCTTGTTCGGTGGTGCCACGTGGGGTAACCAGAAGGAATATCACCTGGACGGGCCTGCTGCTGTATTGTATGACCCTGCAGGGTTTATCCTGGTGACCGACAGTCATCATCTTTGGCAGGTGAGCCTGGATGGCAAGGTTACACTCCTTGCCGGCAGTTCTCTGTCGAATTTCAAGGATGGAAAGGGTGCTGGCGCCAGGTTCTCCTATCCCCTCGGCATGACCAGGGGCAAGGATGGTTCCGTCTATGTTGCCGACTGCAAGAACAACTGTATTCGAAAAGTTGCACTGGATGGTACTGTCAGCACCTTTGCCGGAAAGTGCTCCAATTTTACCAAGGATATGGGGCAGTTCGCCGATGGTCCCGCTTCGGCAGCCAGGTTTTATTGCCCCTCTGATGTAGCCGCTGCTCCTGATGGTTCTTTCATAGTTGTGGACAGGGGAAACGCAAGGATTCGCAGGCTGGCTCCCGATGGGACCACTTCGACCATTGCAGGAAAAGGCCCCATGGAGGTAAGGGAGGGCGAGGGGCAGGACGGTTTTGCCGATGGACCGGCCCTGGATGCCAGGTTCAACGATCCCCAGTCCGTTTTGGTGGATTCCAAGGGGATCATCTATATTGCCGAGTCGTTCAACTGCAGGATACGAAAGCTCGACACCAAAAAGGGAGAAAACGGTGAGGTGTCGACCCTGGCAGGTGATTCGGATACTCTCTTGGGGGTAGGGGGATATGCGGACGGTGCAGGCAAGGGAGCCAAGTTCAATTATCCCCACGGCATGGCCTGGGATGACAAGGGCAATATGATCGTGGCCGATACGGGCAACGGTGTCATCAGGTTGGTCACCAAGTCCGGCAGAGTCAAGACCCTGTATGGAAAAGTTTCTGCGGAAAAGGGGATCTACAAGGATGGTCCTGTCAAGGAAGCCAGGTTCAAGGCTCCCATGGATGTAGCCCCTGGTCCGGATGGCAGTCTGTTTGTGGTCGATGCGGAGGCCAATCGAATTCGCTGGGTTGTACGTTGAGCCAGTTTCAAAGGAGGGTTGAAATATGAACAGGACACTGAGTCTGTTGGCCGTTCTTGGTGGTTTTCTTCTCATCTCAATGCCGGCTTGCACTTCCCTGGAGAAGGGTCAGTGCAAACAAGACATAGATTGCAGTGGCATGCCCACAAAAAGAGGTGATCTCTGGGTCTGCTATAAACAAACCCCGGAAGTTGAAATCGGTAAATGCATGAAGGCCAAGGATGCGAGACTGGCCCATGAGAAGTATGAAAAGAAACTCCACGGAAAATGTGAGGACAAAGACGGCGACGGTGTCAAAGCTGGAGATGCCTGTGATCCTCCCATCGATTGCAACGACAGTGACGCCGCGGTAAAGCCTGGGGCTACCGAAATCTGTGACATGAAGGATAACAACTGCAATGGCTTGATCAACGAGGGCTTGCAACGATGCGTTGGTACGGTACTCGGTGGCAAAAGGGATCCCGTGGTTCAGTTCATGATAACCCTCCCCGCCGGAGTTCTTGCTGCGGCCAATGGCACTGTGTGGGTGGCTGACCAGCATCAGATCTACCATATCGACTCCAAGGGAAAGGCGACTCGATTTGCCGGATCCAACAAGCCGGGGCATGAGGACAAGAAGGGCAAGTTTGCCCGCTTTGACGAGCCCAGGGGCCTGGCCATGGATCAGGCAGGCAATCTTTATGTTGCAGAGTGCAAGAACAACTGCATAAGGAAGATCAGCCCTGATGGCCAGGTCAGGCAATACGCTGGTTTGTGTTCCAGTAAAGCTGATGATACCGGGCTGGATGAGTTGGGTGACACTTCCTCTGCGCGTTTCTGGTGCCCCATCGATGTGGTATTCGACAAGGATGGATCTTTGCTGGTGGCTGACATGCTCAACTCCAAGATCAAGAGGATCACAAAGGATGGAAAGGTCGAGCTTGTGGCAGGAGCAGGAGGCAAGGAGGACGAAAACGGCTACACCGTGTTTGGAAACAGTAACGGTCCGGCAAAGAAGGCCGAGTTCAACGAGCCTGCCGGATTGGCCGTGGGATCGGATGGAACCATATACATCGCTGACACCAAGAATAACTGCATCCGGCAGTTGAAAAAGGGTAAAGTGACCACCTTTGCAGGTGCTTGCGAAGGCGGAAAGGACAAGGGCTCGTATGCCGACGGCCCCGTGTCCAAGGCAAGGTTCAAGCTGCCCCAGAGCGTTGATATCGACAAGAAAGGCACCGTGTATGTGGCTGACACAGGCAACCACTGTATAAGGATGATAAAGGGCGGTGTGGTCTCCACCGTTGCGGGCAAGGGAACCCAACTGGGATACTTCGATGGATCATTGGACGAAGCGCTGTTCAACGAACCCTGGACCGTATCCGTGGCAAATGATGGTTCGCTGTACGTGGTGGACTATGGTAACTACAGGATCCGCAGGGTAATGCGTTAATAGTGGTGATGCACTAGTTCCGGTTTGACACCGTAAGAAATCAAAACCCAAGATTTCCTAATCAACGGCATTCTCTATACTTGTCATACTTTTCCCTCGAACCCTGGCTTGATTTTAGTAAAAAATCTACTTCAGTATTACCGATACGTTATTGCAACTTTCATCTTCCATTGAACTCAGTGCAGAAATAAGATCTGCGTATGTTATATTTGTAATTTCTTTTTCCACTGAGACTGTGCAATTGGATTTGCTTTTACTTACACAGAGGCCTTTGAGTTTCAGTAGCACCTGCATCTCTTGCTTGTCATCTCCAAGATCCCTTTTTAACTCTACCGAATATGACTTCTTGTAGAACCCGCTTTCAAGGCAAAATATAACACGAGAAAATCCAGCTTTTTCAAAGATATCAAGAACGCTGAAAATATTTTTCAGTGAGTCGTTCCTGTTGGCAGTAAAAACGATTTCTGAATTGGATTCGTTGAAATTTTCAATTTGTTTTTTAGCCTTCTCTTTGAACTTCGACAGCAACTCGGACAAACAACTACCGGAAGCATCTAGCGTATCATTTTTGCAAACGCGAAGACCGTTTAGCAATATACCCTCAGTTCCAAGCCTGACATCAAATGTCATAGTCTTGGCACCCATCTGACCTTTCACCTCGTTTTTACATGCAGACGAACAAGACACTGAAAAGGTATTCATCGAAACAATGAGCAAAATGGATAATATAGATTTCATCTAAGTTCTCCTACTCTAGTGCTTTGGAAAATGCAAAATGCCTTTATAAAAAGTCTGATCACTATTTACCTAGGGTCCTTTCTTGTCCACTTTCCCGCCTCAGCGTCATAGTCCCTCGCGCCAAACGATGCTATTAGTATTGTCGTCATGAAGATTTCTCACTCCATTTCTCCTTGGCAATTTTCGACTCAAGCACCTTTTCGAGTTCATACCTGTCATCCATGGCCATGCTAAGTGCAGCAATCGTATATTTTTTGCCTTTTTCGCTTAAAATTTCATAA
>JALVPF010000406.1 GCA_027031935.1 Myxococcales bacterium | reverse complement strand
CACCATGGGTCCAAGAGCCCAGGGCTTGGATCGGGATCATGTGGCATGGGCAGAATGTCAGATTCTGGACTCTACAGGAGTTGAACTCTCTGGAGGAATGGCCCCGGTGGACAAGTCCGTGCAGGCAGGAGAGCAGGAGGTGGAGCTGAAGGATGTGCCAGTTGGAGAAAACAGGTTTGCACGAATCCGCGGTCTGGATAGTGACAAAAACGTCTGGGAGTGTGGAGCAACCGGCCCCTTTACCCTGGAAAAGGGCCAGAGACTGATGGTTACCATCATAATCCATCGAGCCGAATCCAACGATCCACAGTGCGAACAATTATGTTCGTCTCACGAAGACTGCCCGGCTGACTCTTATTGCCCCTCCCTGTGTGCCCGTCAAGTGGATGCGCCAGAATGCACCGAGGCTCTTTGTGAAATGGACTTTATAGGCAGGAGTTGTCTGAGCAATGATGACTGCGGGCCCCTGTCTTGCATGTATGAAAATTCAGGGTGGCCTGGTGGATATTGCTCCGCTGCATGTCTGAATGACATCTCGTGCATGGGACGGTCCTTGTGCATCGATTACAATTCCAAGCAGTCTTGCCTCAAGACCTGTAACACCGATGAGGACTGTCGCATGTCCGAGGGATACAGGTGCATAGAGAGTGTCCCTGGAAGACAGGTTTGTCTTCCACAGGCTTAATGGAAACTGAAAACAGAAAGGCTTGTATCCGTGGACCTGCCAGCAGCATTCGGAAAATACCACCTCCTGGAACGGCTGGCCATAGGCGGAATGGCGGAGGTCTTTCTGGCAAAATCATTTGGTGCAGCGGGGTTTGAGCGCATCCTCGTAATAAAAAAGATTCTTCCCCACATGTCAGAGGACGAAGAATTCATCACCATGTTCATCGATGAAGCGCGCATTGCATCATCGCTGAGTCACTCCAACATCATACAGATCACCGAACTGGGCAAGGAGGGAAGTGATTATTACATTGCCATGGAATATGTCATGGGAAAGGACCTTAGCAGGATATATGAAAAAATCAGCAGCCTGAAAGAGACCATGCCTATTTCCCTGGCGGTGCTGATTGCAACGCGCATCTGTGAAGGTCTGGAATATGCCCATAGGAAAAAGGATTCCACCGGAAAGAGCCTGAACATCATTCACAGGGATGTGAGCCCCGGCAATATAATCGTGTCATACGATGGAGACATCAAGATAATCGACTTCGGAATCGCCAAGGCTCAGATGAGAATGGGGCGCACCTCTGCAGGAACCCTGAAAGGAAAATTCGGTTACATGTCTCCAGAGCAGGTACGAGGCAAGCGCCTCGATCACAGATCGGATATTTTCTCTGTGGGTATCCTGCTATATGAGATGCTGACAGGAGAAAGGCTCTTCGGATCACAGAGTGACTTTGGAACCCTCGAAAAGGTCCGCAACGCGATCGTCGCACCACCATCCACCTTCAACTCCAAGATCCCGGATGAGCTGGAAAAGGTCGTCATGAAGGCTTTGGCCAGGGAACCTCAAGAGCGTTACGAGTGGGCCTCCGACATGCAAGAAGCCCTCATGCGATTCCTCATGAACGAGGGTACTCTGACCACATCCAAAAGCCTGTCTCTTTTCATGAAAGAAACCTTCACCAAGGAACTGATGCTAGAGAACAGGAAGATGGCTGTCTACCGCAAGAGAGGTTACCCTTGGGTAGATGCTGCAAAGGGAGAAGATCCCAAAGAAGCCCTGGAACCACTCAAATCCCAGGATTCTGCAGATGCCGTGCCTAAAACCACTATAGATCAGGATCCACAAGATGGAGCCATCCTGACTCCAAGTAAAGAAAACATCTCGGAAGAAGCGACTCAAATCTTCTATTCGAATCCATCGATTCCTCTGCAGACAGAAGATCCCTGGGAAAACGAGCCAGTTGAACATCAGCAAGCGGAATCTCCAGACGATGATCCCCGCTCTGACCCGAGGGTCAATCAGCCTACCATCATCTTTGACGAAGAGGAACTTAGTGGCGAGACGGTATCTTTGGATGATTTAGACTCCTATGAAGGAGAAGAGACAGCAGAGGTGGATGATTTCGACGAGAGCGCTTTTCCCAGGGAAGATGAAACCGAGAGAGAAGGCAAACCCCTTGAAGACGGACGAGTACCAGTTCTTGCTCCTGACGAAGAGAGGAGGAGGAAGCAGGAAGCTGCCAGAAGACGGTTGAGAGGAGAGCTGTCGAATCCTAGGGCAAATACAAGCGGGACCGAATTCATGGCTGGTCGCAAAGGGAGGGCAGGTCCACTGCCGAACAGACCAGAGACTTCCCGTCCCAGGCCCAGACCGGTACCCCCATCGTCCAGAAGCAAACAAGCATCCACCATTCAACTCGTCATAATCGCAGCAGCAGTGGGTTTGATTACCTCGGGTATTCTGGGATACTTACTTTTTTTCAAAGACCACCCGAACCAAAGCCAGGCGAACAAGGTATCTCACGTCATTGTTCCGGAACCATTGAAACCTCCTGAACATGTTGCTCCCGCCTCTAACAATACAAAAGACACAGCGACCAATGACAGCAAGAAATCAGCGAAACAACCCCCGTCGGATCAAACTCCTGCAAGCGACACCAAGTCGACGAAAAAACAGGCAGATACAAAAGAGGTGGCGCATGAGGATCTTGCGACCAAGGCGGAACACAATGATGACGCAAGCCAAGCGGAACACAATGACGACGCGACTGCGCCAAAACACAACGACACACCTGCCGAACCAAAGCGCCAGGAAAAAAAGGATAAGCCCAAAAACGAAGAGAACACCAAAGAGCAAGTCTCTTCTGCCGATCGTGTGTTGATCATCCAATCCAGCCCCCCTGGAGCAAAGATCCTGATTAATGGAAAGCCCAAGGGCACCACACCCAATAGCATCCTCAAGATGGACGCATCAAAGTCGATCCTGGTAACACTTGAAAAAAGAGGCTACAAAAAATTCAACAGGAAAATCGAAGCTGGCACCCAGGGTACAATAGATATCCAAGCTCGCTTGGTTCGACTCAGCAGGCACAAGTCAAAAAAACGCAGCCACAAGAAATCCAGACCCAAGGGCAGCGGATGGCTGGTGGCAAACACCAATCCATGGGCCAAGGTGATAATAGACGGCAGGGATACCGGGCTTTGGACCCCAGTGGTGGGAAAGAACAAGATCAAGCTCAGAGCCGGCAAGCACATACTTGTGTTCAAGACGAAAGACGGAAGAAAGACCAGGCTAAAAATAACTATTCATGCAAACAAGACGACAAAGGTGATCAAGAAAAACCTCTAGCCTTTTTCACATACCCCAAATCTACCACTATTGAATCAGATTTCCCAGATCCACAGGTACGACTCTGTCAACGGCTAGCTACCCTTGGCTTCTCGGCAAGCTCGACAGGCTCGCATTACTCTCATCATTGTCGGTTGATAGTGAGTCGCGAAACCGGAATTACAGGCAGCTACGCCTGCCGCGGGCCTACGAAGATCCTGCGTTGGTAGGTACGATCGCCTGTGAGGTCACACAGATGCAAGGAATCGTCCGCAGTCGTGGATTTCCCACGTCGAGGCCTCACCTTACCGAAAAAGGTTTTGCAACATAGCTACAGAGATCGCAAGCGAAGTGGGAAAGCAGGGAAAATTCAGGTCAGTTGAGACTCACGTAAGCAGGGTTCTGGTTAGTGCCAGCGCCAAGCCATGCTGACGAGGTCCACGTCCTGATGGCCGTAGGATCACCATCCCGGAAGGCCTCCACGTATACTGTCATCTCACTGAGTTCCTGCGGCAAGGGGAGTGAGGAAATAATCACGGGAAAAGGATCCGGTCTCACCTCTGGAGCGTATGCCAAATACCCTGAGCGCACAGGGATTTGCTCTCCAGCCGGGATGACCCGATACATCATGGTACTTATTCCTCCAAGGCTATCCCAATCCGACGGTTTTTGAATAATCAGGGTTCCCAATGGAACCTGCAGTCGGGACAGGGTGACATCCACCTGGGTGGTGGGCGAATCGTCTTTTATGTTGAGAGGGAGGCTGGAGCCGGTTGCCAACTGTCCTGCCGAATCTGAAGTTGAATCCCATACGCTCACTGCGATCTCTGCTCCGTTTCCGAGAGGCAGATCCGGATACCTGAATTGCCCTATGGCACAGGAATGAGTGTTGGCATCGAAAAACTGATTGAACTCGTGAAACACGCTCTTTCCCTTGGGAGTGCTGACCTCGATCTCCAGATGGGCAGCGCCAAGACACGGTTGAGTGCCATCCTGTTCTATACTCAGCCATACCTCCGGATGCCCCGGCCCACAGGCCGCAAAAGTCATGAGCCACATAAAGGACAGGAGCTTTAACGTTTTGAATGGGGCAGCCGAATAAAATCTTCTCATGATATTGCCTCTGATTCTACCTCAATGGTTGGGTTGTACCACCAGAGTCCAGCTTCCTTCCTCGCGGGTCAGGTACCAGGCCGTGACACCAGCAGCAGCTCCGGCTACCACAACGCCTGTTATTGTCCAGAACCACCAGGTTTTGTACCAGGGCGTTCCATAGATATCTTCGCCTGTCTGCTCATCTATGGGCACCGGCGTTTTTTGATCCAATCTCGGAACAATCGCTGCAGGTCGAGCATTATTCACAGGAGCAGCAATGGGCTGGGCAACCGGAGCAACTGCCACCCTCTGTGGCTTGCGCACCGTGCGTTGTCTGGCCCTTGCTTGTTTGAGAGGGGTCAAGGTCGAGACTATCCCCTTTATCTTCTTTGGAAATAGATCGCTCTTGTCGCCCAAGTTGAACAACCTGGCCCTGGTCACTATCTCGGGGTTTACCACAAACAGACGCATGCCCAAGTGGACCTGTGACCCTTCACGCGCCACAGATACGAGAACAATCCCATCTGTCTCATAATAACCGGCCATAAGACGAAGCTTGGCTTTTGTCGCTTCGTTCAAATCATCACGGGAGATGGCCGAAGAGAGAAGATCCTCGGGCGGATCGCCTGACCATACCTTCACCAGCAAGGCCCTGATCGCCTGGAGAGATACCCCCGCGGGTAGAGTGAGAGTCCAGGGAGAGTAGCCCTCCTTCTCCAGGCGAATAAAATGATAGCCCCTGTAAAGAGGCAACTGCAAAGGAGTCACTCCTCTTCTTTGCCCATCTATATAAACCGCTGCCCCTGCCGGCTTTGAAAGTATGTTCAAATTTGAAGGCCTCGCAGAAAGCAGCTTTTTTCTGGCCGCCTCAAAAGCCGATATCACATCCGGTGGATACTTTCGGGAAGACAGCTTGAGGTTTGTGTTCATGGAAACAGCCTGCATAAACTGTTTCTCTGCCTCGGCCTTTTTTTTCACGGCCAGCAGGCTCAATCCTCTATACAGCAGCATGTTCTCAAACAGCTTGGGGTCCTTGATCTCAGGGCCGCATCTGCTCAGGGGCTTTTCTATCCCCTCGAACATCCTGAGCGCTTTTTTCATCTGAAGTTTTTTATATGCTCTTTTTCCCCTGTTGAGCATGTTTCTGAACTGTTCCCCTGCTTCTTCCAGGCCAGAACCAAGGGTTCCCCAGACAGCCCTGCCCACAGCCCGTCCGCTTAAGACCTTCACCCTGAACTGTGTACGGAGCTGCACGGCAAGATTGGCCAGTATCAAATCCTGGTCTGCCGGAGAGAGATCACTGGAAGGCAGAGGCAGCACAATCACGTTGGGCCTGGGCTCTTGTGCACGACCATGACCTGAGGCTACGAGCACAATCGCCAGAAAAACAATCATAGATTCAATCACCGTTCGAGCCATATAAGTCTCCATTTGGCGAAGTATTATCAGTGCTTGGACACCTACAGTCAAGCCCGGTTATTTTTTGGGAGACATGGAGCTTCTTGAACCTTGCCTTTCCGGGGTTCCTTGACTACCATACAGCACTGTACAAGGCCAATGGAGGCTGCATGACCCAGATTTCCCACCTCACTTGCCATATGGGAAATCTGATTCAATAGTGTGGGAGATTCGGGCATGACAAGACTAAGAACATGGTTGTTGATAGGCGCAGTGGTGGGAATGGTGGCATCTTCTTTTGCAGCTACAAGACCAAAGATCATCACCGCATCGAAAGTCAAAGGCTCCCCCGACGAATCCGTCTTGAACAAGAAGGGCCTGTGCTTCTGGAATGACAAAGACGGATTCCATGTAAGATGGAATACTGACTCGGCACCCACTCTATTCACCGGCCGCATAGATACCGACAAGCCGGTCAAGGAGATGAAGAGGGTTTTCGAGCAAGGTTCCGGGTGGGTAAAGCTCTCGGGTGATCGGATCATCCTGTTCTCGTCAACCACCAGAGGCACCATGGATGGCTTTGACCTGAAAATACCAGGAGGAAACAGACTTCGTTTCGAGATAAGCATTGACGGAAAGCAGCCCGAACCAGAGATGATCTTCATGGGGAAAAAGGGAGTCAATCCTCCAGGATTTCCCCTGCTTGTAAAACTGCGCTGAGCATGGGTCAGTTGCACGTCCCCATGGCAGGCCGCGCAACGCAAGTCTTTATTCTGTTGCTTTTATCAGCTCCACAGGCTAATGCAACAGGACCAACTCCCGCCATCGAGCAACTCAAAGAGGCAGTCGAATACTACAAGAAAAACGACTTCGGCTCTTGTGCAGGAGTCCTGGAAAAACTACATGCGGACTCTGTGAAAAACCCTGATGCGGCACTTTTTCTGCGTGCTCAGTGTCGCTTCTATTCAGGCAAGCCCAAGCAGGCGAAAGAGGATTTTCTAAGGCTTCAAAGACATTACCCGCAAAGTCCCCACGCAGATCTTGCAGCATGGAGAGAAGCGGACTGCGCATGGAAAATGGGACAAAGAAAAAAGGCCGTGGCCTTGTATGAAAACGCTGCCGCCCACCACCGCACAGACAGGGCTGATGCAGCGCTTGGCCTGGCCAAAAGGTCCATATGGTTCTATGACCATGGCAAAGTCAGCAGGGGAATGAAGCTGTGGTTCTCCCTAAGAAAAAATTTTCCCCTTCACCCCCTTGCAAGCGACGCCCCGCCCGGCCGACAAGACCTCAAGCTCACTTTTGAGCAATCCATGCAATTGGCGAGGGCACTGAGAAAAGCCAGTGCAGTCCATCGCGCCCTCGCAGTTTTAGAAGCCGCCCCGGAGCCTACCAACAAGCGGCAAAAGCTGCAATTGCTGAAGCTGACGGGTCTCGTCCTCTTTGACACCAGGGAAAACTACCAGCAGGCTGCAAGGATACTCTTGCGGGTCCGCGATGGGGCAAAAAGCAGTTCCATGAGGCAGGAAGCCTGGTTTTATGCTTCTAGAGCACTGGGACGTGCAAACAAGGACAAGCAGGCCATAGCCAGCCACCTGGCCATGGTTCACAAGTACCCCAAGGGAAAATATTCGGCCAGGGCCTTGTTCTATGCCGGTTGGTTACACGTCAACCGGGGCAACTGCAAGCAGGCACAAGTCATTCTTCACCAGGTGCGCGAACAATACCCTTCCAGCAAATGGTCAAAGCAGGCTGCATGGTTCAGCGCTTGGTGTGACCTGCGTTCGAGACATTGGGAAAAAGCCATAAAGACCCTGGCACCCTTGTCGTTACTCAAGGGATACGAACAGGGAGCCAGGGCAAGCTATTGGCTCGCCGTGGCTCTGGATGCATCAGGCAAGCACAAAAAGGCTGAAAGAAAATTCCTGGATGTAATCTCTCACCATCCCCTGACCTGGTATTCTTCCCTGGCAAGGATACGGCTGGGAGATCATTCACCTGCCCTTGCCGTGCCCCCCAAACCGTCGAAAAGAAAAAAAATCCGCGATACCCTTCTGGAAAAGGCAGGGGAGCTGGTCTCCGCGGGCCTCCTTGGATTTGCAAGGCAGTTGCTCAGGGCGGAAGAAAAGGCCTTTATCCTTCGCCACCCTACGGATTACGGTCTCGAGGCCATCATGGACATGTATTGGAGGTCGGCAGATGCAAACCGTCCATGGTACCTTACTCTGACCAGACACAGGAATTTGTTGCGCACCCTACCCGGGGCCGGAGCGCTGGCATTTTGGCGCTATGCCTATCCAGCCTACAGGAGAGATCTCCTGATGAAGTACAGTGGAGACGATCCTCAAATGAGCCTGTTTCTGCAAGCCATAATGCGGACCGAGAGCGGATTTGACCAGATGGCACTTTCTTCAGCAGATGCCAGAGGCTTGTTGCAAATGCTTCCGTCAACTGCCAGCCTTGTGGCACGAAAGCTCAACATGAAGGACTTCAGTGCACCGGATCTCTTCGATCCCGAGGTCAACATCAAAATCGCATCATGGTACATCGGACGCCTCGTAAAAAAATTCAAGGGACAGTGGCCCCTAGCTGCCGCTGCATACAATGCAGGTCAAAAACCCATGGAGCAATGGCTTGGCAGTACTGACTCGTCAGACATAGACGAATTCGTTGAACGCATCCCATATACCGAATCCAGGCGATACGCCAAGAGAGTTTTTACCGCCATGCTTCGCTATGCCTGGCTGGAAAATCTCCCCATGCCAAAATTGGAGATGCACATGGACAGACAATGGCTGCGATCCGAGTCAGAATGATCCCGACTACATAGACCGTCTGTAAACATCCAGAATATCCTGGACATCCCACTTTCCGGGAGATCGAGCCAAATGAGGCTTGTTCATGACCTGCTCGGAAAACATCACGATGTCATCCTCGTGCACACCATAGGCACCCAGCCGTGGAGCAACTGCCATTTCCTCTATGAAAGCCCTCATGGCCTCAGGAGCATCCTGGACATTTCCCAAAAGTCTGCCCACAAACTCGACCCTTTCTGGCTCTACTGCCTTGATTTTTTCCAGGAATGCGGGCGTCAAAAGTGCTGTAGCCCTTCCATGCGGCAAGTCGTATCTGACGGTAACAGGATAGCCCAGGGCATGGGGTACCAGGGTTGCCGTGTCAGCTATAGCCATACCCGCAAACATGGCGCCTAGCTGCATCTGATATCTCGCCTCGATGTTTTCAGGCTCGGCCTTTGCTACAGCCAGGTTTGAGATAACCCTGTCCATGGCAGACCTGGCATAGAGATCACTGAATACGGATCTGCCGGAAGAGAACAGGGCCTCTATGGCGTGGCACAGAGCGTCCAGCCCCGTATCCACAGTGACCGACACCGGCATGGTCAAAGTCAGCATTGGATCCAAAATGGACAGTGATGGAAAAAGCTGGGGCATGGAGAGGCCGAACTTGTCCCCCTCCTGCTGATCCGTTATCACCGCAAAGGGAGTAACTTCCGAGCCCGTACCGGAGGTCGTGGGCACGGTGACGATGGGAAGCGGAGGCCTGGTGGGCCTCATCCCCTTGAAGAAATGCCTGATATCATCCTGGCTGACCGTCATCAAGGCGATGGCCTTGGCCGCGTCCATGGCGCTGCCCCCTCCAAGGCCCAGTATCCAGCGGACTCCCTTTGACCTGGCCAGTTCTGCACCATCATAAACCGTTTGTATGGAGGGATTTGGTTCTACCTGGTCGAAAAGTATGGACTCTATCTTGGCCTCCAGCAAAGCATCCTGAACCTTTTCCAGGGCACCCGACAAGCGCGACGACCTGCGTCCTGTCACCAGCAGGCACTTTCGATTGATCCTGGATACTTCCTGGGCCAATTTTTCCAATGAGCCCTGGCCGCTTACGATCCGCGTAGGCATATGATGACTGAAGTGAAACACATAAAAAGGATAGTGGCCAGAGGTGTTAAAATCAAGAAAGCATCCGTGAAATCGAGCTAATATATAAAGCCTCGTTACCCGAGTCGGACCGATGACAAAACGGAAACTTCAACTCTTGGCGTTCCTGGACTCCTGTCCCTGCTGATGGCCAGTCTTGTCCTGGACTGCTTTGTCTTGATTTGCTTTGTCTTGATTTGCCTTGTCCTGCCCTGCCTTGTCTTCATCGCCTTGCTTATCCGGTTCGCAGACCTTCTTGAACTGATTCAGGACGATGTCCGCACTTTTTACCCCGAGTTCGTGAGACCGGTCCAGGTGTTTATATGCCATGTTGCACAATCCCATGCCCAGCAAGACCACGGCCAGGTTGTGATGCGCCCCTGCAAAACCGTCTTTTATTTCCACGGCTTTGCTAAAAGCCCTCGCAGCCTCTTCCAAATCGTCTGCCTGTGTGTAGGCCAGGCCCAGGTTGTATAGAGCAGTAGTATTGTCAGGCTTCATTTCAACGGCCTTGCGCAACTGCCCGATGGCTTCTTCGATTCGACCGGCCTTCTGGAGGAACAAGCCAAGGTTGCTCCTGGCATTGCAATCCTGCGGCTTGAGATCCACAGCTTTCAAACCAGCGTCTATGGCCTGCGACTGTTTTCCCTCCTGCTCCAGAGTCAAAGACAGCTGGGCCCATGCCTGGGCTGAAGATGGATCCTTGGAACAGATCTCCGTGAGCACTTTTTCAGCCTCTTGTTTACGCTTGAGTTTTCTCAGCACCACACCAAGGGCCAACTTTGCCTCGAAATAATCCTTGTCCTTTGCCAGGGCCTTTCGATACTCACCCTCCGCACCCTGTTTGTCCCCTCGCTTCTCCAGTGCCAGTCCCAGATGGTAATGGACCTCGGGTTGTTGCTGATTGATACTCAGCGACCTTCGCATGTGCGCAATACCCTCCGGGACCTTGCCATTCTTGACCAACTTCCAGCCCAGAACCTGTTCCACCTCAAAATCGTGGGGCCTGAACTTCAAGACTTTTCTACAGGCGGCGATGGAGCTGTCACCATCTGACTTCAGGCAGGTATTGCGTATCCTGTCCATTGTTGCTGAGTCTTGCAGCTTCTGGTCGGGCTTCGGTTGTGTCTGTACACAAGCTGAACCAAAAGAAATCGCAATTATCAAAAACAATGAATTCCGTATCTTCATTTTTCTGCTCCACATTGGTTGACAACGATGCAGAAGCTACGGCACTGGAGAATGGATGTCAAACCCTGATTTCCCCAACCCTCATGAGGTGTTTACCGAAAAAGATTCCCCAGGCCCACAGGTGCGGCCCTGTCAACGGCTAGCTACCCTTGGCTTCTCGGCAAGCTCGAAGCTACGGGCAGCTACGCCTGCCGCGGGCCT
>JALVPF010000405.1:10031-11171 GCA_027031935.1 Myxococcales bacterium | reverse complement strand
CAGAGCACATGCGCAGGGCTCATGGGCTATTCGGGCTGAGATTCAACAAGCGGCACAAGCGCATTGGAAAGGTGGCCCACGACAGGCCCAAGACGCTGAGCGTGCAGGATGACGACCGATTGAAGAACCTCATGTTCTACATCGACTGCAACCCTGTACGGGCAGGTATCACCGCCCATCCAACGGACATCAGGTGGAAGGAGTTTTCCAGCTGCAGGTTTTACAGCTTTGGTGAGAAGAACTCGTATACGGACATGCTCACCTTGCCCAAGTGGTACCTGAAGCTGGGCGACACGGCGCGCAAGAGGCAGAGGAAATACCGGTCCTTGCTGGACAGGTACATGATCGAGCGGGGACTGAAGCGAGATCCCAAAATGAGCCAGGGGTTTTTCATTGGGGGAGAACTCTGGATGGAGGAGATGAGGAAGAAGCTGGCCAAGGTGCTCAAGAACAAGAAGGCAGGGGGCAAGGACCCGCCAGGAGAAGCCGTGCCTGGCTGAAGAAGGCAAAAGAGAGAAGAAACAAAGTAAAAAAGAGCACAAGATGAGCGTGCATGGCAGAGCTGTGCCTGCCTGGTGGCGCATGATGGGCTGATAAGTGTTCAATTCGAAGATTTTCCGCAGACCTTTGAGAAAAGACCCCAGATCCACACGGACCAAAAAGAAAAATCCGGCTTGAATAAGGGTATTGGGCTAGATCCGGCCTGACCGACGAAGCAAGATCGCAAGATTTGGGGCTAAGGGAGCGAAGGGAACTAAAAAGTGCTTGGACCAGGCAAGGCTAGACCTCCGTCCCTGATCTTGTTATCTTTCCTTGATGACCCACACCATACGCTTGAAAAAGAAACTTGAGAGGACCCTGCGTCAGGGGCACCCGTGGATTTTCGTGGATGCAATTTCTGGCACTCTTCCCGAAGCAGGCAAGGTGGTAACGGTGCTGGATGACAGGGGGCGTTTTTTAGCCCGCGGCCTTTCCGAAGCAGGTCCTATTGGAGTTCGGATCTTTTGTACCGTTGATGAACCCATGGATAAGAATCTCTTCGCTCGCAGGATCAACGCCGCAGTATCCCTGCGTCGGGAGGTAATCCCGCTCGAAACAGATGCATATCGCCTATTGCATGGCGAGGGAGATCGTCTACCT
>JALVPF010000405.1:2155-10021 GCA_027031935.1 Myxococcales bacterium | reverse complement strand
CCAGATCCACACGGACCAAAAAGAAAAATCCGGCTTGAATAAGGGTATTGGGCTAGATCCGGCCTGACCGACGAAGCAAGATCGCAAGATTTGGGGCTACAGGGGCGAGGGGAACGAAAAAGTGCTTGGACCAGGCCAGGCTAGACCTCCGTCCCTGGTTTCAGCTAGAATTCGATACAGGAGGATCGCCATGATCTTTACCCCCACAAGAAAAATCTTTCTCATGTTATCTCTGCTGCTGTTTGGCGCAGCTTGCACAGGATCCAGTTGTGGAGGATGCACAACGCCACTTGCTGAACCTTTCCCTGAGGCACCAAGGGTCTATGATGGAGTGCAGATACGCATAAGCCAGTCTGGTTTTTCGTTTGTTGAGCAAAACCTACCCGAAATTCTCGACTCCATGCTCACCGACGGCTTGAATTTCGAAATACCCTCCTCAACCACGACAATCCTTGGTACAGATATTGATCTATGCCGGAGCCCTTGCCCTGTCTCTGCTGAAATACTCGAGTCCAGGATCACTCTGATCTCTCCGGATAAGATATCTCTGAACGGAACTATCGACCTAGACTCGACTATTACGGTTGACTCCATTCTCGGTCATTGCGAGTTCCCCTTGCAGCTTCGCCAAAAACCTCTCTCCGCCCAGGCACAGCTCTTGGTTGATTCATCGACCTACCTCTTATACTACGACGTGGGGGATTTAGAGGTTACTATCGGAGATGACGACTACGACATACAGTGCCCTGCGGTATATGATTGGCTTCTGGAGCTACTGAAGAGTTACATCACAAACGTTCTCAACAGTCAGCTACAGCAGCAGATGGATTCCACCATAGACGATCTCATCGCCGCCCAGACCTGTTTACCTTGTGACTATTACTCCAATGGATGTCCCAGTGGCTCCTCATGCGACCAGGACGGTTTTTGCCAGGCATCGAGTCACTGTGTCATCAAGCCCCAGGGCCTCGCTGGTACTGTAGAACTTGGAGCCATGGTGGCATCGGTGGATCCTGCCAACGACGCAACAGTCCATCTCCTCATCGCAGGTGGACAGGCACAGCAGGCTAATCAACGACCTTTTGTGCGCTCCAACGGTCTGGAAGTAAGGATAATAGGAGGCACATTCAGCGAACAAGATCAGTGTGTCCCTGACCCTGATCCCTCAGAGATTCCTTCTACAGGGATCGCCACACCCATGCAGTTCGGCAATCTCATACCAGGCCAGGGTCAGCCCTACATGGCAGCCGTATCAGTGGCTGGAATGTATCTGAACCATTTCATCTACCAGCTGTGGAGAAGCGGATTTTTATGCCTCACCATCGATTCCGCGAGCCTGGACATGATAAGCTCTTCGACCTTGGCCCTCATCCTCCCCTCTATTGGAGCCCTGTCTGAAGGCGACAACCTGCCGGTGCGCATGGAACTACACCCGCAGGGAGTTCCTGAAATAGAGATCGGTGCCGGGACCTTTCTCCCGGATGGATCAGTGGATGGACCCATATTGTATCTTTTCCTGCCCAACCTGCGTCTGGATCTTTGGATGAAGATGTTCGGAAGGTGGGAAAGAATTCTCTCCTTAAGCCAAGACGTGGAGGTGGACCTGGCGCTGGATTTCACACCGGATAATCAGGTAATCCCCATGGTGGACGAAAACTCCATCTCGGTTCGAAACGTACAGCTGTTACAGTATGAGCTTCTTGCAGAGAGTGAAGATCAACTCATAGATCTGGTTCCTTCCTTGATCAACCTGGCCCTGCCTCAACTACTCGACTCGCTGCAGGGAATATCCCTCCCTGACATGCAAGGATTTCACATGAACGTAAAAGCGCTTCAGGGAGACATGCCCAAGGCTTCCACTCCATACTATGAGTTCATGTCCATATATGCGGACCTTGACTTCATACCGCCTGAGGCCACCTTGGCCGCAAAAACCCTGGCTGAAGTTACTCAGCTGGAAAATGGATTTGTCATCACAAATAAGAATCCAGGGACTGAGATACAGTACCGAATGGACAAGGGCATGTGGTCTACCTTCAAAAGGGGAGACAAGATTCGAGTGAAACTACCCTGCGGACTCTACCCGCAAAGGCTCCAAATCCGGGCGAGGAAGATCGGCGATTACAGAACACTGGATCCTATAATACACTTAGTAGAACTCCAAAAACGGATCTCCGCAAAGTCGGCTTTTTCTCAGACTACCCCAGTGCAGCACGAACAAGCCCGTGCCATATCATCCGCAAACGATTCCGATGCTCTAAATCAAAGCCCTGCGGCAGGTTGCTCGGAGGGTCCATCACCAGTCTCGATTTGGCAATTATTGTCCGGCTTGATGGTCTTGGTCCTGTTGCGCAGACGATTTCCGTCTCCTCAGGCAAAACGCCACAAACAACATCAACAATAACAAGGCAAGGCCACCGTGTGCTGACACCGACGAACATCCTGCATCACAGGGTTCGCATGCATCTTCGACTGGCTTTTTCTCAGAGACATTTATTCCGAAAGAATCCCTCACCGACCTGGTAAGATCCACCATATGGCAAGCTACCTCTTGGCCGGTAACGTCGCATCGTACAGCGTGAAAGATCCCCAAAAACACCTGGCTGTCGGGATTGTTGTCAGGATTGGGTGCCTGGTCTTCGGGCAACAAAGGCGGATACGGAGCGCCACCACCGCCAGCCACCACATAGTAAATGCCATCTACCTGGCTTCGCTCATAATCGTGATCATGACCATTGAAAACCATCTCTACACCGTACTTTACAAATAGCGGATGAAAAGTCTCGGCAAGGGCTAAGCCCTCGCTTCCATGCCATCCTGATGAATACGACGGTCTATGATAAAGAGCGAATATGTGGTCTATGGCTGAATCATTGGAAGCAGCAGACAAGTCGGCTTCGAGCCATTGATACTGTTCGCTGCCTACGGAAAAGTCCGTATCTGAATCAATGACGGTAAAATGGCAGTTGCTGAAATCAAAGCTATAGTACCTTGTGACGTCAGGTGGCGTTGGGGTATGAAAAAGATTGTCATACAGAGTGTCCGATCGGTGTTCGTGATTACCCATCACTGGCCACATGACCATGCGAGACATCAGGGGAGATTCGATATCGAAAAAGGTCTGCCAGTTTTCTGCGCTGTCTCCATCTTCCACCATGTCGCCAGTGTGCAGGTAAAAATCCCCGCCCAACTCGTCTGCAAGAGCAACCACCTGCCTGTGTGTGCCGTGATCGGTACGGGTATCACCAAAGACCACAAAACGAAAGGGCTCCGGACCATCAGGAGCTGTGGAGAAGGTCAGGGTTGGACTGAACGCACCATCATGCAACTCCAGGCGATAGAAATATTCCGTCGAAGGCTTCAGATCTTCCAGTTCGACGCTCTGTATTCCCACACCATTATCAAAATCAAGACGCCTGTCCAGGGTACCAATACCGTAGCTCACGTGTCCATCTGTCTCGTGGTCCGATTCAAACGAGATGGTTATGGAATGAGCTGTCACGTTTTCCAGGTAAGGCCCCTTGGTCAATGCGGCCGATGCCGCAAGCGAAAATCCAAACCATAAAACCAAAGTAAGTACTGCGGAAAAAAACCTCATGGCAACTCTCCCGTCATTGTTCACCACAGGATGAGACTACACTATTTTCATGGATTTGTAACAGGTGATCGGAACAAGCAAATTTTTCAAATTTACAGCAGGTACGATGCATTTGCACTATATTGCAAACGATTTTCCACAGTAGAAAAACACTAGTGCTACCTTGAACACGTTTGAGCTTCTAACTACCTTATCTTCCAGTCATCAGGCAATTTGATGGTGTATGAAAGCTGTACGCTCTTTTTCCCACCTCGCGCTATGTCCAAGCTCCAGGTAATGAATCCCCGATGAGAATCCAGGTCGTAGCCCTTTGTGGTCTTGTCCTTGTCTAGCTCAACTTTCACGTCGGCTATCTTGCTGACAGGGATGTTCTCACGAACCTCCACCCTCTCCATCCTGCGGGCGGTGTTGGTCACCTGTATCCACCATGCCTGTTTGAGTTTTCTGGTGGACGAAAAAGCTCCTGGCTTGTTGTCGCTGTCTTCCAGTGGTTTTCTCTCAACCTTGAGAAGTTCATCCATGCCCAGGGATACTTCCATGGGTTCTCCTGCAGCCTTGTACTCCAGGTAAGCATCACCCATAAAAGATCCACCCCTGTATGAATGTACCCTGCCTGCCAACAGGGGATATGGCGCAGGGTTTTTCAGCTGCACCACCTGGTAGACGAAACGGCTGAGTTTGGGGATAGTAACCAGTTTTGCCTCTGCCCTGGTGGAGATCACATCCACCGGCATCCAGTAGGGCCTTCCATCAGAGTGTACCGTAACATTTCTGGGCATCTTCAGCACGAAAGACTGACCGCGATCTTCCAAAGATGCACTCTGGGGGCCCCCTCTCGTAATGCCTGCCGGGCCCTGTAACTTGTCACGCTTTTCAGTTGCTTGCACCAGCACCTTCTGGTCGCTGGCCTTGTTTCCGTCAACGGTAATCCTCGCAGGATAAGGAGCCTCTGAACCCAACTTGGGTTTTGCGGTGGAGAGCAACAGCCTTACATCTGACCAATCCTCCCCGGTAGACTGCTGCACAACTGCACCTACAGTAAGTTCAGCTTTCCCACGGCCGACCCTGGATGCCCCTATGGGTACAAATCTCAAATCATACTCAGGATGCCAGGTAGCACCAGGAACTACATAGCTCAAGCTGACCCTTGGATGCAGCTCACCTTTGCAATCCACAGAGACCAAGACCCTCAGGCCTTCGGCCACCGAAGACGGAGACAAAGTCTGTATGTTTCTCTGTACAAGCTCACGCTCCCTGTTGAGTTTTCTAAGAGCAACCTTCAACTTGCGCTGTCGAGCCGCTGCATCCAGCCTCTGCTTGCGAAAGGTATCCAGGACCTTTGTCCACAAGGAGACATCAGGTTTTGCAGAACGTGCCTGTTCAGTTACGAGCTGCTCAAAGTAAGAGCTATAATACCCAAGAGCCTGCATGCGTGTGTCAATGGCAGATCGTTCGTCCTGCAGTTTGCGTATTCTGCTTTCGAGCTTTCTAAGATCTGTTCTAAGCTTTGCGACCCTCTCGTCCCTGTTCTCCTCCAAAGACACCACCCTGCTGGAGGTCCCGATGGCTTTGGCCTTTCCGGATGCCTCAGCGCGCAGGGTCCTCACATCCACAGTGGTAGGCAATCGTTCGAACACAGCATCGGCCTTTCCCGCCTTGCAGACCAATGCCATGCTCCTGGTGACCTCTGCCCGGTCTGCATAGACCACAACTCTGTCGACCTTTCCACCAGCAGCACTGCAAACGCCAGGCAAAGACAACAGGGCTGTCAACATCATAATCAAAGTCTTCATGATCAACCTCCCACCTGGTAAAGCTGCCAGTTCTCAGGCCTCTTGATGCGATAGGAGAATTTGATCTTCCTAGTCTGGCCTGCGGGAATCTTCAAAATCCATTCCATGATTCCATCATGATTTGGCTTCATGACCGGTTTGGGATATATCTTCAGGCTCTCAATCTCGATCTCCTTGTTGTTGGTCTTGGGGATCTGGTCATAGACAGCCAATCGGATGGAACGTTTCTTGTAGTTGCCCACCTCTATGGTCACCGTGTAGTCGGTCACATCGTCCTTGGAAAACACACCCTCGGTTCTCGTGGAAGGGACCACGGTCCGCTTGAGCCTGATGTCCTCATCCGCACCCAGTGGAAGCGCAAGCATTCCTCCAGGCCCGGTTGTATTCAGTCGACCCTGGCTTACAAAATCCGGTCCCATGAAGATGTTCACGTCGCCTGCCAAAATGGGGGTCGAACCCCTGTTTTCCACTTCTGCCTTCAGATAGGCAGTCTTTTTCAGCGATGGGGTCGCCTCGTAGAGCACCTTGGCCGGATAGGTCTTGAGGCTCAGAGGTACCGATATCTGCTCGCCGGTGGATGGAATTGTCATGGTGGAAGGACATTTGTAGACATAGTCCAGCCCCCCTGCCACAACTGCAGGCAGGGTAGAATCAGAAAAGTGGGGGACAAATGAACGATTTGGTTCGAAAAGAGCAAGACTGGTTAACGCAACCCTTTGTGTGCGCGATGAAGTGCTAGCAGACTGGAGTGATACATGGTCACTGTCCACAGGTGCCTCATCATACTGTATAGACGGCTCAGGGCTTGCCATTGGAGGAGGGAGAGGAGCACTTGGCCTTCTGGCCATTTTCTTGTATTTCATCCTGCTCCCACGCATGGGCCTGGCTCTCTCTGCTTTTTTTTCAGCATAAGCACCGGTAGAGTCTTGGTTCAAGCCACCATATCCAGCATATCCTTTTCCAGGGATTGAAAGTGATCCTATACCTTTGCCTCCTTCAGTCCAGCCATCCAGGGTGATACCCTCATCAGCCCCGGATGCGCGACGGTCCGCCTTGGCCAAAAGGTTTTGTACAGAGTTCAAACGATTTCTAAGCACATCCAGCCTGGCCTGTCGTTTGGCTTCATAAGGGGTTTTGGAGGGAGTTGGGGGAGGAAAGAGATTTGGCGTTCGGGGCATCCGGGCAGCTCTGGCGTGGGGAACAAACTCCTTTTTCTCCCCAAGAGTCCAGGTGAGCAACTGAGGAATATCTATACCCTGTCCTGGAATGGCGGTAGACAGAAGCAGCTTCACATCACTCCAGTCTTCGCCCGTTGCCTGGGTCACACGGCCCGCACTCCTCAGGATGACTTTTTGATTGCGGCTTTCATAGGTAAGGTCATATATGGGCTTCCAGCTTGCGCCGGGGATGAAATACTCCAGCGCGATGGAAAGATTCTTTGTCTTGCCAGACTGTATAATTGCCAGCACCTGTACCTTTCGGTCGGAAAAAGCCCCCGTGTTGAAACGGTTCACTTCGCGCCTGACCTTTTGAAGCTCTTCTACGATGTCTCTACGCTGATCGTCCAAGGCCCTGGCCTTTGCCATCACCGAAAGTGTCCGTTTCTGTATGAAGTCCAAGACCTTAAGCCACATGTCCGGCTCGATAGGCGGTTCTTTTTTCCCCACACGTTTTGCCTCAGGCACGGCCAGTGCCGGCTTGATGCCATTGAGCACGGAAAGCTCCATGATGAAAAGCTTCCTTTTCAGGTCCACTGCGTCCAGCTTGTCCATGAGAGCTTCGAGCTTTTCCAGCAGACCGTCTACCTGCTCTATGCTCAGCCGCTCGCGCTCTATGGGTACGGATTCCACTCGAAGAACCTTGGCGCCAGAGCACTCCACACGAATGGAATTCATGATCACAGCGCCCGGCAGGTCCGAAAGCCTCAGGGTGGAGATGCCCTGCTTGACAGAGACCTTGGCCACTCGCCTCACCTTGGCACGATCCGAATATACTGTCACCTGCGAGATGGGAGAATCCACAACGACGGCTTGCTCCGCCAGGTCAGGACCAGCGGTCACGGCCGGTGTGCTCACCGCTGCCATTATCAACCATAGAAAATGATACATGTCTTTTTCCTCCGCTCATGGGACGCATCATCAAAATTCAGGCATTGTATCAACATATTTCACAAGTATACGTATCTCAAATAAAAAAGATCTCCTCTGATTTCCCACATCGCTTGCGATCTCTGTGTCGATGCTGCAGAATCTTTTTCGGTGAGGTGAGGCCTCGACGTGGTGAATCCACGACTGCGGACGATTCTTTGCATCTTCGTGACCTCACAAGCGATCTGGGAAATCTGGTTCAATAGTGTGGTAGATTTGGGTTTGGTCCAGATTTCCCCTTTTGCTTAGAACATCCAGCCGATGGCCAGTTCTCCCTGCATGCCGATCCTCAGTATCCTTCCCTGGTCTTGCACCTTTGGAAAAATGC
>JALVPF010000405.1:0-2145 GCA_027031935.1 Myxococcales bacterium | reverse complement strand
GATGGGAAATCCAGGGTACAGATTTACAGAATGGAGGGGTTTGAGCGCTCGAGGACGAAGTACGATACGAACACGCGCTTGGGGCCTAATGCGACGAACGCTTTCCCAAGATAGAGGTCATCGTTGTCAGCATCCACCTGTACCAAGTAATCACGAAGGAATCTGGATGGGTCCGCCTTTGGATTGCGGTCCGAAGCGCCATAGTTCAGCAACAGGCTGTTGGGATAGAGATTGTCCTTTTCCGCATCGGTTACAGGCATGACATCGTAATAGCCGTGCTTTGCGGATTGACCATCCTTGACAATGTCTTCCCACTCGTCGAGCAGGCCACCCTTTTGTTTTATCTTTACGTTGTAGCCCTTCAGAGCATCGCCCTCTTTATAAAAACCCTTTTTGAACTTTCGAATACCGATCATGCCGGTCAGGTCCAGTGTGTTGAATCCACGAAACTCCCAGCCAGCCAGCTTGTCCACATCAGGAACAATGCCGGCTCTGAGGACTTCTTCTAAAAAACCGTTACTGGCAGTTGTGAGAGATAGATAGTCAAGCTTTGCGCCTTTGATATCTATAGTCATGATGGTGCCTCCTAGATCCAGCCGTTTTGCCTGTACCACAACACGGTGTCGCGCAAGCCGTGCCTGGCGTCGGGGTATTCGAACTCGTAGCCCGTGGCCTTGAGTTTTTCATTGGAGTAGACGAAATCCTGACCAAGGAACCTGACCATGTCAGCCTCTACCGGGCTCTTGAGCCGCAGCATGTCCCGCGCTACATGCTGAACCAGGTCAGCCAGTGTTCCCAAGCCCGTTCTCAACAACTCCACAGGCACAGGAGGCAGTTTTACGAAGGTATGCCCGGTGAGCAGAGAGAAAAAGCGCATCAGCTCCACCTGGGTCATCTGACTGTCATCGTTCAGGTTATATGGTCCTGAAATTTTGCCCCTGTGCTTGGCAAGGTGCAATGCTGCGCCCACCACGTCATGGACGTGGACAAATGGCACCCTGCCTGTAAAGTTGGAAGGAATGGCCAGAGGGTTCATGTTGGCCATCTGCATGATCATCTCACCGCCGCCATACACGCCCCTTGGACCATAGACCGAAGTGGGGCGAAGCACAGCGTGGGGAATATCGTTCTGCTCGCAAAGAGACATGACGACCTTTTCCGCCAGGTCCTTGGAACGAAGGTAGTCGTTGGGAGGATCCGTCTCCATATCCTCTGTGAGCGGCAAGGCGTCAGGGTCCGGAAAACCATAAACACCGCCCGCGCCCCACATGATAAATTTTTTCAGAGATCCGCCTTCTATTGCAGCGCTAAGCAGGTTGCGGGTACCACCTTCGTTGACTGCCTGAAGTTGTTCCCATGTGGCGGAGTACTTGAACAATCCTGCGATGTGGAAAATCCAGCCCACCTTGTCCACCAGCTTATCCAGGCCGGACGGGTCGGTCAGGTCTGCCGGCACGAACTCCACGTCCAGGTTCTTGAGCACACTGGGAAAACGCCCGGCCTTCCTGTCGTCGCTTTCGTACATGTGCGGCAAATCCGTAGCCCGCACCTTGTAGCCGGCATCCACCAGCTTTTGAACCATGTGGGAACCCATGAACCCACAAGATCCAGTCACCAGACACAATGGTTTAGTCATTACCGCCTCCAGTCAGCGTGGGCCCTTGACCCAAATTTACGAGCGAAAATCTTGAACTTTTTGGCCAGTCATCAGTTCTGAATTTACAAGTACCTATCTCAAATGACGCACCATGTCAAGTTCGATTTTCATCGTGAAAAGATTACAGCCCATGGGTCGACGTGTTATCCACTGGTCTTTCATCATCTTGACTCGATCCGTCTATTTTGCTACTGACAAATCCGGTTCCTGACTTTTTGGATTACGTATTTATGTATGAAAGGGGTTTCTTGATGCTTCGCTTTTTTGGTCTTGGATTGTTGATGTCACTTACCTTCACGGCAGCCTGTTTCCCATGCCCGCCACTCGCCGTCAAAACCTACTGTGAGCCCGTCGGCAAGCTGGGTGCTACGCAGAATGCTCAGCCTATTGTCGGTTCTCCTGACAAAGTTGACGTCTACATGCGGTCTGCTCCAGAAGGATTTACCCTTGCAGAAAACGAGGTTTCTGTTAAAGCCGGATTCGACCAC
>JALVPF010000404.1 GCA_027031935.1 Myxococcales bacterium | reverse complement strand
CGCGTCGGAGTGCGGTGGGGTGGTGGTCTGAAGGCGGCGCTTTCGGTTTTGGGCGGGTTCTCTGGTGCTGGCGGGGGACGCGAATTGGCTTTTGTTCCCGACAGGGCGAGCCTGTTGACATCGGACGAAGACATGCTGGCCTTGTTCAGGTTTGCATTTTCAGAGCCATACTTTCAGACTCGGAAAGCCATTGGCCTGGCTTTGGAAACTCAGACGGACGAGTCAGGCGGTAGCTGATGATCATGTATCAATGTTTGACGCAACCTCAATACACCTTTTATCTTTGCAACTATGGTGTCGGGTAATCGTACACTTGTAACCGGGTCCTCAACCCAGTCGACCCGAATTTCCCGAATGGAAAAACCCGAGCGTTCAGCCCTTACGAGGAGTTCCGAATCAAAAAACCACTTGTCGTCCACCACCTGATCTATTACAGGTTGAACACTTTCAATACGCCATGCCTTCAATCCGCATTGGGCATCCTTGAATTTTCTGACCCCGAGGAATTTCTGCAGGATTAGGTTGTATCCCCTGGAGAGTATTTCGCGGTGCAAGCGCCGTTTTACTTTTGCATCTCGGTGCAGCCTGTTGCCAATGACAAGATCAGCACCCGAATCCAGTTCTTGAAGCATTTTTGGGATGGCATTCATGTCTGCCGAAAGATCCACGTCTGAGTACAGCAGGTAATCTGTATTGCAAGCGGCGGATGCGGCCCGAAGCGCTCCGCCTCTTCCTGCCTCTGGAAGGTGCAGCACCTCGATCTCAGAATTGTTCCTGGCCATATGGTCAGCCTCTTGAGGTGTATTGTCGGTCGATCCGTTCTCTGCAATAAGGATGTGCCATGTGTATGCTGATAGACAAGCTCTGCAGAAATCGAGCATCCTCCGCGCTGATTGGGCTATGGATTTCTGTTCGTTGTATGCCGGTAACACTATTCGGACTGAGGGCTTGGGCGAATTCAACTCCAAAAGGGCCTCCCGGGTCCCCCTGGATCTAGTTTAAAGAAGGCTTTGATTGTAGATGAGAGATCCTTTAGGTTTGGATCCGATTGCATAGGCTTGTTTCCAAGCATGATGATACCAGGAGTATCCTTGATATCAGAAGCTGCATGGTCACCGCACCATGCTTTGGGGTTTTTAGCCATGGCATCACCCAAGGGTGCACCACCAAGGGATGTCTCCCAGGAAGAACGCCATCCTGGAGAGAATGCAATTTGAAGATCAGGAGCTATCGATTGTAACTGGCCTTTTGTAAGGTTTGATACAGGATATACTTGGCTAACAAGCTTCGTTCCGGAGGCAGGATCTTTCAGTTCTAGCAATCGTCTTTTTATCTGGGCCAGGATCATTTTCTGTTGCGGACCTGCATGTACCGAGCCCGCCGATTCCCTCCCTTTAAGGTTTACATAAACCTGCCCGTTGCCCAGCGAGTATGCCTTGGTCTGAGACCAGTCCACGCCGCGCAAGAATCGTACAGCTCCCCCAGGCTTTGAACGTCGAAAAAGATTTTGCTGTTCCAGCCAGGTGTTGACGTGCAACATGCGATCAAAAGGATGGAATCCGTGATCGGACATGACGACTAGCCTGTCTTCAGGCTTCAGGCGTCTTTGCGCCTGCCCAATGATCCTGTCCATTTCTTTGTATACCAGCTTGAGAGGTCCACCATCATCTCTTTGAAGCTCTTTGTAGAAGATGTGTGCGGCCCTGTCCGTTCCTGTAAACACCCCCATTTGGACCCGGGTTGCGTGGTTTTCCAACTCCTCCATGAGAAGAGAGGCCCTGGTGCGCATGGTATCCAGCACAGCACCCAAAAAGACTGTTTTGGGTAAAACCCCCGCGTTTACAGCCGAGGTGTCGTGTACCCATCCCACGGTTGGTAGTTGATGCTTTTCAACCGCGCGAATCAGCCAATCCCTGGGGCCACCCAAGGGAAGAAAATCCTGTCCTGGATCTATTTGAATGGGTGATGCGTACAAACGGAGTTCTTTTTTTACGCTGAGTACATGAAATCTAACCCGTCCCACCAGCTCGAATCCAGGCGCGGAAAATTTTACTGGAAACCAATCAGACCTTTGCCCTTCTGCCACTAGCTGTGTTTTTCCTCCAGAGCTGATCTTGATGATGCCATTTTTTCGATTTAGTTCCAGATGTAGGGCAAGGTTCAGTGGTTTTTTATCAGGTCCCCTTGGTCCGTCTATGGTAGTGTCAATGGAGCTCGAAGTTACAGAGAGCCTGATGATCCTGCCTCCGGCCACTCGATCCGATGTCCCGGGCTGACGTGGTTCGGATGTGTAAAGGGTAAAAGACGAGTTTGTAAACCTGGCGTCAGGAACACCAAGACCGGCAAAAACCCTCCCATGATGAAGATCTGGAGCAGGGAAGGCATAAGGAACGAACAGCATTCCAACGGAGACTCCCGCCCTGTCCAATGTGTCCCACCATGCATCTCCAATCCTGTTGGACCTGGCTGTCGGTTGATCTACTGATCCCCCGTGAAATCTAGGGCCCGTGATGCTATATGGGGCAGTACCCGGCAGGTATGTCCTTGGATCGCGTTTGATGAATCCGAACACCCCGTGCTCGCTGGGGTCTTTTCCTGTGGCGAATGTGGTCCAGGCCACTGGGGAGTTAGGCGGTGAGGTGGATCCCAGTGGACTGAAATACCCATCCCTGGAGAGCTTTGCCATGTTCGGCAAGTCACCGCTTGAGATCCATCTTTGCACCAGCCTTGGGTCCACGCCGTCGAATCCCAAAATCACCAGGCGTCCAGCAGTGTTCTTGAGATTTTTTGTAGCTGGGGATTTTCCTGACGCTGGATTTTTCGAAGGTCCGGCCTTAGACCTGTTTGAATCCTTGCATGCCGGCAGCAGCAAGCCAGCCAAGGCTGCCTGAAGAAAAGTCCTTCTATCAAAACCTCCTGCTGTCATGGCCTCTCCTGTACCTGCGACGGAAATTCGACATTGATTTTGCAGGTAATCCGGTTCGGGCCAATGGTAGTGAAGGTGGAGGATATTATCAATGATCAGGTGGTAAAAATGATGCCTAAGCCAGTAGCTCGTTGATTTTCGAGATGAATTCCTTCTTGTCTATGGGCTTGGGAAAGAAGGCATCCGGGGCTGGTACGATATGTCTCGAGCTTAGGAAGTTTTTGAAGGGCTCCGGATCTCCGCCATAGTAGGTCACTGCGGTTACAATGACTACTGGTATATCCTTTGTCTCTTCGTTTTTTCTGATGTCACGATAGAAGGAGACACCGGATTTTTCAGGCATGGTGATGTCAAGGCAGATAAGATCAGGGTGATGTTCCAGGGCTTTTTCCATGCCGTCATTTCCGTTGGAGGCGCTGATAGTGTTGTAACCGTTGTCCTGAAGCAATGTTTCTAAGTAGATGACAACGCTTGGCTCATCGTCTATCACCAGTATCTTCTTTCTTCCTTCGTTTGAATCTGTCATCTGCGTACCCTCCCAAAAAATGTTCCAGTGGCTTATCCTTCTTCCTTTTTGTGCATGGTCGGCAGCCTGTCTCTTGGAAAAACAAGGCGAAAAACGGAGCCCTTTCCAGGTTCGGACTCTACCGAGACCTTTCCCCCGTGTTCCTGAACAATCTTGCTCGTCGTCAGCAATCCCAGACCTGTGCCCTTGTCAGAGCCTTTTGTGGAAAAGAAGTTCGTAAAGACCTTCTTCTTCACCTCGTAGTCCATGCCCACCCCATCGTCCGCAACTTCAATCACCAGTGCGCCATGTTCATCCAGGGTCGAAAGGCTTACCGACCTGCCCGGTTTATCACTTATCTCGCAGGCATCCAGAGCATTGGATACAAGGTTGGAGACGCAGTCGAGAATGCCCATTTCATCCATCATGGCCATGGCAATTTTTTCCTGGAGGTTGAGCTTAAGCCCGATTCCTGCCATGGCCGCCTTCTGGTAAAACATGTCGTAGACCTTTTGGGCAATCTTGTTGGGGTCAGTGAGTTTGACCTTGGGTGTGTGGCCTCGGGCAAATTGCAAAAACTCCTTTACGAAGGTGGAGATCCTGGCGACGTTATCTTCCAGCATCTGACAGCCCCGCTTTATACGCTCTTCATCCGAACGATCCATTCCGGAGCGCATCACGTACATTCCCCCCTCCAGGCCCATGAGAACATTTTTTATTCCATGGGCAAGCCCTGCCACGGTCTGTCCCACTGCTGCTAGCCTTTCTGCCTCTATCTTGTCGTGCTCCAGCTGTTTGGTCAGCGTGATATCCGTAGACATCTCGACGATGCAGGGGATATGACCGTCTGGTTGTCTCAGCGGAATCATGTGGACGATATAGTAGCGTTGTTCGCCTTCATCAATTCGCCCTTTTTCTTCCCTGACGCGGGTTTTGCCATCCGAAAAACTCTTTGCCGCAGCGCAGTTTTTACAGCGGGATTTTCGGCCCTTGTAGACTTCGTAGCAAGGTCTTCCCACGCCACCGCCATATTGCTCTTTGAACGCCGAGTTGATTTCGCTGATGCGAAAGTCCCTGTCAATCAAGGCAATGGCAACGGGAACCTGGTTCCAAAGTTGCTCCTGTACAAACTTGCTCAGGCAGTCCTCAACCATGATTTTCTCCGGCCTCCCCCTTTGCAACACCGTGTTTCAATCGTCCTTGCATGAAAAGCTCGATCAATTCGTCCACCTTGCCCGTAACCCACGAGATTACCTCTATACCTCTTGATCGGAGCATCTCTTCGAGTACATCTTGCAGGCCGCCACAAATGAGCACGTCCACCTGTTGATCCCGCAACAATCTCACTCTATCCAGTGCCTCCTGGCTTTGTAACGAAAAATCCACATGGTCGATGACCTTTTTCCTCCGAATGGTAAATATGGTGATGGTTGCCGAATGACCAAAGCACGGTCCCACTTCTTCTCCAAAACGAGGTATGGCTATTTTCACTTGACGTCTCCAGTACTCAGTCCCAGGCGTTTCATCTTTCTCCAAAGTGTGGTGCGCGAGATACCAAGGAGTTGAGCTGCGTGCCCCAAGTGACCATCGGCCTGACGAATGGCCTCCCTGATGGAGCCTTCGTGAGATGAATCAGCTCGACCCTGGCCACGTCTATGCATCTTTCGAGCCAGCTTCAGCCTGAAATCAGTGGGCAGGTCTTTTGATGAGATGCTTTTAGTTTCGCAGAGTGTGCAAGCGTGCTCCACCAGATCCCTGAGTTCCCCTATGTTGCCGGGAAAATCATATTCCATGAGCAATTTTGTGACATCGGGCTCGACGCCTTCGATGTTTTTTCCAAGGTGTGCATTGAATGTCTGTATAAAGTGCTTCACCAGAAGTGGTATATCCATTCGGCGCTCTTGAAGAGGGGGCAGAAAGAGATGAACCACTGCCAGCCTGAAATACAGATCATCCCGAAATTGTCCACAGGTGACCAGCTCAGAGAGTTTGACACGGGCTGATGCCATGATTCGTATGTCAGTCCTCATGGTTTGTGTGCTTCCAAGGGGTTCGTATTCCCTGTCTTGCAAAACTCTCAAGAGCTTGACCTGCGTTGTTTGTGAAAGCTTGTCTATGCCATCCAGGTAAATGGTGCCACCTTTTGACAAGGTTAGTTTTCCTGGCTTGTGGTTTTTCTTGTCCAATGTCGCACCCTGTGCGTAACCGAACAAATCCGCCTCGACGATGTTCGCTGGCAAGGCCTCGCAGTTGATAGATACGAAAGGCATCTTGTGTCTGGAGCTCAGGTTGTGAATGGTCCTGGCCACAAGCTCCTTTCCAGTGCCGACGGCCCCTTCCAGCAAAACGCTTGAATCGCTTTGGGCAACTTCTGGAAGAGATGCGAGAATTTTTCCAAAAGGTTTTGATTTTCCCACCAGGTCCCCAAAGAAATACCTCTGCTCCATTTCGTGTCGCAGCAGTTCCAGATGGGAGATGTCCGTGAATGTCTCGATTGCGTTTACGGTTTTACCGTTTCTGTCCTTCACCAATGCCGTGTTTACAGAAACTGGTATGGACTGTCCCTTGGCGTTGAGTATTCTAGCAGAGACACCGTGCAGGTTCTCACCGGTGTCCATGCTCTGTCTCAGGGCACAACCCCTCTCGCATATGTCTGCATGGAACACCTCGGAACATTTTTTTCCTATGGCAGCCTGTGCCTCTATGCCTGTGATAATTTCCGCAGCTCGATTAAAGTTCGTGATACGCCATGATTTGTCCACGGTAAAAACGCCTTCGGAAACAGCGTCCAAGATGGCGTTTATCGTACGTTTTTCACTTTGCGCAGCCATTTTTGCAACCAGCCATTTTCAGCGATTTTGCATTTTGTTGCATTATGTCCATGGTGCAATGTTTTCTTTGCATCTTTGCCAGTATGCAACAATTGACTTCTCAGGGCAACAAGAAGGGCTGGCTTGACCTCTCACCTCGCTTGCGATCTATGTGGCCATGCTGCAGAATTTCTTCGGCAAGTTGAGGCCTCCATGTGGGCAATCCACGACTGCGGACGATTCCTTGCATCTGTGTGACCTTACAGGCGATTTGTAAAATCTGATTCCAGTGAGTGGCAGATTTGGGGGGCTGGAGGATAAAAAGGAGTTGACGTTTTTTGTTTTTGCAAACTGCATTCCAAAGGGTCTAGTAGTACAGAAGAATAGAATAAATCATGTTCTTGTCATGGTCAGAGAGGTAAAACGCACGAATATTGTTGTCAATTGGATCGACATACATGGCTGTGCCCATTGGGTGGGATAGCTTTACATTGCAGGTGCCCCAGCTATCCCACGGGGTGATTTCTGTATCGCCACCGCCAGCCAGGGTCCCAGTCCAGACATCATCTATTATGCCCGGGATTTCAACTTGCTGCATGAGCCGAATGAGCGAGTTTCCCATGTCGGCAAACAAGATTACTCCATCTGTCCAGTCGATGAGCATGTCCGTGGGGTTTTGTATTTTTGCATCTTGCAGATAACCATCGTGATTGCCGGATCCTGCTTCGCCAAGCAGGGTGGCCATCATGCCATCTGCGTTCAAGGCCCTTATCTTGTTGTTTCCCGAGTCCGTCACCAGGAATCTGCCATAGCCTATGTATTCAATATCTTTTGGGCGTTCGTATCTGGCAACATTGGCATTCCCTTGCTGATCCCCGTTTTCTCCACAGACCCCGGAAAAAGTGCTCACCCAACCATCCGTGGAAATTTTCCTGATGCAGTGATTACCTGTATCTGCGATATAAAGGTTTCCTTTTTCGTCCAGGGTCATTCCAGTGGGGTGGTTGAAAGTGGCTTGTGTCAAGAATCCATTATGATGGCCCGCCTGGCCGTTTCCAGAGATGGTCATGATGTAATAAGGATCAAAGTCTGGAAAATCAGAGTCCAGATTTACAATCCTGATGGCGTTATTGCCTGTATCTGCGACGACCAGGGCCCCGTTTCCATATTGACCCGGTATCCACAAGAGCCCCGCTGGTGAATTCAGGCTGACTTCATCGATGGTACCCTGGGATACAAAATCATTTTCCAGATCAGGGTTTCCTGCAATGGTGGTGACAAATTCATCAGGTACCTGGTGGTGGCCGACGTCGATCTTCCTGATGCTGTCGTTGTTACTATCAGCTACGTACAGCAGAGGATTTTCTTCAATGTCATAGCCAAGCGCAAGAGCCGTGGGCCCATTGAAGCTGGCTGACCCCTGAGGACCGTCAGCATAGTCTGCAGAGGCATTACCGCTCAGCCAATCAATTGGCAGTACTTGATCTGCGCAGTCGTTGGGTGCGTTGACATCGCGGCAAAGGTGAATCTGTGCAGGGTGTACCCTCGGATCAGAGTCGTCGCAGTCATCGGGGTACTCATCACCCTCGCAAACAGCCCAGCCATCACCGTCTTCGTCAACACAGGTTCCGCACTGGCTTTCACAGTCTTCATCAGCACAATCCGTAAGTCCATCGCAGTCATTGTCCAGGTAATCAAAACAATCCTCTGTGGCGCCGACATTGATGCCTCCATCATGGTCATTGCAGTCTTGGCCAAGGCACGGGCTGTGCTCATCATTGTCTTCATCCAGGTTGTCCACCTGTCTGTCACAGTTGTCATCTTGTCCATCACATCTTTCTTTTGCCTCAGGATGCACGTTGTAGTCGCCATCATCGCAGTCAATGTCGGATTCGGGAATGTTGCACAAGTTGCCTGAGGCATCTTGTCCAGCAGGATATCCATCTCCATCATGGTCGATGAAATCAGGAACTCCGTCACAATTTTCGTCCACATTGTTTCCGCAGATTTCCTCTTCGCCCAAATTGATATTTCCATCTGAGTCATCACAATCAATGCAGCCATACTCGTCTGGTGCACTCTCGCAGCTCGCCCAGCCGTCACCATCACCATCGTTGCACTGCATCTCAGTGCATATTAGACTCCTTACACAGTCTTCATCCGCGCAGTCCACAAAACCGTTACAGTCATTGTCCTTGCAGTCGAAGCATGGTTCCATATCGCCGATTCCCTGGGCACTGTTTTCATTTTCCCCAGGGTGGACATCCGGGTCCGTGTCATCACAGTCACGATCCTGTCCGGAAATTCCACAGTAGGTATAACCATCACCATCAAAATCCGGATTGTCGTCATCGGGATTGCAGTTCTGATCAGACCCATCGCAGTATATTTCATGAGCGTTGGGGTTTATGAGGGCATCTTCATCGTTACAGTCAGTACCCCCGCAAAAGTGTTCCTCTTCGTCCTTTACTGCGATGAATCCGTCACCGTCGTGATCCAGATCGTTTGTATGTCCAGAACAATCCTCGTCTACGTTGTTTGCGCAAATCTCCAAAGCGCCTGGATTTATAGAAGCATCTTCATCGTCACAGTCAAAAGGAGTGCTGTTTTCAGGATTGCATTGATGCGCCCCGTCCGGATCTCCATCTGTGGCGGCCATGAAGCCATCGTTATCATTGTCGATGTCATCTGTGTACCCAGAGCAATCCTCGTCCGCGGGGTTTCCGCATATCTCGGCAGCGTCAGGATTTATAGTGTCTTCGGTATCATCGCAATCTGCAGGTAGTGAGTCCGGGTTGACCTCGTCTCCGTCCCCACAGACGTCGAAGCCGTCCTTATCATCGTCAGGAGCATCCGGTGTTGATTCATCGCAGTCGTTGTCCCTGCCATCACAGGTGGTTTCTTCCAGACCTGGGTTGATGGCTCCATCGCTGTCATCGCAATCTGCAGGTAGTGAGTCCGGGTTGACCTCGTCTCCGTCCCCACAGACGTCGAAGCCGTCCTCGTCATCGTCCGGAGCATCCGGTGTGAGATCGTTGCAGTCGTTGTCTTTTCCGTCACAGGTCATCTCCTGCGCTCCCGGATTTATTGCAGGGTCATTGTCATCGCAATCTGTACCACCGCATGTCTCTGCGCTGTAGTAGGAATCCGAGTCCGCATCGTCCTCGTCTTTGCAGTCGCACGGACGATCCTTTCCATTGCAGTCTTCATCGATATTGTTGCCGCATAGGCTATCGTCTTCTTTGGCATCAGGATTGATGTCTGGGTTGTCATCATCACAATCTTTTTGTTTTCCGTCGTCGCCAGGATCACCTGGTTCACACACGTCAAAGCCGTCCTTGTCCTTGTCTTCACAGCCTACACACTTTCCTTGGTCACATACCTGGAAATCAAGGCAGACAACGCCGCATGCGCCACAGTTTTCACTGTTTTCGTCCAGGTCGACCTCACATCCGGTGGAAGGATCATTGTCACAATCGGCATCAGGAGCCTGACACGGGGCGCAGGATTCATCGGCCCTGTCAGGATCCGATTGTACACAGATCTTGCCGTCAAAACACTCGCACCCACCTCCACAGTCCGAGTCCGTTGTGCAGGTCCAGTATTTTGTCTTGTCGATCCTGGGATTCACTGTGCAGCTTTCAAATATCCACGGCACAATGCCAAGGAGCAGCAAGGTCGATAATTTTCCCATGGTTCACCTCTTGAAAAGAGTTTTGAGGCATTCTAGCACGGTTTGGACTTTTTTTTAATGGGTGGCAGAGACAGGAAAAAGGACTATGGGCATTCAAACAGGCTCGGACAATCTATATCATCAAAATGGTGCGAATCCACCTGCGGTCCAATAGTCATCCTTGAGCTCATCCTGCTGACGCAAAAGTGCTCTATAGTGTCCTGCTTCCCAATCGGCAAGCCTGGAGAAAAAGGCCCGCATGGTCTCGTCCTTGGCTGCTTCGGCTTGTTGCTTGTAGAATTTTTGTGAGCTGAGTTCCAACTGTATGCCCACCGAGAGGGCGCTCATCTCGTAATGAGCATCGCTAAGGCGGTTTTTGATCTCCGGGGAAAATATGGGGCTGTCATTGGACAGGTCAGAAGCTTGCCCCAAATGCACATTCTTGTCCGGCGCACCTGTGTCACGTATGGACTTGAGTTGAGCTTCCAGGAAGTGTTTGTGTTTCAATTCTTCTTCGGCCAGCATGGTAAAGACTTCTTTGCCTTTTTTGTCTTTTATGCTTGTTGCTGTCATGGAGTAGAAATTATATCCATCGCCTTCGGCTCGAATGGCTGAAAGCAGTGCCTCTATTGTCTGTTTGTCGGCCTCACCCATGGCGTTCTCCTTTTCTCCCATTTGGTATAAATGAGATGCCATCTTTGTGTCAAAAGTAAAATGGATGCACGTTTATGATGAGGAGTTATTAATATAGCCGGATAGACTGCTTATCGTTTATCGAAAAGAAGACAGGATAGCCTTGATCTCTTCTGCTCTTTTTCCGGAAGGCCAGCGCTTGAGGTACTGTATGAATATTCTCTTTGCGCCCTTTTTATCACCCTGTTTCACGAGACACAGTCCCTTGAGGAAACTTGCCTCGTCCCTTTGCGGGCTCATGGGGTCTTCGAGATAATTGTCCAGCTTTCGCAAGGCGTCTGCCCAGTTTTCATGGCGCATGTCGGATTTGATCCCGTCGAATATCCAGCTTGTATCCTTGGCCAGGCTTTCTGCCAGGGAATGGGCATCCGCCAGGCTGGATGTCGGGGCCTTGGGTGCCCGTGTCTCGACAGATTCCTGTTTGCCAGGTTTTTGTGCATTCCGTGTTTGCTTTTGAGCTTTTGCAGGTTTCGGAGCGCGAACCAGGGCAAGGTGGCGCGGACCGAGTCTTGATTTGTGGTTTGGAGTCGTAGATCTTGGCACTGCTTGCAAGGCATTTTTCAACAAGTTCTTCAT
>JALVPF010000403.1 GCA_027031935.1 Myxococcales bacterium | reverse complement strand
GGTGCTGTTCGGCTTGCTGCCATCGTGCAGTTCTTCGAACACCCATGATACAGACGGGGGGTCTGACGCAATCTTGTGCACTGACCGGCTGGATTGTCCTGCCAGGCTTGGTTGTGTGGATGGCATCTGTGGCCACTGTGCGCGAGACAGGGACTGTGCTGTGACCGAGTTTTGCCAGCCTGTCGAGCGCCTTTGTTTTCCCATCTTCGTAGGCGAGTGCACCCTGAACCAGGACTGCGACCTGGGATGGTTTTGCGTACAGGGTAAATGTACCGACTCCAAGGATGTGGTGCCTTGCACCTCCGATTCCCAGTGTGATGCAGGGCAGAGGTGCGATCAGCTCAACCTGGTGTGCGTACTGGACCTGGGATGCAACAGGGATGAAGACTGCGCTGATGGTGAGGTGTGTGACCTGGCCAACCACAGATGCAACAGCGCGTGTACCCCGGAGACAGCCGACGTCATATGCGGTCTTAACATGGTCTGCGACCAGTTTGGAAGATGCGTCGAATGCTACGCCGACGATCAATGCGGAGTAGGCTTGAAATGCAACAAGGAGACAAATCGCTGCGAGGGGGAGAATTCCTGCGTCACGGATCGCGATTGCTACCCTGGCACAGTCTGCAACATGCAGACATACCAGTGCACCACCCCACCTCCCGACTGCCTGTCATCAGCGGACTGCCCGGATGGCACAGTCTGCGATCCACCTTCTGGAAGATGTGTATCGCAGGACTGCCGCCCCGATGCCCTTGAACCAAACGATGATCCAGCCTCCCCAGCCCCCCTTGCTCCTGGAAGGACACAACAGCTGGTATTGTGTCCCGATGATGTGGACTGGTTCGGTATCGAACTGGCCAGGGGGGATCGTCTGCAGTTGATAGTAAACACCGATTTTCTTGCCGCCGACCATTTTCACGTGGCGCTCTTCAATATCGAACTCACCGAGGTAATACAGGAGGACTCACTTCTCATCGACAGCGTGGCAACGGAAGATGGCCTTTACAGGATAAGGGCCACGACCAGTGACAACCAGGCCTCTTATTCCTTTATCGTGACCGTCTCCAGGGGGATTCCGTGCGACGATGACCAGTGGGAACCCAATGACTCTGAGCTGACCGCAGCACCCATTTCGGATGGAACATTCGGCCCCTTGGCCATCTGTCCCAGGGATGAAGACTGGTATGTCATTCAACGCCCTCCAGATTCGGATCTCGTGGTGCGAATCGATTACCCTGCCCTGGACGGAGACCTGGACCTGGACCTGTTGGCAGGAGATGGACAGAGTTTGGTAATGAGATCCGCCACAGCAGGCAATTCCGAGACTGTTTTTTCCGACAATGATCCTGGAACCAGGTTTTTCATCCGCGTTTATGCAGAATCTCAGGTCAGCAACAACTACGAGATGACCATCACTCTCCAGGATCACGGGAATCAGAGGTGAAGGCCATGAAGATGCCCATCATGTTGCCGCTGGCGGCAAGCCTGGCTCTATTGCTGATGCAAATGGGATGCAGCTCCGCTTCTCCTGACCTAGATGGTGGCCTGGATGAAGAGCCGGGCATGGATGCCGACGGCGGAGATTACCCTGACGGTGATGCGCCTACAGATGGCGATATGACAGACGATGCCGACTCGGGTCCCGTGGAGCTTGCCGTAACACAGGTCCTGCCTTCACGAGGTCCCATGCAGGGCGGCACCTGGGCAAACATTCTAGGTTCTGGATTCGTCAACGGAATCGGAGAGAGTCCCTTTGACGTCAGGGACGTGACCGACGTCTGGTTTGGAGACAACTCGGCCATAGACATAGAGGTGATCCGAGACGACATGATAAGCGTCAGAACCCCCGCTGGAGTCGCGGGTCCCTGCGACATCACCGTGCAGAACCCCAACGGCAGAGTTACCCTGTCTAAGGCCTTTGATTATTATGACACGGTTCGCATCGACTCGCTTCAACCTCTCCATTTCAGTTCCGAAGGGGCCACTCCCTTTACCATAACGGGTACAGGATTTACTGAAGATACCGTGGTACTTTTTGGGCAACTGCCGGCTTCTGGTATCACGGTACAATCGCCCGGCGTCGTAAGCGGCCTGGCACCACCTGCCGAACCCGGCAAGGTGGATGTTCGCCTGGTCAATCATAACGGAAGCGCGTTGATGTTTCGCACGGCTCAATATCACTCCAGGCCCGAAATCCACAGCATCCAGCCTGCCACGGGGCAGGCCCAAGGCGGCGATGCTGTAGAAATTTCCGGAGATGGCTTCGATGAGTTCTGCACTGTCGAGTTTGACGATGTACAGGCTGCCGATCTCAGCATACCCGATCAGACTACCATGCAAGCCACCACCCCGGCCCACGAGCCGGGGTCGTCGGATGTCAGGGTACAAGGAGCCGTGCAGTCAGACAGACTTCCAGGTGGCTTCGTCTACCTGGACGAAGCTGCTGGCTCGTTGCGCATATTGGCCGTAGCCCCCAACGCAGGGCCCACACAAGGGACCAACAGAGTAATAATCGCAGGAGACGGGTTCAACAACGATACCATCACCCAGGTCAAGTTCGGCTCCCAAACGGCGACATCATTTTCTGTTCTGGATGACAGGACCATAGAGGCAGAGGTGCCGGCAGGCGAAGCAGGTGCAGTCACTGTTGAGGTCCGTACGTCGGGCCAGAGCGCATCGGCACCCAAGGCATACAGGTATTTTTCCAGCCTTGAGCTGCAAAACATCGCTCCTGACACAGGACCCTCGCAGGGAGGAACCGACTTTACCCTCACAGGAAAGGCTTTCGGTCCTGACACGATGGTCACGTTCGGGGGAGTACAAGCATCGGAGATACAGGTCGTAGCCAGTACCATGCTCACCGGCAAGACACCGCCAGCAGCAGGTGTGGTTGACGTCATGGTCGAGGACGCAGACAGCCACGCCGTGCTCCAGTCAGCCTTCGAATATACCGAAGACCTCCACCTTGTCAGGGTGGAGCCGGACTCGGGGGCCCAGGCCGGAGGCACCTACGTGACCATCTTCGGGAGCGGATTTACACCGGGGATGGAGATATCCTTTGGACAGGCCAAGGGTGCCATAGTCCAGGTTCTGTCCCCGTCCATGGCCACAGCAAGAACACCTGCGGGAGTACCCGGCGAGGTGGATGTCACGGTTCGGACACAGGATGCATCCGACCAGCTTCCGGCAGGATTTTCGTATTTCGACCCCACCAACGATCGGGGTGGAGCTTCCGGTGGTCCCATGAACGGCTCCATCAACATAACCTGCCTGGAAGGCTCCTGGGCCAACTGGGGAGCCCCGGTACCGGACGCAACGGTTATCATAGACACACCATCACTGGTAGGCTACACCGATGACAGAGGCCAGATAACATTTTCAGGGCCATCCCTCGTGAGGGCCGTGACCGTCTCCATAGGCAAGGAAGGATTCGAATCCATGACGGTGGCTGGACTCGACGCAGCCAATCTGACCGTCTATCTCTACCCCAATGAGCAGGAGCCCATAGATCCGACCCAGGTGGAAGTGACCTATTCGTCCATCAGCGGCAGGGTCTTCGGCTTCAAGGACATACCCGGCTTGCCCACCGGACCGAACATCTCCTACGAGGCCAGGATCTACATGACTTCCTACAGCATCTACTCTGTACCGCCCTATGGTGGAGAACCAAGGGGAACATCCATAGTGGAGGATGGAGGCGCGTTCCAGTTTGCCCCACTGCGTCTGGGCCAATACTCCATTTACGCCTTGTATGGTGCGCTGAACTCTGACACGGACGAATTTACTCCAGCCCTCCTGGGCACAAGAAGGGCCATAGAACTCATCAGCGAAGACCCGGTTCAGGACCAGGACGTGGTGCTGTCCACACCCCTGGACAAAACCCTGCTTGTACATCTGGTGCAACCGCCCCTGGGCGACGAGGAGAAAGAAGCTCAGTACGGTGCATACGTAAGCCTGGACCTCGGGGCCGATGGAATCATCTATCTTGGCCACGCACAGGGCACAACGGAAGATCTCATCCTCTCAGGTCTGCCCTCTGCCACCGCTGACGCATTCTTGTTCGTGGGCCTGGCGAGCAAGGGTGGATCCTATCCTCTGTCTTACACTTTCCGGCGTCAGGCAGGTGACCTGTCCGAAGGCGTTCAGATGGGACCTTTTCTGGGATTTACCACCCTGGTTCAACCGGAGCAGGACGGAGAACTCAGCGATGGAATGATATCATGGCAGTTCGACGGCCCTACGCCTGAGCTCACCCAGGTGCTGATCCAGACATCGGAGCTGATGCCAAAGGTGCTCTGGCGAGTGGTGCTTCCCGGTGACATCACCCAGGTAAGGCTTCCACCCGAACTTCTCGACACCCTGCCCCAGGGAGAACCCCTGCTGCTGCTTCTATACACTGCGAATTCGCCGCGTTTCACTTTCGACAGGTTCAACTATGGCCAGTTGTCCAGCGGAAGATGGACTTCCTACACCGTCAACTACGCATCCATAACCGCCCCCTGAAAAATGAATCAGGTATCCTCAGCCTCATCCTTTTGGACGGTGGTTTTATTGGCATGCCTCGCTGCGGGATACTCATGCCTGCATGGATGCGCAGAGAGTGAACGATTGAGGGCCTTTTGCGCATCAGACTCCGACTGCCCGCCAGGCTTTGTGTGTGATGCGGACACGGGCTTGTGCCTCTGTGCCACGGACGCCGTTTGCGGTCCGGATGAATACTGCGCCCCTGACGGCATCTGTCGTCGCAGGATGGCTTGTGACACAAACCTGGACTGCCCTGAAGGCACCTTCTGCGACACCACCTCCGGCAACTGCATAGAGATGGGTAAATGTACAGACGATCGCCAATGTCCGGCAGGTCAGATATGTTCCGAGTTTTTTACATGTGTCCCTGGTTGCAAGACAAGCGGTGACTGCCCCCTGGGACAACTCTGCTTAGATGGCAAGTGCGAATCAGGTCTGTGCGAGGACAAGACCTACTGCGATTACGGGCAGCTTTGCGACAGGGAATCCATGAAGTGTTATGACACCTACGACGAGCAGACTGCTCCATACTGCCGCTCATGTGTGCCCGCGGGCATAGGCGAACCTTCATCCTGCGGAGATGGACCAAACTTTTGTCTCATGACCGGCAACGATCCAAGCCTCGAACCCTTTTGTGGTGTGGATTGCAACCAGGGCCAGGAGTGTCCCATGGGTTACGAATGCAGCCTGATCCTGCGTGCCGTGGGCGGCTCTTGCCACAGCGATGGGGAGTGTGAATCAGGTCAGTGCCACATCAACGAAGGGGACGACGTGGGGTTTTGTCTCTGCACGTCGGACAGCGAATGCCCCAAGGACTCGTGTGATGATTTTACATTCAGATGCACCGTCACCAGAAAGCATTGCACTCCCGGTGGTACGGAGTGCGACAGGCCCATCTATTGTATCGACGGCCTGTGTCTCATAGGGCGCAATTGCACTCCTGTGGAGGGCTTGAGGTGTTCGGATATTTCACCCTGATGAATGAATGACCATGACATGCATTACTGCTATAGTAGTTGTTGTGCACTGATGGCCTTGACTGGAGCGTGAGATCAACATGGGACATGGTTCGGTACAGAAAACAGGAAATTACCTGATAGTACCAGCGGTGCTTTGTCTGCTTTTCCTGGCGGCCAGCCTTGGCGAGTCTTGTGAATCACAGACCAATCTCCGCACCTTTTGTGCGTCTAGCGATGACTGCCCTCCAGGATTCAGGTGCGATCCTGACACGGGCCTGTGCCTGTGCGCCACAGATGATGTCTGTGGTCCTGACGAATACTGTGCTCCTGACGGTATATGTCGCCGCAGGATGGCATGCGATACAAACCTGGACTGCCCTGAAGATACCTTCTGTGACACCACTACCGGCAACTGCATAGAGATAGGCAAGTGTACGGACGACCGTCAGTGTCCCCCCGGACAGGTGTGTTCGGAGTTTTTCACCTGTGTGCCAGGATGCAGGACATCCGGAGACTGCCCCCTGGGTCAGGTCTGTCTGGACGGCAGTTGTGAATCGGGCCGATGTGAGGACAAGTCATATTGCGACATTGGCCAACTGTGCGACTCTGAAAGCAAGACATGCTACGATGACACCCGTGGACCCTATTGTGCCTACTGTTCCTCCGCGACCATATACGAACCCCATTCATGTGGAGAGGGGCCGAACTTTTGCCTGGTCAAGGGTGGAGATCTCGGTCTGCCGCCATACTGCGGTGTAGACTGCAGCGACGGACAACCGTGTCCCAATGGCTATGATTGCTTCTCCGTAAGAATAGTCTACACAAGAGACAACTGCAGGTCAGATGACGAATGCGAATCGGGCAAGTGCCAGAAAAAGGAAGGCGACGAGCTGGGTTTTTGTCTCTGCACCTCCGACAATCAGTGCCCGCAGGACTCGTGTGACGATTTTACCTTTCAATGCAGGATTACACGAAAACCATGCACTCCTGGTGGAAACGAATGTGATCGCACGATATACTGTATAGATGGATACTGCCACATCGGTTATAACTGCAAACCGGTGGAGGGACTGCGCTGCGAAGATCTGAATCAATAGATGCCGTACGGATAGTGGCTTTGGCTGCTATTTTTTTCATGCTCTTGCCCGCCATTGGACAGGACCGTGCCCAGAGGCTGGTTCAATACCTGGAACATTCCAGTTACAAGGTGCGCCTGAAGGCCGCCATACAAATCGGCAGACTCAGGATTCGCCAGGCGGCTCCAGCTCTGAAAAAATCGCTCTCGGATGATAACGATCTGGTGCGCGCAGCTGCCGCATATTCCCTGGGTCAGCTTGGAGACCAATCCTACAGAAAAGATCTCATCACCCTGCTCAAGGATCCAAAGACTCTGCTCAACAAGGCTGCCACCAAGGCGCTAAAGGCCCTGGACAGGGCCCAAAAGACGCGCCCCATGTATCTGGTGGTGCTAAACGATCCCATCCTTGTACCGGGAGCCGGCAAAGGTCTGGCAAAAAGACTGAAGCGGATTCTGAAAAGAGATCTTGCAGAGAACACGATGATGGTGCTGTCCGAAGGGGAGCATGAGGTTCTTTCGGGGCAAAAACTATCTTCACACCTCAAGGCCAGGGGCTTGAAGGGCATCTCCATTCGCCCTAAGTTGACCACCCTCAGTGTGAAAAAATCCTCCGACTCCACGACCTTCAAATGCAAAATAAGCATCATGGTTTTGAGATTGCTCAATAAACGAATGGAATTCGATGGTTCGGGAGAGGCAGAGGCAACCGTGGAGCAGACAGATATGGATCCCGACACCATGGACGATATTCAAAGACAACTGGTAGACGCCGCCGTCAAGGCTGCGCGGGAAGAGGTGGTGTCATACCTTGCCAGACGAACCGGTCCGTGAGATGAGTCTCTCGGTACCGGGGGAGGACAAAATGCCAGGAAAACCACAGAGAAAAATAAAAAACTTTCTACTGGACTGGAAGTTTCAACTAAAGTACACCTTGGCGGTTGTTCTGGTAACGACCGCCATCTCCATTGTGCTGGGACTCTTTCTTTACAATACTCAGCAGGAGGTATTCTCTGCCAACAGGGAAAACTCACAACTGCTGACGCTCGATGACCCAGACATGAACCAGGCCATACAGGCAGAGTTGGCCAAGGCTGACGAACTCATAGAGGCACGAAACAGGACACTGATACTCACCCTTGTGGCGACCTTGGGTGGTTTGGTGCTGCTGCTCACCTTCCTCGGCATAGTAGCCACACACAAGATAGCAGGACCGGCTTACGCCATGAAAAGGATCCTGTCCATGATTGCAGATGGCAAGCACCCCCATGTGCGAAAACTTCGAAAGGGAGATGAGCTTGTGGAAGTTGCCCTGGAACTCAAACGCATGGCGGATAACCTCCGTGAGCGTGACGAAAAAGAGCTTCAGGGACTCGTGGAGCTGAAAGACAAGCTCAAGGACGCACAGAATGTTCCTGACCAATCCATGAACTGGCTCGATGGCATAATCGCCGAAAAGGAGCAACGCCTGGAGAAGTCTTGAGCAAGCAAAAGTTCCATGGCAAGCTGCCGCCGTTTTTACCCTCCACTGCAGACGAGCTTAGAAACCTTGCATGGGATCGACCCGATGTCATTCTGCTTACTGCAGATGCCCATGTAGACCACCCATCCTTTCCTGCTGCGCTCATCGGTCGAGTTTTGGAGGCTCAAGGGCTGAAGGTGAGTGTGATCCCCAGGCCCCCGGTGCACGATCCCGATGCGGTAAAGGTCCTGGGCGAACCCAGGCTGTTCTTCGGAGTTACAGCAGGGACCTTGGACTCCATGGTGGCAAACTACACGGCCTTGAAAAAACCAAGAAGGGATGACCCCTATGCTCCAGGCGGAAAATCCGGCGGCAGACCCGACCGCGCCCTGACCGTTTACTGCCACATGCTGCGGAGAGCCTTTGGAAAAAAAGTGCTCATAGTGGCAGGAGGCATAGAGGCGAGCTTGAGACGATTTGCACACTATGACTACTGGAGCGACAAGGTCAGACGCAGTATCCTGATGGACTGTGGAGCCGACATACTGGTGGCGGGTATGGGTGAGAAGCCGGTGGTCGAGTTGGCAAAACGACTCCAGGCTCTTTCCTCCGGAGACAGGGCTGATCCGCAAAAACGATTGTCTGCCATATGCGACATAGGGGGAGTTGTATACAGGACCCCATCATCCAGGCAGGCGCCGGAAAATTCCGTGGAGCTACCTTCCACAGAAGCCGTGGCTTCGGACAGGCTGGCCCATGTGGAAGCATTCAGACTTCAGGAGCGTTACAGCAATCGTATCCTGCATCAGACCGCAGGGGGAATGAGGGTAATCGCAAACCCCACCATGAAACAGGACAGCCGGGAACTTGACAGAATATACTCCCTGGCCTTTCGAAGAGAAGTTCACCCCGTTCATGGAGGACAGAAGGTTGCAGCCCTGGAGCAAGTCCGCTTTTCCGTGACATCACACAGGGGTTGTTTTGGCGGCTGTTCATTTTGCGCTATAGCGGCACACCAGGGCAGGGACGTCACCAGTCGCTCGAAAAAATCCATACTCTCCGAGGTGGCAAGGATTTCAGCACATCCGGATTTCAGGGGAACCATCAATGACGTGGGAGGCCCCACTGCCAACATGTGGGGATTTTCGTGCTCCAGGAAAAAGCACTGCGCCCGAATTTCCTGTCTGTGGCCAAGCAGATGCCCCCATCTGCGAGGCGACCATGATGCCTATGTGGCTCTCCTGCGGAAAGCAAAAAATACTCCGGGAGTCAAACACCTTTTCGTAACCACCGGAATCCGCATGGACCTGGCCGTTGAGTCAAAGGCCTTCATCAGGGCTCTGGCAACCGAATTCACCTCAGGTCACCTCAAGGTCGCCCCGGAACACGTCAAGCCTGGGGTGCTGGACCTGATGCGCAAACCTGCAGCAGCATCAATGCCCAGATTCCTGGAGGTCTTCAGACAGGCCACGAAAAACGCGAAAAAAAGGCAGTATGTCCTTCCCTATCTCATGGCCGCACACCCTGGTGCCACTCTGGAGGACACGGTGGATGCTGCCTTGTATCTGAGAAAGGAGGGTATTCGCGTCGAGCAGGTGCAAATCTTTACCCCAACTCCTGCAACGGCCTCAACCGTAATGTATGCCACAGGAATCTGTCCCGATACGGGCGAAGAGGTTTTCGTAGAGCGATCGGATCGAGGCAAGAGGCTTCAAAAAGCGCTCCTTTTGTCTCATCTGCCGGAAAACAGAATACTGGTTACACAAGCCCTGAGAAAAATCGGGCGTCAGGATCTCATCAGTCAGCTTAAACCTTCCACCAGGCCATCCGGGCCAAAATGCAAAGGGCGCCCGGGAGGAAAGAAAAAAAATCCTTTATCCAAAAAGCACTAAATTTGAAAAAGCGCCAAATGCAGGCTATTCTTTTTCGCATGGATACCAAAAAAGAATCCCAGAAGACAAAAAAAGAAGAGAAAACGATCAAAAAAGACGACTCCTCAAGGGCCAAGAAAGCCCTGGTCAAGGTAAAGCCCTCCAAGGGCGCGGCCGACTCCACTCCTCCTCCCGTTGATGCCAAGCCAAGGCCGTCCCTTGCAGAAAAGGATGTCAACAAGGTGTTCATGAAGGAAGCCCTGACAGTGGCGAGACACCTGAACGTGGACAGGCTCCTGTTCATCTGCAATGACCCCAAATACCTGGACGAATTGACCGCCAGGAGCATCAAGAAGAAGGTGATAGTCGCCAGTTCGTCAGACAAGCAGGCCGTCCAGGCTGAGCACCTTGGGCTGATGCATGAACTCATTCCAGACTATGCCTTTGACCGATTTGAAAAAATAAAGGTTGCCCTCGCCAGTTGTACGGCTTCCGGAAAAACCACGGACAAGATGTTGATTCTCTGCCTGGTGGGTGAACACAACTCCCCCCTCGTGGACACCTGCATGGTAACCAGAGTCGGCAAGCACTCCAATGAGCAGGCCGCTCTCAGCGGCTTGCTGTCCGATACGGACCAGTCCATGCAGGTTCTGGAGGCGGTGCTGAACATTGCCCTTAGCGTGGGCTTCGAGGGAAACGAGGGAGACCCGGTGGGTACCATTTTCGTGGTGGGAGACTCAACTGCCGTCATGGAAAAATCCAGGCAGCTTACCCTGAATCCATTCCAGGGCTATTCGGAAGAGGAAAGAAACATACTCGATCCATCCATCAGAAATGCCGTGAAGAACTTCTGTTTGCTCGACGGTGCCATAATAGTAAGGGAAGATGGAGTCATTCTCGCCGCAGGAAGATATCTCAATCCTCCCGACGACCTGGAACTGGATCTGCCCATGGGACTAGGCACCCGCCACGCTTCAGCCATGGCCATTACAGCAGCCACGAAAGCCATCTCCTTTGTCATCAGCAAGACGACCGGTACGGTCAGAATATACAAGGAAGGCAAGTTGGCTGTGGAGCTGCGTCAACCGGGCCGAAGACCCTGAACCCTGCCGGTTGGGCCGGTTGACGATGGAAAAGTCAGCAACTGCAGGTACCGCAATCGCCCCCACCACCGAGAGGAATCTTGGGCTCGATCTGATATCCTCCAAAATAACCCCTGTCTATGAAATCCACACATATTCCACCAGTGGTTTTCAGAAGCTCTTTTTCCACAACGAAGTTCAGTCCATCAAACTCATAGGT
>JALVPF010000402.1:2887-3790 GCA_027031935.1 Myxococcales bacterium | reverse complement strand
GGGATGCAATTCTGGTCCAAGATCCAAACCAAGGGTTTCTTACAGGGTCTCGGCAAAAGAAAACTTCATCAAAGGCAAAAAAGCCTTTGATGACAAAGACTACTTGGAAGCCATGGAGTATTTCAAGTTCGTAAAAAACAAGTTTCCCTATTCATCCTATGCCACAGAAGCCGACCTCTACCTTGCGGACTGCCAGTTTGGCAGGGAACGATACCTGGAGGCTGCTGACAGCTACGAAAATTTCATCAAGCTTCACCCAAAGACCATAAAGTCTCATATGCTCTTTTCAAAATTGCCCAATCCTACTTCAACAGAATCCCAAGTGACTTTTTCCTGTTTCCTCCCTCCTATGAACTGGAGTTAAAGGAGACCCGTCGTGCTGTAAAAGCCATCAAGCGTTACCTGAACAGATTCCATGAAGGCAAAAACGTCAAAGAAGCAAAGAAGATGCTGGCCAAGGCCGAGCACTTGCTGGCACAACGGGTATGGTATGTAATGAATTTCAACTTGAAAAACGGAAAATACAGGGGCGCTCTTTGGCGGGCCGAACAATTGATCAAGCAATACCCCAATGCTGGATTCAAGCAGGAGGCCCTCATGGTTGAAGCAAAATCATACCTGGAGCTTGGAGATCCATCTTCATCCCGAAAAACGCTAGAGGAATTGCTCAAAAGCTATCCAGAAGGCGAACGTGCTGATGAAGCAAAAGCAATGCTCAAAAAAATTATGGCATCTTCACCTGAGCAGGGCGCTGCCCATGAAGCGGCCAAGCCTTAGAGATTTGTTTCTCATTTTTTTCCTGTTTCTCATCCCGGGCGCCTGCAGCAACACAAGTGCCACCGACAGCCCTGACCAGCAACTCATGTCAACGCTGAGCAAGGCCCTTGGCACCAAAGACACCGG
>JALVPF010000402.1:0-2877 GCA_027031935.1 Myxococcales bacterium | reverse complement strand
ACACCGGAGCGATAATAGAGATAGTCCGTCAAAGCTATAATGACGAACTTGGTGGGCCCGGACGATTGGAAGACGATCTCAGAAGGATCTTTTCCGTCTATGGCCCCCTCGATTTCAAGATCCTGAAAAAATCCAGGCTGGATGACACGAGATTGAAAATCAGATACAACATCAAGGGCCTGAAGTTTGAATTTCAAGGAACCATGCTCATACAATTTTCCTCAACGCCACAAGGTCCATTGATCACTTCAGGTCTTTTTACCGACATGCGCGCAGTGCTAAAAGTTTTGCGACAGCGTCGCCTTGGGCTGGAACAGGGTTCCATAGACATGCTGGACTCCATCATCTCCATGGACTACAAGCCCAAGCACGGAAACAGGCAAGAATTTATTTCGAAATTGCACGAAACATTGTCCTTGCAGGGTCGAATTGGTATTGTGGTAGAAAATTTGAAAATCTCCATTGACAACAACACTGCAAAAGTAGTTCAGTCAGTATTGAAACTGGAGATCGGAGAAGACAAAACCCTGGAAAATAGAGCTGACGAAAAAATCGTTTTGCATAAAGAAGGCACACGATGGCGCATATGGCAAGGTCTTGACTGACCTCTTCCACCGCATTGGGAGCGGAAAATGGATGAGCAAACCAAGAAAAACCTCAGGTTAGGCAGAGATGCTTACAAGAAAAAAGAGTACTCCCGTGCTGAAAACTACCTCACACAGGTACTGGAAAAGTACGAGACCTTTGCCGATGTGCACAACATGCTTGGGATCATCTATCATGACAGGGGACTTTTTTCCAAAGCCCAGGTACACTTCGAAAAAGCCTTGGCAATAAACCCTGCCTATACTGAGGCTGCGCTCAATCTTGCGGTCACCTACAATGATCTGGGAAGGTACGAGGAGGCCAAGAAAATCTATGCACAGGCCTTGGCCAACTCTCGTTCTGAACCGGGCGAATTGGACCCCTTCGTTCGAGGAAAAGTCGCGAACATGTATGCTGAAATAGGTGATGTCTATGCATCAAGCGGTTTATTCCAAGCAGCCGCTTCAGAATACGAAAAGGCCCTGGCCATGGCTCCCAAATTCGTAGATATCAGGTTGAAGCTTGGCCAGGTGCTGAGAGACAGCGGAAAACCCGAAGAGGCAGTGAAGCAGTTCAATCTCATCATCAAGCATAGCCCAAACTATATTGCAGCCCACGTCCATCTTGGGATAACCCTCTATTCCTTGGGCAAAAAAGATGAAGCCATCAAGGAATGGCAGGAGGTACTGAAACAGGATCCGGACAACAGGAGCTGCCAGATGTACATGAACCTGATCGCACAGGAGAACAAGGACAAATAGTGAAGTGAATTAAGCTGACGGATTGTGAAATTGGACTTAACATCAAATATATCCTATAAATTTTGGGTAGAAGTCATGACCAACGAGACAGGGAAGTAAGCGGACGGTGATCTGATGCAATATGCATTACGTTTCATTTCAGGCAAGTATCAAGGCGGCGAATTTCCTCTTCAGCCCAACAGAGAAATTGTGGTAGGTCGAAGTTCGGAACTCGACATGGTGCTGGTGGAAGACATGGTGTCGAGGAAACACGCCAAGATCATTACAACTGATACACAAGTTATCATCCAAGATCTGGGAAGCACGAACGGGACCTTCGTCAATGGAGAAAAGATAAAGAAAGCCAGGCTGAAAGAAGGCGACAGGATACTGGTTGGAACATCCATTTTGAAACTGATCTCGGTCTCAGATGCTGATCAACCAGACAGGCCACTGGACGATGCAGAAATCAAGTCCATGATGCAACAGGTGGCAACCAACAAAAAGAAATCATCCAGCCCCATGTCCGGGCGCATTGACGAAGTACCCTTGCCCGATCTGCTCCAGCTGTTTTCCACCAGTAAAAAGACCGGTGTAATGGTCATAAAGACAGACGAACACGAAGGAAAAATTTATCTGAAAACCGGCCGCATATACTATGCCAGCGTGGATGACTACCACGATTTGGGTCCTCAGAAGGCATTCAACAGAATCATGGCATGGCAAAAAGGATTCTTTGAACTCACCGCTCCGACCACAGAAAAATTCATGTTGGAGTTGGACGAATCCACTGAAGGCCTTCTCATGGACGCCATGAGAGAAATTGACGAGTTGAATCGTATCCTGGAAAAATGCCCTGATACAAGCTCGCACTTCGGACTTTCGCGCCCCCTCAACGCACCTCTGCGTGAGTTGGATGAAGACAAGCTGGATATTCTTCAGCTCGTTCACAATGAAAGCCAAGTCCAGGCCGTGCTGGACAAGAGCATCCTATCTGATGTCGAAACATACCAGGCACTGTTGTTGCTCATCCGCAAGGGTTACATCCGCGAAAAACGCTGAGAAGCTCCAGGTTTTGCCAAATGAATTACGGTCCGAACAGCCACTTCCGGTATTGAGCATCAACAGATTGCATGTTCCACCTCTCGCTCATCATGCGCAAACTTTGAAGGAAATAGCCATCCTGTGCTTTTGATCCAACACGTATAATATCTGCTTGCGGAGTCCGTCTGACAACATGCGACCGGAATAGTTGAGCAGCTCGATCTTCTTGCCCATCTGAAGTACTACAGGGCAATGAGTACCCGGCCTGGGATGATCTTCAATGGTCAATATGCTTGCGCCTTCAAGCTTGGGAAATTGAAATTGAAACTGAAGGCTTATGCTTATCTTGTCCTGCGAGTCAGTGTGGCCTTTCAGTCCCACGGAAGTTGTCATCGTCCTGTTCGCAGAAATGGGAATCTTGTTGAGCATCACATCGATGTTACAGAATTGTGCCTGGATTTCATTGAATATGGCGTCCAACTCCCCAGGATCAAGTCTTCCGTCGCTG
>JALVPF010000401.1 GCA_027031935.1 Myxococcales bacterium | reverse complement strand
CTGGTTCATTTGATCATCTCTGAAAAGACCCACAACCATACTCCCATTTGGATCCATGAGGCGCTGGCCAAGTTCGAAGAGACTCGCTGGAGAAGCACAGAACCCCTGTACCATCATGGCATGGAGCCCTTGCGACAGAGCAGGCTGGCCAAGGCCATTGAAAATGGCAAGCTGATAACCTTCGAGCAGATGCATCCGTCCATGGCCTTGCTTCCAAGCAGGCAGGAAGCGGACCTGGCGTACAGCGAAGTTTACACGGTGGCGCAGTTTCTTTTTGATAAGAAGGGATATCCTGGAATAGGCAAGTTGCTGACCTTGCTATCACAGGGCATAGAAGACCTGGATGCCATAGAGCGTGTATATGGCTTGGACAAAAGAAAATTTGTCAAGACCTGGCTCCGCTGGCTAAAGAAGAGGAAGTTCATCAAGCTTCAAGGAGATGACTTCAAAAACACCCTGGAAGAAGAACCAGGGCAGAAGTCCAAGGGTGAAAAATCACTTGCGAGAGTCAAGAGGATCGACTTGCGCGATCGTTATCATCTTGGTCAATTGCTCCGGGCCAGGGGAAAGAACCTTGCGGCGCTGGTGGAGTACAAGAAGGCATGGACAAGTGCAGGCCCCATGCATGCCGCCAGGTGGATCATCGGTGACAAGCTGGGTCAGGTTTTAGCTGCAGCACAGAGGCAACAGGAGGCCATAGAGGTCTTCGAAGATGGCCTAAGGGTTTATCCCAACGATCTGGAAGCCCAGCTTCACCTGGGCATATTGCTTGCGAAAACCGATGCGTACCAGGCCTTCTTGCATCTTCGTCGTGCAGCGAGGCTGAACCCGTTTGACCCAAGGGTTAGGGGAGTTTTGGCCTCTGTGTGCAAACAGCTCTCTGATGCAGGTGATCAGCGGGAGGATTTTTCTCTTCTGGCCAGCCGTAACAAGAGGGCGTTTGTCATAACGTCCCGCATGGGAAGCGTTGCAGGTAAGCAAGAGAAAAAACAGGAAGGGCGAGTGGATGATGCGGCTTCGGCGAACATCAGGATTTTTACCAGCCCATGGGCAAGGATTTGGCTGGATGGATGGGATACCAAAACCACAAGTCCCCTTTATAGTCTGTCGGTAAGGCCTGGCTTTCATGTTGTTGGACTTTGGGCCCAATGCCTGAAAAAGCCGAAACTGGTTTTGGTAAGAGCACAGGCAGGACAGACCGCTTTAGTGGATTTGAAGATTTGTCCCTGAACCCAAGCTTGTTGGCACAGGAACATGATTATGGTCTACCGTGATTGAAGTGATGGTCTTTGCGTGCTATATGAGCCATGAACATGAGCCGTGAACTTGCTTGTTTGAATATAAGAGCTTGAGGCTCGTCGGTTCATATGGAAGCGGATCAATCAACAGGAGGGATACCATGAAAAATCTGTTAGGCTTTTTGTTTGTATTTACCTTGGTGTCTCTTTCGCAACATTTTGCCGTGGCTACCGAGGTCATGTATGCAAGGTCCAATGGAGACTGGCAGGAAGAGAGCAGGCCTGGGAGGTTCAGCGCCTTGAACCTTCTTGATGGAAATCCAAAAACCGTCTGGTGCAGCGAGGGCAATGGCAAGGATGCCTGGATCGAGATTCAACTGGATGAACCGGTCGACATTGAGAAGATAGTGTTTGTACAGGGAAATCAGTCTGGCAGTTCCTCGTTCAGGGCTTTTAGCCGAGTCAAAAAGATAGAGGTTACCGCAGGTGATGAGTTACAGGCCATGGACATCCGTGATGTCAGGGAAAAGCAGACCTTGGTTTTTGATCCGGAGATGAACACGGACCGATTGCGCATTACCCTCAAGGCTGGCTATAGGGGCAAGAAAAGCAGACACACCTGTATTTCCGACATCATCATTTACAAGGGGCGCAGGAAGCTAATTGGTAAGAAGATCAAGAAGGAAATCATCAGGGTGGGCAAAAGCCGGGAGTTCATGGATGCATGGGTCTCTGGGCCTGAACTGAACAAGACACACCTTCTGGTTTTTGGCTTGGGCAATCGCTATAGACTCGAGTATGTTCCGCTGGATCCAACCGAGGAGTCGGTGAAAAAGACGGGCGAATACAGGATTGTCAAGGGACATCCTGAACTGAAAGTGGACAAGGATTGGGTACAGTTGCGAGTCAGCCGTGATGATGCCGGCAGGCTGATGACCATAGAGATCAGTGGACTGGATGCATTGGATGGAGATTACATACGGCGATCCGCGGTTCGTTTTCACTGAACCAGGCATTAGTTGACTTAGACGATCACTTTGGAGGCAGGGCAATGGACATAAAAAGCGACTTGATGGAGCGATTTTTACGTTATGTGAAAATTGACACCAGATCGAAGGATGGTCAAGAGGATCGGTATCCGTCAACGGATGGGCAATTGGACTTGTTACGCATGTTGACCGATGAGTTGAAACAACTGGAACTTGAAAATGTCAAGATGGACGAGCACGGGTACGTGACCGCTGTCCTGCCTCAAAATGTTCCTACAGGTGTCCCGGCTGCAAAAGAGCTTCCAGTGGTTGGCTTGCTCGCACACGTGGATACCTATCACGAGGTATCCGGCAGGGATGTCAAACCCATTCTGCATGAAAATTACGATGGAGGCACAATCGAGCTTCCTGGCGCTCCTGGTGTAGTCATCAATCCCAAGGATAATCCGGATCTTTTAAAGCACAAGGGTGACACTATCATAACCTCCAATGGAACTACCTTGCTGGGTGCTGATGATAAAGCCGGGGTTGCCGAGATCATGACTCTGCTTTCGTGGTACCGATCGGATCCCTCCTTGCCACATCCGGAAATCCACGTTGCCTTTACTCCTGACGAGGAGGTGGGTCGGGGAACAGACTACTTTGATGTAGAGGCCTTTGGCGCAGATCTGGCTTATACTCTTGACGGTTCCGGTGTGGGCGAGGTCGAGGACGAGACCTTTTGTGCTGATACTGCCATTGTGACGATCAAAGGCGTCGATGTTCATCCAGGATATGCCAAGGGGAAAATGGTCAACGCCGTGAGGATAGCTGCTGATTTCATATCACGCTTTCCTGCTGATGCCTTGCCTGAGACCACCGAAGGTTATGAGGATTACCTGCATCCATTCCAGATTCAGGGCTCTGTTACAGAGGCAAAGATAACATGCCTGGTGCGCTCGTTTACCGAAGAGGGTTTGAAAAAGATGGAGCAGATCCTGGAAAAATTGAGCAAGGAAATACAGGAGGCGGAGCCCAGGGCCGAGATAAAGGTAGATGTTTCCGAGTCGTACAGGAACATGAAGCAGGTTTTGGACAAGAACCCCAAGGTGGTGGAGTATGCCGAGGAGGCCATGAGGCGGGTCGGCATAGAGCCGGTGAGATTGGCAATTCGCGGAGGTACGGATGGTGCAAGGTTGAGCTTCCAGGGCCTTCCTACCCCTAACCTCTCGGCTGGTGGCTACAACTTTCATGCCGTCACCGAATGGGTCCCGGTTCAGGCCATGGTCAAGGCAGTGGAGGTCACCGATGCCCTCATGAAAATCTGGGTCGAACGTGGCAAACCTTGATGAAGTTCAAACTGATATATCCCAAATGGAATAAGCTCAAGGAGCAGACCGAGTTCAATCTTCCTCCCCACGGGCCAGTGGTCATGGCTGCAGAGATTCCGGACTGGGTAGATGTGCAGTTCGTTGACGAGAACTTGCAGGAGCTGGACTTGGATGACAGCCCTGACCTGGTGGGTATCTCCATGATGCTCACCACTCAGGTCAAAAGGGGTCTGGCAATAGCGGATGCATACAGGGCTCGATCGATTCCGGTCATATTTGGTGGAATCGCCACCATGCTTCACGGCATGGAAGTCATGGGACATGCTGACAGCGTGTTTCTTGGTGAAGTGGAAGGACGACTATCCGGGGTCTTTGATGACTTTCGCAGGGGCGAGCTGAAGAAGCTATACAACTTCCTCAATCATCAGCCCGCCATGGATCTCGTGGGGCCTGCCCGGCGTGATATTCTCGACAAGGATTTGTATTATCACAAGGGCGTTCGCATGGTGGATCTTTTTCACGCATCCAGGGGCTGCAGGTTCAAGTGTTATCCCTGCGCGGTCTCCTTCCTGGGGGGGCGACAGTTCCGTCCGAGGCCTTTTGACAGGGTCCTGGAGGAGCTGGAGACCATTGACAATCCGCGGCTTTTCCTGGTGGACAATTCCCTGGCACAGGACACCGAGTGGGAAAAGCAGTTGTTTCGCGAAATGATCCCCATGAAGAAGACCTGGTGTTCTCACACCATCGAAGATGATCCTAAGGTACTGGATTTGGCTGCCCAGGCCGGTGCATGGTATGTTTATCAGGCGGTTTTCGATACCTCAGATTACATCAGGGAGCGAATCAAGAGATACCACGATCACGGCATCGCCGTTGAGGGTACAATTTTGCTGGGCCTCGACCACCATACTGAAGATTACATAAAGAAACTCGTGGATTTTTTGCTGACCATCGATCTGGACCTGGCAGAGTTTACTATTCTCACACCCTTTCCTCACACCAAGGCCCATGATGACATGATCAAGCAAGGGCGCATTCTCTCTGAGGATTGGGATAGATACGATGCTTGTCAGTCCGTGTACAAACCCAAGCACATGAGCCCGCAACGTCTTGAAGAGCTTTACCATTGGGCATGGGAAGAGTTTTACAGGGATGAACCACAGAACATGAAGATGTTCAAGTTGCTCAAGCGTGCCGTGGAGCGTGAGCGTAAACTCGGAACCTATCAGGGCCGTCGCCGGGATCTGGTGGATCGCAGCTTCGGAAAGAAGGTCGGCTCCTCCTTGTCTGTCGAGGATAAGAGGAAATGAAGATAGAGCTGGATTACGTGGATTCCATGATGAACTTTCGGGGTCTTTGGGATGCTCCATCCATTTGTGGATTAAAAATCGCGCGCTTTGAAGATCGTCACGTGGTGGTGGTCACGGAGTTGTGGGATAAAAACCCGGGCACTTCTGTAACAAACTTCTGTCCGCAGCTTGCTCAGTTGATTTGCGATGAACACTCGCTTGATCCGAAAAAACTCATATTCATAGAGCACACTCCTCAAACCGGTTCTCATCTGGAGATATATGAAGAGACATTTCATCTGGTGCAATTCAGCCATGGTCCTGATGGTTTTTCCGATCCAAAATGGCATGCTGTAAGCAGGGAAGAGGTCGATCAGCTTTTGAAAAACCCTTCGACGGTGACCTTGGACCGTCTTCGTTAGGTGGGGTTATGCTGGAATCCAGTAGAAATCTTGAAGAGTTTCTTGGAAACGTCCTGAGGGGCGTGAACAAGATCGTTGGCTGTAATTCCACCAACCTGGTGGTCATAAGCGAACGGGCCAAACAAATGCGGGTGAGCATAGGGGCAACAGCCGATTCATATCCCGAGCTTGCTGCCCTGGAAAAAGCCATGGGACGCTCTTTTCGATCATTGACTGTCCCGGTGGAAAACGCTGCTGACAGCTTCATAGGACAGGTGTGGCGAGATGGCTTGATGCGTGAGACCTCCAGTCTCTCCGAGATGGTGGGTTCTGCAATTCCGGAGGATATCCTCGACCTGTTTGAAAGGCAGGCTGGTGAGAGAAGATTCATGGTGGCTCCGGCCACTGGTTCTCATAGACGATACGGGGTGTTGATTTTCGAAAAGCCAGGACTCAATCCATTTACCGTCCAACAGCGTGAGGTCTTGTTGCGATACGCCCGTCGTATTGGAGACATCCTGGAAAACGACATGATGGGCCAGGGGCTTTATTTCGGTACGGCGAGCCAGCGACACTGTGATTATCTCATGTTGGATTCCAATGGTGATCTCATAGCATGGTCCGAAAACACCCGGGATCTGGCCAATGAAGTCAAAAACGAGATCGGCAAGACGGTCGCAGATTGGTTGAAATCTGGAAAGACCAATGATTCACGCACTCCTCAGACCGACGTGCTCGAGGAGGTTCTTTTCAACGGAATGAGCGCAAGGTGTTCTGTGCTTGAACTCAATGGTTCTCCTGTTGCAGTTTGTCGAATTCAACGCAACACAAACCCGACAGCCGAGTCTCTTGAAAATCAGCTCCTTCAGTTGACGGTTGGCGAGCCATCCCCTGTTCTTTTCCTTGATATGGATTTTTTGGTGACCTCGGCCAATGCCGCTGCTGAAAAACTTTTTGACCTGTCTCAGGAGGTCTTGCTGGGGTATCGTGTTTCAGAATTGTTTCTCGAACCGACGGATTTGGAGGACATCTTAGGCAGGTATTCCATCAATCCGGTGGGAGGAACTTCGGAAATACGGGCTGTTGCACGCAATGACAATGGTTCCTTGCACAGTGTCAACATAGATGTGCTGGTCCTTGCTGATGACAGAGACAGGAACATAGGCTTTTTGTTGATGCTAAGAGCTGGCGCAGATGCCCTGGATGATCATAGCCTTGGCGCTCTTTTGGACAGGGAGCGCATGGCCTCCATGGGGGAGATGGCCGCGCAACTGGCTCATGAGATAAGAAATCCAATAGTCGCCATAGGTGCGACTCTGGACAACCTCTCCAAGGGCGATGTGAATGATTCGCAGCGGACCATGCTTGGAGCTGCCTTGCAGGAGATTCATCGTCTGGACATGATCCTGAGGAAACATCTGAGTTCCCGCAGTGGAGTTGTGTTGGGGGATGTGGTTTTGTACGACCTGCTCGGTCATGTCAAACGACTGCTGGATGGAACACGAAAGAAACAAGGCAAGACAATCAAGCTTGAAATGGATCGTGATTTGAGTGTGAGAGGAGATCACGATGGTCTTGAACATGTCTTTTTCAATCTGGTGCTGAATGCACTCGAGGCTTCTTCCGACGGTGGGGAGGTGAAGGTGTGGACCAGGGTCAGGAATGATACGATAGAGGTGATTGTAGACGACAGAGGCTGCGGTCTCGAGGTTAGTGCCAAACAATGCATACAGCCTTTTTTTACCACCAAGGCCAACGGTACCGGCTTGGGGCTTGCTGTTTGCGCCAAGATAGTCCAGGCTCATGGGGGGACCTTGGATCTGTCCAACAGGGACGGAGGTGGATGCAGGGCCAGGGTCGTGTTACCAGGACCAGTCGGAAATGTGGAGTGAGTTTGCATGAGGGTCGGATTCAAAGTTCTGGTGGTAGATGACGAGGAACTCTACGCCCAGGCCATAGGTGATGAGCTTGGGCGCAGAGATATAGAATTTGACCTTGCATATTCATGTTCTCAGGCCATTTCCTTGGTGTCCAGGCAGGATAACAGGTATGGTGCCGTATTGCTCGACCATAGACTGCCGGATCGTGAAGGCATGAGTATAATTCCACAGATCATTGCTTTTCAGCCACAGGCCTCGGTAATAATGATGACGGCTTATCACTCCATACCTGATGCAGTCCAGGCCATCCGTATGGGGGCAGAAGACTACATCGTCAAAGAGAGCAACCTGACTCCTATCGTGGATCGAGTACTGGAAGTGGGCAAGGTATTGGAAGCAGCGCCCGATTCGTATATTAGCCAAGGCGACGATGAACTGCTTGGAAATTGTTCTGCCATAAAATTCGTCAAGGAGCAGTTGCAAAAGATCAGTCGATCAGAAGATACGACCGTGTTGTTGACAGGAGAGACCGGGGTCGGAAAGGAAGTGGCAGCCAGAACCCTTCACTCCATGTCCAGACCCAAGGACAGCCCTTTCGTGGTGGTTGACTGTATTGCACTTCCGGCAAGTTTGTCCGAGAGCATACTCTTCGGACACGAAAAAGGCTCTTTTACCGGGGCAGACCAGGCAAGGGCCGGAGCTTTCGAGGAAGCGTCGGGAGGCACCCTGCTTCTGGATGAAATAGGTGACATGAACGACCTGCAGGGGAAACTCCTTCGCGTGTTGGAGAGCAAGAAGTTTTCCCGAGTAGGATCCGTAAAGGAGATCTCCCTGGACGCCAGGGTGATAGCTGCAACCAACAGGGATCTGAAACAACTGGTGGATAAAGGGGAATTTCGTCTCGACCTGTACCAGCGTCTCTGCGTTTTTCCCATCTCTATCCCGCCCCTCAGGCAGAGAGGCGAAGACATCATCTTGCTTGCCGAACACTTCAAGAACAAGGTTGCAAGACGCCTGAATCGCAACATCAGCCCCTTGTCCGAACAGGTTCGAGATGTGTTGATGGCATATGAATTTCCAGGCAATGTCAGGGAACTGAAAAACATCATGGAACGGGCAGTAATAATGTCAGACTCGGGGCGGATAGAACTCAAGCACCTGCCAAACAGAGTGTTGACCAGGGAAGTGACACGAGTGGGCCCATCGGAGCTTTCCCTGGATTTCAGACCAGGTGTAGACACCCTGGAATCCCTGGAAAAGCGCATGATACAGCAGGCACTGGTTCAGGCGAAGCATGTCAAGACAGAAGCAGCGAGATTATTGGGAATCAGCAGGTTCCAGCTTTTGAGACGAATGGAGCGGCATGGACTGAACAGTCCGGCATCAAAATCTTCTTCTAAGTGAGCAAAATCGTGCGGATACGCACACCTGTTCGATATCGCACAGACCTGTGTGGCCAAACTTGCAGGGTGTTTTGAAATCTGTTGAAATTTCAATTAATTATCATACACACCGAGGAGTTCGATGGCTCGAAACTTGCTTGGGAAATAAAATGGAGTAGTGATTTTCAAGCTGTGTGGAGACAACATGGAAAAACTGGCAACATGGGTGACCCGTCGAACAACTGCCTGGACCATAGTTTTCGTAGTGATGATACTTTTTTCAGCTAGCCTCTTTCAGGTGAGGAAGCTGGCAAACGAAGAAGATATTCTGGCCTTTTTGCCTGAGAATAATACAGATGTCGCCCTGTTTCGACAGATCAACAAGAAGTTTGGCGGCCTGGATCTGGCCATGGTGGGCATTGAGTCAAAGGATGTCTTCAGTCCTGATTTTTTGCAGAAACTTCAGGATGTTACACAGCGCCTGCGTGACGATCCCGGCTTGATCCACGTGCTCAGTTTGGCCAATGTGGTTGACTTTACGCCTGATCCCCAGAGGGGAGGAGTGGTAACCGCGCCTTTGGTACAGAACCTGCCCGCAACGGATGAGGAAAAATTAGAGTTGAGGCAGAAGGTGATGTCAAGGGATCATGTCGTTGGTTCCCTGATCTCCAAGGATGGATCTTCGGTAGTCATATATTGCTTCCTGGGCTTCGAGGCAGATCAGAGAGTTATGGCAAGGAGGATACGGGAGACCGTAAGGAGGGTATTTCCAAGGCAGGAGGTGTTCTGGGGAGGAGGGCCATTTGTTTCCACCTATATCTATGACACTACAAATGATGACCTCAAACATCTGACTCCATGGGCCATACTTGCCATAATTGCTGTGATCATTCTTGCTTTCAGAGACTTGCTTGGTGCTGCCCTGGCGCTGTTTACCACGGCAATGGGCATATCCTTTACCTTGGGCTTGATGGCAACATTGGGCGTACCTTTCAATATAGTACTGTCCGCCATGCCCATAATTCTCTTTGCCATAGGCAGTGCTTACGGTATTCACCTGTTGGCACGCTTCTATTTCCTGTCGCAGAAGCACAGGCCTGCACAAGCCATGAAAATGACCATCGTCGGCATCGGTCCTGTGGTGTTGGCTGCTGGTCTGACGACTGTAGCTTCGCTGCTTTCCTTTGTCTTCATGGACATTCGTCCCATCAGAGATTTCGGGCTTTTTACCGCCACGGGCATTCTTGCGACCCTTATACTCTCCATGACTTTCATTCCGGCAGTCGTCAGCTTGACCAACTTGAAGCGCAAGCAGCAAGAGTCCGTAAGCATACGTGCCGGAATGGTCCGGCTGTCCGTGTTCGCGAGAATTCATCGCCGGGTTGTTGGTGTGGTTTTGTTGTTGATCGTTGTCGTAAGCAGCTTTTGGGTCAGCCAGGTGAACACCGCAGTGGACGAGACCACTTTTTTCAGCAAGGGCAGTCCTCCTGACAAAGCCAACAATTTTCTTGGCAGCAAGTTTGGCGGTGCCAATTTCATCCAGCTTTTCGTACAGGCTGACCTGGATGATCCGGATGTGCTGCGTGAAATTCGCTATCTGGCCGACAGAATTTCCTTGCATCCCCTAGTCTCCAGCGTCAGGCACGTGGGCTTGGCTCTTGCCTTGTCCAACGAGGCGATGGTGGGCCAGCAGCGTATTCCTGATACCAGGGATCAGGTCAGGCTCCTGTATTCATTCATGGAAGGCGATCCTGCAGTGGCCCAACTCATGTCCCAGGACCACCGACAGGGCTTGGTTCATATACAGGTCAGCTCACCGCGCGCTGAAGACCTGGAGAAGGTTCTGGATTTTGTAAACCAGCAGGTCAAGCTTCATTCCATTGACCATTACCGAATAGTCTCCAGGGGACAAGCAGGCTGGAAGAAGGCGGTCAGGAACAACAACAAGGCTATGGTCATGAGAATGCTGGCGCTGGCCAGATACTATTCCATCAATTTATCTGCAAAATCTGAAAAGATGGTCTCTGACTATCTCTCTTCTGCTCCCTCCATACCGCCGCCAGGAAAAATACGTTCCTACATATTGCGGTTTTTGAACTCGGAGGAGTGCGCCGTTGATCTTGCGACCGAGGTCTCGGCAGATGCACCAGAGAAAGTTGCGGATGCATTGTCTTCACTTAAGAGGCTTCCTGATGAGAAAGAGATCACAGGGGTCCTGGCCAGAGTGCTCGAAAAGGCTCCAGATGACGATATGATCCAGGACTTGAGTTGGTCGGTGGCAACGCCCCTGGCCGAGGCATGGAGGGATGCGCGCTCTGCCATGCTGGCAGATGGGCTTGTCTCCAAGTTGGGCCTGAAGATTCCTGACTCGGCAAAGGGCAGGAGGTTCATGACAGCCTTGCGAGGTGTGTTTTGGGATCAGGACAATCCCACAGGACTGGTAGCCGTGGCTCCAGATTCAAAGGATCTTGCTTCTGCCAATGGTGTCGGTTCGATTCTCATGCAGACCAACGGGCTTCCTGTTCTGCATCGAGGTCTGTCCAAGTCGGTGGAGTCCAACCAGATAAAGAGCATGGTCTTTGCTTTGCTGGTCATAGTTCTGATCCTCGGTGTCATGTTTCGGTCGCTGTTTTCAGGGCTGTTGGCTGCCGTACCAACCCTGTTTACCCTGGTAGTCATTTACGGAGGAATGGGTCTGCTGCGGGTTCATCTGGATATTGGAACTTCCATGCTCGCATCCATAATACTCGGCGTAGGTGTGGACTA
>JALVPF010000400.1 GCA_027031935.1 Myxococcales bacterium | reverse complement strand
AGCGTCAAAAATATCGACAACGCAAACAGTCACGGTCTACGTGTCCGAAGATCAGGTATTTTCCGAGCCCATCCTCAAGGACTTTGAAAAAGACACGGGCATAGAAGTCAAAGCCATTTACGACACAGAAGAGGCCAAGAGCACTGGAGCCATGAACAGACTCATCGCGGAAAAAGACAATCCCCAGGCCGACGTGTACTGGGCCAACGAACCAATCCGGGCAGAAGTCCTGAAGCAGAAAGGAATCCTGGAACCCTATGTGTCTGACAATGCCGAGGACATCCCCCCCATGTTCAAGGACCCTGCGGGCAACTGGACCGGCTTTTCCGCAAGGGCCAGGGTTTTTATCGTAAACCAGGAGGCCCTGAAAAAGCCTGACTCCATCATGGCTTACACCGATCCCGAGTACAAGGGCAAGGGAGTCATTGCAAACCCCCTGTTCGGCACCACCACCTCGCAGGTGGCGGCCTTGTTCTCCATCTGGGGAGAAGCAAAAACAAAAAAATTCATGGAAGAGCTGAAACAAAACAAAATCGCCATATCGACGAGCAACGGCGAAAGCGCAGATTTCGTAGCCTCGGGACAATACGATTTTTCTCTGGTGGACTCGGACGATGCGGTCAACCGCGCTAGGCAGGGCAAGAAGGTCTCCATGATCTACCCAGACCAAGGTGCCGGTGGGCTGGGTTGTTTTATCGTACCCAATACGGTCATGTTGATAAACGGAGCACCTCATCCCTCAGAGGCAAAGAGACTCATAGACTACCTGCTGAGCAAGGAGACCGAAAAAAAGCTCGCCTTTGCGGACTGTGCACAGATCCCCCTGCACAAGGGAGTCGAGATGCCCCCTGAACTCAAGCCCATAGATGACATCAGGACAATGAAAGTCGACTACGCCAAGGTGGCAAAAAAAATGGTGGAGATACAGCCTTATCTGAAGACATGGCTTGGACTGTAGATGCAAAAACGCACCATCAGCTACATGGTAGTCGCAGTTTTTCTTCTCATAGGTCTGGCCCCGGTACTTTCCATGTTGATAAACAGCATCGTGGCAGAAGGCAGATTCAGCCTCGGAGCGTACTCATCTGTTCTGACCTCCGCCCGCCAATGGAATCTCATGGCGCACTCCGCTGTCCTGTCACTGCTCGTAAGCACTTTTGCCACCTGTCTCGGAGTGCCCCTGGGCCTACTGCTTGGCAAAACCGATCTCCCGTTCAAAAAAACCCTCACTGCGCTTTTCGTCATACCCCTCTTGATACCCCCGTATATCATCGCCGTAGCGTGGGTGGATTTCCTCGGCATCCAGCATCTCAAAGGACTGTGGGCTTGTGTGCTTGTACTGTCTTCAGCCTTCCTACCCATTCCCATGCTGCTTACAATGATCTTTCTCAGAACCATCAACCCCAGGCTCGAAGAAGCAGCCCGGCTGGTATCCGGATGGGCTGGAGTACTGAAAACCATTACCTTGCCCTTGATACTTCCCGGTATTCTACTCGGAGGGATAGTGGTATTTCTGCTGACTTTCGGGGAGTTCGGAGTCCCGAATTTCCTCAGATACGATGTCTTTGCCGTAGAAAGCTTCACCCAGTTTTCCGCTTTCTACAACTTCAAGGCCGCAACCGCCTCTTCGGTGCCATTGGCCCTTGTGACCTTGCTGGTTCTCCTGGTCGAAGCAAGGTTCCTGCGTGAAAGGACATACCAGATCAGGCCGACCCCCGATTCCATTCAATCGTCTACCTCCATCCGCCTCGGCAAGGAAAAGCATTTCTGGCTTGGCATGGCAAGCCTGCTGGCCATGGCCCTCGTCATCGTCCCCCTGCTTGTTCTGCTGCTCCGATCCGAAGGTCTGAACTCCTACACCCAAGCGCTGGAGAGGGCAGGTCACAGCATGGTACGCAGTGTCACCTATGCTTTTTGGGGTGCCACCCTGCTCACCATCATGGGTTTTTTCCTGGGCTATATCATACACACCAAGGCGCTTGCGTTTTGGCGGTCCGTGGATTCCTTCACCATTTTTCTTTTTGCCCTTCCAGCGACGGTCATTGGCATAGGACTCATAAGCCTCTGGAACACCCCCTGGACAAATTTCGTGTATGGTACGGCCGCCATAATCATCCTGGGTTATCTCGCAAAATACACAGCCTTGACCAGCAGAATAATGGTGACCCAATTTGCTCAGGTGCCGGCTTCCATGGAGGAGGCGGCACACATATCAGGAGCAGGCTGGGCAAGGACCATGTTTTTCATCGTCGCTCCATTGGCAAAAAGAGGGCTGTTGGCAGGATGGATTGTGGCTTATATTTTTTCCATCAGGGACACGGGTATCAGCATGTTGGTGTATCCACCAGGACACGAGACGCTGCCGGTGCGAATATTTACCCTGATGGCAAACGGCTCCGAGCAACTCATAGCAGCCCTTTGCGTATTGATGATCGCAGCGACCCTGGTTCCAGCGGCCATCCTGTGGTCTGTCCCAAGGCTCCTGGCAAAAAGGAAAGTCCCATGAAGAGCATAGAGTTGGATTCCGTTTCAAAAGCTTACGGCAACGAGACTGTGCTTTTGGATTTTTCACTGGATATAGAGCCTGGCGAACGAGTTGTACTCCTTGGTCCATCTGGCTGCGGCAAGACCACCATCCTACGCCTGGTGGCAGGCTTTATCAAACCGGACTCCGGATCAGTATCCCTGGACGGACAAGTTGTATCCAGAGACAAGAGGATACTGGTACCACCTCAACACCGCAAGCTCGGCATGGTTTTCCAGGACCTGGCCCTCTGGCCCCACCTGTCCGTCAGGGGAAACCTGGAGTTTGGCCTCAGGGCCAAGGGCATTTCCAAAAACGAGCGGGAGGCAAAGACACAAAAAACCCTGGAACTCGTAGGCATGGGCGGCTATGGCCACAGGAAGCCCGATGAGTTATCCGGAGGGCAGCAGCAGCGGGTTGCGCTGGCAAGGGCCCTCGTGCTGGAGCCAAAGGTCCTGCTCATGGACGAGCCCCTGTCCAGCCTGGATCTGGAGCTGAACCGGAGGCTGCGCAAGGAGCTGGTTCGTCTTCAGGAAAAACTCGAAATAACTCTCTTGTACGTAACTCATGATCGCGAAGAAGCATCCCACATAGCCACCAGGACCATTAGCATGGAAAAAGGCCGCATCAGCTCCAACTAATGGGTTCTGCAAAGGAAATTTATAAACAAAGCGGATACTAGGCAGGAACGGCAAGTGTTGCCCGTGATCTTTTCTCCAGCTCCAGCATGAACGAGCCCGTGACTTTCTTGATGGCGGCCCGTCGTTCGGAGATCTTCTCCAGCCTGGCTTCAACTTCCACCAACCTGAACAAATTCTGCGCCTTCATGCGCTGGGCCACAGCCTTTCGATGTTCCAGGTCCAAACCCGTGGCCATGCTCATGACCCTCTTCCAGGTCCTCTCCAGATGATGCTGTTGTTCCAGTTCCTCCACCGAGGTGGGGTTTGCGCCGCTGGGATCATCGAGGCCCCCTGGAACGAAAACCAGATCATCGGGTTTTTTTGCGCTGGTGGTGTTCAGGGCCCTGGAGATACACTTTGCCTGCTGATCCAACTCTGTCTTTATTGCCTCCAGGGCCTTCATCTGTCTGACCCCACTCGTAAGAGAAAAATCACTGCGTTCTATGGCTTCGCGGGTTGAAATGGGCAAGTGCATGATTTCCTCCTTTGATTGCATCTACTATACAAACATCATGCCAGCCAAAAGCTGATGAAGCATTGGACGGAATAGTTTGAAAATTTTCAAAAATTGCTTGTTTCTTATGATGGTCAAAAGATCAAAAATC
>JALVPF010000399.1 GCA_027031935.1 Myxococcales bacterium | reverse complement strand
TTCACAAAATCCGTAGTTGCAGTAATATCCATCCGTACAGTCCGTATCGTTTACACACAGATCAACACATCTGCCCTCGATGCATTTTGCTCCATCCGGCTGACAGGTGATGTCCTGGCTGCATCGCTTTGTTCTGGTGCAGCATCCATCCTGGCAATCCTGATCGACAGCACAATCTTCATATGTGACACATTGTGACGTACAGGCCTGTCCGCCATCTCCACCATCTGTGTCATTGGAACTGCCACTGCAATGGTACAGAAACACCGGACTCAAACTTACTGCACCAATGAGTGCAGCTCCCTGTATAAATCTGCTGGCCTTTCTCACGACAACCTCCTGCTCCCCCTGCTCGAAAGATTCACCATATTCTAACCGCATCCTTCTCAGTATTCCATCTCTGTTTTCTGTGCTACCCTCAGATATCTGATATCTGGAAAGAAAGGGAATTTTCATATTGTATTGCAAATTCCTTTTGTTGAATTCCCGTCTGACTTGGCACGTAGTTTGCTGATATTATTGAGAGGAAAATTTTTCGTTTTCAAAGGGAGTAAGGCCATGAAAAGTGCAGGACTTCTTGTAATGCTGTTTGTCGCGTCACTGACCATATCGGCTTGCGCCAAGTATAGACCTGCTCAACAGCCAAAATGTGCGAGCATGGCAGACTGCAATCCGAAGAAGACCTGTGGTGAAATGATCCCTTGCAAAGATGGGCAGTGCAGGGAAGATAAACTGGTGACCATTCCCTGTGATGAAGCTTGTACAAACGATGAGGACTGTCCTGATGGAATGCATTGCAAGCTTTTGCCCACCGATGAAGGCCTGTGTGTCATAGATGGGATTTGTGATTCTTCGGGTGACTGCCGCGGGCTGGAGAAAGGGGACTGTCTCGGGTCATTCGAATGCGTGGATGGGAAGTGCAACTCTTACTGCCTGTCTGACGATTCCTGCCAGGAGGATTCGGAATGCATACTTATGGACAAGGGATGCTGCTGCGGAAGCGACCCGAGTGATTTCGTGGCTGTATCGGAAGCTCGAAGGAGAGACTGGAACAACCGCCCTGAATGCATAGGGGTAGCTTGCCCTATGACACCATGTACCGAACCCCATGGGATAGAGGCTGTGTGCAAGGACGGATATTGCCAGGTGGAATCGTTGCAGGAAGATGTTTGCACATCTGATGCACAATGCACGAAAGTCCCTGGAGATTGCTGCGGTTGTTCGTACGGGGGACTGGAAAAAGCGATCATGCTTTCCAAAAAGGATGAATACCTTTCGGATCTCGAGCAGAAATGCTCGGTGATTGATCCCGCATGTTATGATTTCAACGCATGTACAGGGCGCTCTGCCGTGTGTCATGAAAGCCAATGTGTGCTCGATGGACAATGGTGCGATTGTCCTGATCGTATGGAAAATTGGGACCCGGTGTGTGTAAACACCCATGGAGACTGGTTCACATACCCCAGTCTCTGTGTAGCGCAATGTCTAGGGCTCGATGTCGGGTATCATGGCAGGTGCCAATGCCAGATGGGTTGTTTCATGTCCGATCCAGTGTGTGCATCCAATTCTCAGACCTATTATTGCGGGCAAGAAGAAGCGGAATGCAACGGTCAATCATTAAAATACCGGGGCGAGTGCTCCGCAAGGTGCGATCAGTGTCTTGAACTGGATCGCATGCCCATACCCGTATGCGGCGAGGACTTCAGTGATTGGTCTGATGTCTGTTTTGTCCAATGCCACGAAAAAAACTGGTGGCATCTTGGCAATTGCCTGGAAGGTGAGGGCCGCGAGTGTGGCACGGTGATGGGCACACTCTGTCCAAGCGACGCTTTGTCCTGCCGTGTGGATCAAGACGAGGGTATGGGGCATTGTGTGAAATCCGGAAGCTGCATTGTTCCTGGAGATTGCGCTGCCCAAAATTTGCCCCATGATGAATGTGTAGGCGATTGGGAATGTACCACAGAACACGAGTGCCGTTGGAACTGTGACTAAGACCATGTTTGGGCTCAACCCCTCATTGTTGCTGAAAGATTCCTTTTTTTGAGACAGCTTCCCAGACGAGCATGGAGTAAAATGGTACATATTGTGCCATGCGCACCCACAGGGGTAGCTCCCACAGGCCATGGGTGGTATAGGGGATCATTATCAGCTCCGACATGGGCAGCAGCACGACAAGTACAAGCAGGGCTGCTTCGTCCTCTATGGCCAGGAGGACCAAGGCTCCTGTAAGGTACCAGGCGAAGACGGTGGGGCTGAAGGCGACAAAGCCTATCAGCGCAGCTTGCATGGCCACCACCGGCTTTTTTCTAAACCACCATGCAGAAAACAGTGTCACTGCTGATACGGCCACCGCCGCCACCATGCGCAAGGTCTCGTCGGACAAGAAAAAGGCTTCGAGAAAACTTATGGATGCATTGAACTTCCAGTATTTCGCCATCAGCCAGGTGGAACTGAATAGATTATCTCCTGCGGACAGGAACGGCAGGTACAGGGTGATGGTCACAAGGATAAAGGCAAGGAATGCCTTTGATGCCTTCTGCCATGAAAACTGCAGCGCCGCGACCGGTGCGAACAGTAAAAAGAGCGGGCGGAACTGTACCGCCAGGGCCAATGCCAGGGCTGCGGCGACAGCTTGTTTTCTGTCCAGCATGAGAAGAAACAAACACAGCCATGGAATCGCCAGCGGATCTACGTGCCCAGGCAGATGTGCTTCTACTATACCCAGTGGCATCCAGGCCACCAGAAGGACCAGAAATCTCGGACGCTTTTTTCGAACGAGGAGCTTCAGAAGAATGAGCCAGCCTGCAAGCTCACTGAGCATAAACAGCAACTTCAAGCCTGTGAGACTATTGGGTGAGATGAGATACCCCAGGGCGAAAACAAACTGGGCACCCGGAGGGTAGCATGTCAGGTTGTAGGGGTGGTTGACCTTCAGGTCGATCCCATGGTCCCGAATGGATGCCAGGTGTGAGTCGTCTGGTGAATAGAGATACGGGTTGATGCCATTGACCAGCACCTTCCCATCCCAGTGATATCGATATATGTCGTCGGACAGCTCATGGCTGGGCCATAAAATCATCGCAAGCCTGACGAGAATCGCAAACACGATTCCCGCGATCAGCCACCCCTTGGGCAAGGTAAAACGGCGCCTGCTTGATGCGATGGCAAGAGCCGCGCCTCCGACAAGGCCAAAGACAGTGGTGGTCCATATCCAGCTTGTATAAGGTTCTACAAACAAGATCGCCAGGCACCCGGCAAGGATGATTACACCGGCCACAGCCCATGGGAGCAGATTGAGTAACAGTTTTCTGTTTTCTAGGGTGCTGTCTTTTGGCGAGCCATGCTCATGGTCAGATTCCGAGACAGGAGGGTTTGAAAGATCAGAGGTCATTCAGGTTCCAGTTGTAGTCCAGGTAACGCAGGTCGAATTTTTTCCAGCCAGGGGGAAGTCCTCTCATCTTGCTTTCGATAAAATCAAGTACACCCTTTTTCCCACCAAAGTCCTTGGCAAACCATTTGAAAATTTTGCTCAATACGATCCTCTTTTTTCCCGGCAGAACCATCATGCCCTTTTTGTGATTGGATAGCATTTTTTTTGCCTGATCGTCCAGTTGCGCGTCGAGCTTCTCAGCACTGTATGGCTCGGACCGCATATTGGGGCAGGATACGGATGCACATACGATGGCAAAATGGATCCTGGGATCGCCAAGGGGCCTCAGTATGCCGTTTTCTATCTCGTCTAAGCTGTATTGTTTTTTTCCCACCGTGATGATTTTTGTTTTCCATACGCTGCCTGGTTTGCGGACAGCGTCGTTGATGGACTTGAGTCCGGGATTGTCCAGGATCATCTTGAT
>JALVPF010000398.1 GCA_027031935.1 Myxococcales bacterium | reverse complement strand
CCAACTTTTTTATATACCTTTGCCTTACAACTTCACCACTACTCTATACTTTATTTAATTATTTTTTTAGACTATATTTCAAGTAGTTAGCCTTAGCTTTGAGTTTGCTTCGGCGATCAGGTCCTCGAGCTTTTCATCCAATCTGATTAATTCCTCATTCTGCCGGGCTTTTTTGCGAAGAAAATCCACCTGCTTCACTGCGTTTTTCACCGTGTCGTTCAGAACATGAGCGTCGTATTTTCTGCCTTGTTCCAACTCCCTTAGAGCAGCGTCAAGCCTGGACTGTATCTGTTGAGCAGACTCAGTCGCCCTATGGGTCAAGCGATGTACCAGCTCGTCAATGGATGGAGGCAAGATAAAAATCAGCAAGGCCTCCGGACGCCTTTTCTTGATATTCATCCCACCTTGAACATCGATATCGAAAAGCACGTCCTTGCCCTGTGATAAAAGCTTTTCCACATCACTTTTAGCCGTGCCATATCGCCTTTTGAAAACCCTGGCCCATTCAAGAAACTCGCCATTTTCAATCATCGAGTCGAACTGTTTGTCATCGACAAAATGATACTCGACTCCATCTCGTTCATGTCCTCTCGGTTTACGCGTGGTATAGGAAATCGACACCGCCACATCATCGAACTGCTTTACGAGTTGAGCGCAAACCGTTGACTTTCCTGTACCAGACGGTGCTGAGATCACAATCAATTCTGCCATCAGACTAAAGACCTCACAATGCTTGCAGGTAAAAAGCTACTCAATGTTCTGAATCTGTTCCCTGATCTTCTCAAGTTCTGCCTTGGCAGACACGGCGTTGTTCACCACAAGGGCAGAACGAAATTTGGAGCTCAGCGTGTTGACTTCCCTGTTCATCTCCTGCATCAAAAAATCAAGCTCACGTCCTACAGGAGTGGATTTTTCCAAAAGATCGGAAAACTGTTTACGGTGTATCTCCAACCTGCTCAACTCCTCCGTGACATCAGCACGTTCAGTCAATATTGCCAGCTCCTGTGCCAATCTGTCATCACTGACTTCAGCATCGGCCGCCATGGATCGAATACGCTCCGAAGTTCTTTCATTCATCAGTCGTTGCTCACCAGGAATATCCTTCTTGATGCTCTTGACCAGAGAATCCAGTTGCTCCAGATGTTCGAGAACCACTTGCGCCAGCCTTGCCCCCTCTTTTTGTCTCATCCCATCCGCAGCATTCAACGCGGAATCGATCAGGCCCATGAGGTCTCGTCTAACCACCTGAATGTCCTCTGCCTCCGGTGGGAAAACGATCACCCCTTCAGCCCTGGCCACCAGGCCCAGGCTTGGTTTTTCTTCAATACCGAGCAGGTCTCCAAGTTTTACAAAAGTCTCATAAACCTGCCTGGCCCTGGTCTCATCCAACACAGCGACACCAGTATCACTGGAAGCACCATTGAACCTGACGCTGCACTCTATCCTTCCTCTACCTATGAAATCCCTGATACGTTTTTCGACATCGACCTCCAAGGCCAACCATTGCCTCGGGATGCTGAGTCTTACGTCCGTGTACCGATGATTGAGACAACGAATCTCAACCGTGCAATCACGGCCCGCGACCTGGCCCTGCGCCCGACCATATCCTGTCATGCTTTTCAATTGAACTCCTCCCTCAGCAAACGCTCCAACTCCATGGCGGTAGTCGCAACTTGTGCCACATCTTTGCGAAGCAAGTTTTTATATCTATCGCGCAAGCGATCCAACACTGCCCTGACTCTTTCATCTCTGTAGTCAGGATAGGTTCGCTCATGCGGTACAAATCCGCCATTGATATACCAAAGAGTTGATTCAGCCCAGATTCCTCGCTTCAAGTATACCCTCTGGGGCTGGCGTTTTGTGCTGGCAAGAACAAAATTTTCCAGGCCCAGCAAACCCGGATCCAAGTTGACTCTCCTGTTTCCTCCTGATGTAGCGAGCCGGCCTTCCACACGGTTCGTCAACAATTTCAGCTCAGCCAGAGCGTCTCTTTCAAACAGCCTTTCACATACTGCAAAACATCTGAACAGTTCGGTCCCCATCTCCGAATTGTAATAATCACTCCAGTCAAAAGGCCAACTCTCATCCAGCAACTCCAGAGGTCCAATGACATCTCCAAGCAGATCGAGAGCCTGTTTTAAAAAACTCTTTCCCCCATGAATGATACCCATGACCACCATTGAGGGTTCCGGTTTTTTTGTACTTCCCATTCTGAATTGAATATCCCCACAAGCTGCCGCCTGTCAACGGTGACAAATTTTCACAAATCTTCCACCCCCCTGGATTCTGCTTTCCCAGGTCGCTTTTGAGGTCACAGATGCAAGCAAGCAGCCGCAGTCGTGGATCCACCACGTCTCAGACAGCCAGTTGCTTCAATGCTCTTCTGATCTGTTTTTCCATTACAGGCACAATCATACCGACGTCATTGGCTACTCCATGACGTTCCTTGAATTCTGCAGCAAGCAGAGGAATGTTTGTTTGTATTTCCTCTCCCAACTCACGAAGCAGTTGAAGCAAGAACTTTTTCCCGACTCCGATCTCTTCTGCCAGTCTGGTCCAATCTCGTTCACGAATCTGGCCGGGGTCAGAGACCCCGGACACAGCCATGGCAAGCCGCCTGTCCAGTTTATTGTATGCGCGGGTACAGACCAGATCATAAAAGGGTGCCAATCGAATTGAATGTTCTTGCGCGTACAGCAGGGAAACATTTTTAGCATGTCCATCAGCATTTCCTATGAATGCATTAAAAGCATGCCAGCGAAGTAGCTGTTCCGTATCCACGAGAGGCTCCATGCTGATGCGGCTGACCAATCTAAAACAGTCAGCAAAGCAAGGCCCACCTTCTGCCTCGTACTTGTTAGAGTGATCAAAACCCAAGGCTTGACAAAAATCCTCCTGGTGAAGGCGAAACAGTTTTTCGTTTTCATCTCGTGGACGATCATATCGTCTGACCAAACATTCCAGGTGATTTCCAATGGGCATGAGTTCAGTTTCTACCACCTCAAGCTTTACCGCTCTTGCCAAGCGGGTAATAAAAACTTCATTTTCTGGCAAATGGGAAAAATCCCGATTGTGAAACTTCAATATATGTGAGCTTGGTGAAGTCCCGACTGGAAGATAAAACTTTCCTCCTTCAAACAAAACCGGCAGCTTGTTTTGTGCCCCTGCTAACGAAAGTCTAACCTTCCTCATATCAAACAAGACTGGAAAAATTTTTTCCCGAGATGCCATCTCTTGAATTTCGTTTTCTGACAACTCGAGATAGCCGTGTTCTGTTTCCATATTCATCTTGTCTTCTGGCACGATGGCCAGAGCGCCGGCACACTCTCCCCCCAAAGCTTTTAACATGGCAAATGAATTATCTACAGAAATGCCAAGCCTTCCTGCGACCAACGATCTTATCTGCCCTTCTGGTAGAAGGTTTTCAAAAAACCTACCAGGTCGTTCGTCCACATAGGCATCTTTTGCCAAAGGGAGACTCAAGGAGATTCCAAATGCACTTGCCGACTCCAGCCAATTTTGAGAGTACCTGAAGGCAAGCCGTCCGTCTTGTTTGCGCCATATTGAACCAACTTTCTCATTTCGAAAAACAACAACAAGCTGCTCCGTAACCGTGCTCAAGAATTTTGCTCCCATGTATCCACTGTTTTTCTGTTTTCTGGCAACCAGCCTCTAGGCATGATCCATACTTCAAGCCCAAGACGCTCGAGTACGGTAAGCACCTTCCCCAATTCCGCAGTAGGCTTTCCTCTCTCTAGTTCCGAAAGAAACCTGACACCTACTCCAGCAAGACCTGCCGCTTTGACCTGTTTTACTGCAGATTGTTTTCGCTTCTTTCTGACAAGCTTGCCCAACTCTT
>JALVPF010000397.1 GCA_027031935.1 Myxococcales bacterium | reverse complement strand
TCGGTGTACAACGCATCCAAGGACGTGGACGAAAAGGTATCCCGATTGCTCAAGCTGCACGCTGACAAAAAAGAAAGAATACAGCGAGCCCAGGCAGGGGACATTGTCGGGGTTGTTGGCTTGAAAAAAGCGACCACCGGAGACACGCTCTGCACAAGGAAAAGCCCTGTCATCTTCACCAAGATGGAATTCACAACCCCGGTCATTTCCATGGCCGTAGAGCCCAAGACATCCAAGGACGAAGACAAGCTCAAGGATGTACTTGAAAAAATGGTGGAAGAAGACCCCACCTTCACCGTCACAGAAGACAAGGAGACAGGCCAGACCTTGCTGTCAGGCATGGGTGAATTGCACCTGGAGATCCTTGTGGACCGGCTGCGCAGAGAATTTCACGTTCCCGTCACTATTGGAAAACCCCAGGTGGTATACAGGGAGACTCTGGCTGGAAAGGCCGAAGCGTCTGAAAGGTTCGAACGCAAGTTCGAAGAAGGAACAGGCGCCAAGAACATGTTTGCCGGTGTGAGCCTCATGGCCGAACCCACTCACAGGGGCGCTGGAATCAAATTTGTAAACGAAATCCCGGAAGATGACATGGCCTCCCCTGAATGGATAGAAGCGGTGGAAGTAGGTGTACGGGAAGCGGCTGGTTCGGGTCCTGAGACCGGGTACCCCATGGAGGATATAAACATCCATCTATTGGCACTGGAGACCAGAGACGCTGACACCAACGAAGTTGCCCTTCACATTGCGGCGGCAACGGCTTTTAGAAAGATATGCCAACAGGCCGGGACAAAAGTGATGCTGCCCATAATGTCCCTGGAAGTGGTAGTGCCGGACGAGTTTACCGGCAACGTCATAGGCGACCTCAACTCAAGAAACGGCAAGATAGAAGAACTGAAAAAACATGGAGACAGGACCCACATACGTTCTACTGTCGCCTTACCCAAGATGTTCGGTTACTCCACCGATCTGCGCTCTTTGACCGAAGGCAGAGGCACTTTCACCATGACCTTCTTCAAGTTCGATGTCCTGTGATGAGTGGGATCTCGAGGGCCGAAAACCAGAATCATGGGAACCGAAGTAAAAGCCGAAGCACTGCAAAAATCAAAAAGGGTTCGATTGTTGATTTGGCTTGCAGTGTTCGTCTGTGCAGCAGGTATCGGCACAGCAGCTCAGATTGTTTTAGTGCTTTTGGGCTTCGGTCAATACCTGACGATGCAGTCGCTGTCCGACCCCATTCACCGGACTGCCGTATTGCTCATTCCTGCAGGCCTGGTGGTCCTGGCCTTGACATGGATGCTGAGTGAACTAGGCAAGCTGGCAGTATGGCTGAAGTGGACCGGGCGAGTATTGACCAGTTTGTCGATAGTATGCGTATTCGGCACCCTGATGTTTGTCTATCTCTTTGACAGCAGGTTAGAGGCACAAGGCCTTACCGGTCAATTCACGCACGAGGCCCAAGCTGCCCGAAACTCGATACCTCAAGCCCTCTCCGATCTGCATGCATTCTACAGAGAAGCATCAGTCAAGCAACCTGGCCTGGTGGTAGAAGGACTCAGCCAGGGACATATTCTGACCCTTGACAGAAAGACTATCGCAAGAAAAACCCAGCAGGGCTTGTTCATATGGCATTTGTATAGACCAGGCCCACCGCCCGCCTATCTCAGCTTTTCCGGTGATGAAGTATATTATACCGGCCCGGGTCCGGATTTCGAAGACGACATAGTGCTTGCCGTAGTGGATCTTAGCACCGGTATCATGCGCTGGCTTTTTCATGGTCTGGGAAACTGGGTAAGCCCTGCAGTGAGAAGAGGGTCTTTGGTATCGATGGTCTCGGCAAGACCTTCATCGTCCGCCATTCGCCTGTTCCAAACGAACTCTCCAAGATTACTCTGGGCAGTGCGTGTGGAAGGAGCAATAAGAATACCTCCAAGGTTTGATGGCGACGAGCTGTTGGTGGCGCTGGAAGGCACGCTGCTTCATTTGCGCCTGGACACAGGTCAGGAGACGGACAGGCAGGACGTTTGCCTCAAATCCTCCAGCACCACGGAGCAGACTTTTGGTGTTGTGTGCAAGGACGGCAAGGTGTTAGCCTGGAGACCGGGAAAATCCACTGATGAACGACCAGCAATCCATCTTCGATGATCCGCTGACGCGGGCAAGGGAACTAAAGGCAAAAGGGCATTACGAATCCGCTTATCAGGTCCTCACCCAGGCCCTACTTAAAGCGGAAAATGACCCGCGGCTGAAGGCATCTTTGGCCGATTTGTACTACCGCTGGGGCAAATACCGCGAAGCGCTGAGCATCGCAGGTCAACTGCTTGCGCACAACAGCGATGACCACCGGGCACTCGTGGTTGTGGGAAATACTCTTCTTGCCAGGAAAAAACCTGACGAGGCGCTGGAGTATTTCAAGCTGGCCTGTAACATAGCCCCCACTGACTATATCTGGGGCAGAATAGCCAAGTGCCACATACAGAAAAAAAGGCCGCAGGCTGCACTGGCAGCGTTGAACGAGGCAGAGGACCTGGCAGGCCCCACACCAAGGTTGCTGGCCCTTAGAGCCAAGTGCTTTGAGATGCTCGGAGAAGACAATGCACGTCATCAGGAATTATTGAGAGCAGCCAGGCTGGTACCGGACGATCCACAGGATTTTTTCATGGGAGTGTGGCCTATACTCGAAGAATTCTCTCCACGAGAGGCTGCATCCGTATCCAAGGATTTTCGTGATGAGTGTAATCAATCCAATAATCCCCACCTGCTTCTGTTCGAAGTCGAAAGTCTCATCAAGTGCAAGGATTATCATGGTGCGAGCGAAAGATTAAAGCAGTTGCGATCTGCGGACACTGAAGAGAGAATTCAGAAAGCAGCCAGGATTCTCGAAGAACGGATCGAGCAGAAACAAAAAAATACAAAGACCTACGACCAGGAGGCGGGTTGAACATGGACGAACGTTACAGCAGGCAGATCCTGTTTGCGCCCCTCGGCAAACCCGGCCAGGACAAAATTCGCACCTCTCACGTCATGCTTATCGGATGTGGAGCCCTCGGAAGCACTATGGCCAACACCATGGTTCGTGCCGGTGTCGGTAAACTCACCATAGTCGATCCTGACCGTGTGGAACTTTCGAACTTGCAACGACAGACCCTTTTCGATGAAAGCAACGCGAGGACTTCGGCTCACAAGGCAAATGCCGCCGCAGAACGCCTCAAGCAGATCAATTCCGACGTGATGATAAAGACAGTTGTAGAGAGGCTCTCATCATCCAATATAGGTAAGATCATCGGCAGCCCTGACGTGGTCCTGGACGGAACGGACAATTTTCCCACCCGGTATCTGATAAACGACTACTGCGTAAGCCACGACATCCCCTGGATTTACGGAGGAGTTGCGGCCAGCTACGGGGTGTCCATGCCTATACTGCCTGGTCGAACACCCTGTCTCAGGTGTGTCTTTCCTTCTCCTCCACCCCCTGAACATGCTCCCACAGCAGATACGGTAGGAATAATTGCGCCCATAGCCCATATCATAGCATCTGTTCAGGCAGCCCAAGCGCTGAAGGTTATCTCTGGAAACTCCCGGGCGATCGAAGCAAGACTTTACACAGTGGATCTCTGGGAAAACACATTCAATGCTGTCTCTTTATCCGGACCAGAACCATCTTGTCCATGCTGCGGCGCAAACAATTTCGAATTCCTGGAAAAAGAGTCATGACACAAAGCCCTGACATAGATATCGATAAAGTGATCCGACAGGTTCGCACAAAGGCTGGATCAAAAGGCCTTATTGGCTACAAGGAACTTGCAAGCTTTTTCCCCATAGAAGTCTCCGTTGAAGATACGTATGCCCTCATAGATAAACTAACAAAACTTGGAATCAAGGTAAGCCATGGACGTGATTCTTCACCCCTTACTCGCCCAAGGTCATCAGGCGACCATGGGTTGTTGTCAAGGGAGCAAGAAGTCAAACTGGCAAGGCAAATTCGACATGGACACAAGAGAAGATTGCGTGCTGCGTTCAGGTGTCCCAAGACCGTAACCGCAGTCGTCCGCGCCGCCTCCAGGGTCAACCGGGGGGAAGAAAAGCTTTGGAACATTCTGTCCGACTTTGAAGGCACCAAGGTGGACGAAGAAGAGGAGCAGGCCAGGAAGACACTGGCAGAGGTTGCCGGCTCCCTCAAAAGACTTCAGATGGAACTGACCAGGCTTTGTGCGCCCCAGGCAAGACGAAAGGACATTCCAAATCGCGCGAAACGAATCGCGGCCAAGAGGGGCTCCATCACCCGACTGCTTGGCAAACTGGATTTTCACGAAAAATTCCTGGCGCAGCTTATCACACCCATTCGTGCTGAAGCCAAAAGGGTCCATGATGCCCTGGCAAACCTTGACGAGATGAACAGGGAGTTGGGATTTGACCCGAAATCAGAACATCAACTCAGCATTGAAGACACGGACGCGATGGTGCGTAAAAAGCTGCGAAGCAGGGGACTGAGCCGCAGCGAAGTGGAATTGGGAAAAAACAGAGTAAAGAAATACCGTCGTACGATAAAATCAGCTTCGATTCACACTGACCTGTCCACAAAGGAGTTACTTGACATAGCTGCAGAGATCATACTCGCAGACAGGGAAGCGGACAAGGCTCGTCACAAGCTGGTGGAATCGAACCAAAGACTTGTGATGAGCATAGCCAGGCGCTACCCGCACCACTCCATGGATTTCCTCGACTTGGTACAGGAAGGCAACCTGGGCCTGATGCGAGCAGCTGATCGCTTTGATCCGGACAGGGGTTTCAGATTCGGCACTTATGCAGCGTGGTGGGTTCGGCAAAGCATTGGCAGGTTGGTTGCAGAACAGGGAGCGGCGGTGAGAATTCCACCCCATGTGCAAGAATCACTTCACAAACTCAACCGCATCACGAGACGTATCGTCATGAAAACAGGCAAGGAGCCATCCGTCGAAGAGTTGGCTGAATACATAGGAAAACCTCCCGCGAGGGTAGCTGAGATATTGACGACCGGAAAACGGCCTGTATCCACCGACGCCCATGTGGGTGACGGAGACAACACGGCAACATTCATGGACTTTCTCCCGGACCCGGATGCGGTACCTGACGAAGAAGCGGATCTCAGGGTACAGCAAGCGGTTGTTCAGAATGCCATGAGCGCTCTGACCGACAGGGAGCAGGACATCATATCTCTCAGATTTCAGGATGGCCTCACCCTTCAGGAAGTTGGGGAAAAATACAACATCACCAGAGAAAGAACCCGACAGATACAGCAACAGGCACTGAAAAAACTCAAAAAGCGACTGAAAGCGGATCTTTTGCGCCGCATGGTCAACTCCCCAGGACGCGGGTAGAAAGCTCTACCACGATGGTCGACCTGATAGAAGAATTGGACAGGGCAATCCAGAAGTTTCTTCTTGGCCGCACTGACCAGGCTCTGGAAATAGGCTATAGGCTCTTGCAGTTATCAAGGGAAACACCCCATGCACCATCGGTGTATCATCACCAGGCACGGTTCCTGTTAGCTACAGGTGATTACGACTCAGCCAAGCGGCTGGCCCGGGAAGCAGGCACTCTTGCCCGGGCGACCCAACACTCAGAGGAAATTCTGACAGCAACGCTTACGATCCTTGAAATTGAGATGTACCAGGGCCAAATCGCCACCGTATACCAGCAACTAAAAGATCTTCTGGATTTGGCCCCAAGGCACCCCATGCCATCGATGACCATGGCAAAATTGCAGTTGGCAGTAGGAGAGTTCGACTCCAGCCTCGAACTTTGCGAGAAGACCAGAACACTAATGGACGAAGGGATTGACAAGATCTCAGGCCCCATGATGCAAATGGACAAAGCTCAGCTTTTGCAGATGGAGGCAGAGGCTTTACTTGCCATGGGCAATCCTCGAGAGGCCATGAAAAAACTCGAACGGGTCCTGTTGAATGAATTGCCCAGCCCTATTCCCTACATCCATGCCCGATCCGCCTTTGGCCAGGCACTGGCCATGACGGGAGACAAAGACAGAGCAAGAGAATACAGTGACAGGGCCATTTCCATGGCCAGAAAAACATCTAACGACATGCATGGGCATGCCCTTTACAGCAGCGGGGTCATGTTGGCTCATCTCGATGAACTCGATACCGCCTTGGAGCGACTTCGACTATCCACCGGGCTGCTGGTCCACAGCCTTGACCGACAGAGGGCGTTTTTTCACATGGGAGAGCTGGCCCATAGATGTGGAATGGAAAAAGACGCCAAGCTTTCCCTCACGAGCGCCACAAGACCTTCCACCGAGACGTACCATGGACGCATGGCTGTACAGAAGCTACGTGAAATTGTTGGCTTGAAGCTTATCTGAATACATTCAGCCATCTACGATGAAGGGTGCTTGATGCACAAGACGCCAGGCGTCCTGTCCGCTGGAATACTTTCCATGGAACCTGTCCTTGACCTCAAAGCCAAAACCTTTGAAAAACTTCAACGCAGGTTCGTTATCCGAAGCAGAGGTCAACTGTATTTCCTTTATTTCCCTCCACCCTGACATCTCCTGCACCAGTTGCATAACTTTTTTCATCAGTTCCGTGCCAACTCTTCTTCGCCGATAATCCACATCCACGGCTATGGCCAATAGATCGGCAATCCACCAGTCATCTGAAGTATCAGCACCGGTCCACGGCAAAAAGCCCATCAATGCAAAACCCACCGCCTGATCACCATCCCATGCAATAAAGGAATGAACTCCCTTGGTGGCAAAAAACTTGGGGATGAGGGTTCCATAATCACCGTACTTTGAAAAAGCCTGCGATGAAATCTCTTCAACAAGCTCCTGATTTTCTGGCAAGCCGGGCTTCACAACTATCATCACTTTATCCTTTGCCAGTGGTGAACAATTAGCTCTATAATGCCATTGATTCCATGATTTGGTCTAATCTTTCACGTTATGCTAGTCTACTTATATCATCAGATCCAGGCAAGCAGGGAGGTCAACCTGGGACAAGATATGGAGGAACAAATGAGAAAACATGCAAGATACTATTGGTCAATGATCATCCCCCTGGTGCTGCTTTGTGGAACCGCACAAGCACAAATGACTGTTGAAAGCATAGATCCATCATCGGCAGAGGCAGGAAGTGATGTGGACATTACCGTTACAACAGGTGTGGATTGCAACGTCAATGTCTACTCAGTCGAGCTTTCTTTCGATCCAGCAACAACCATCACCCATGATGAGATCTCAGCGCAAGACTACAACCTGTTTACTACCAAAATCCATATTCCCCAGGATGCAGCCTTGGGACCGCAGACAGTAACCGTAACCACCAATGGCATGGATTGTGTTGGAAACGGGGTATTCGAAGTCACCTGTTCCAATTGTTCTTCTGCCAGCATTGTATCCATCTCACCCGATTCCGGCAATCAGGGTTCGACCCTCGATGTGAATATAACCGGCGAACAGACACATTTCGATGCTGGTTCCACTGTAGAATTTGACGGGGGTGGTATTCAGGTCAACACCATCACCCCAAACAGCGAGACATCCCTGTATGCCAACATCACCATCTCACCTGACGCTGCGCCGGGTCAAAGAAGCGTCACGGTCACAACTGACGCAGAGGTAGCCAAGGGAACAGATCTCTTCCAAGTCGAACAACAGGCCATTGAATTGACACCCTCATCGGGGACTCAAGGCCAGAATATCCAGACTGTGACCATAAGCGGGGGTAATGGCGGTTATTCCAACACCTCTGAGGTGGACATGGGAAAAGGCATACAGATCCAGTCCTTTTCCTCGCCTGCGGACGACACCCTGGTGCTGAACAATGTACAGATCCTCGAGGATGCACCAGTCGGTCCTCATACCCTGGTCATAACCGTCTCCGGTCAAAGGTATTCGTATTCAGACTCATTTTCAGTGCTGCAGGGGCCCAACACCTTGCTGCTGTCAGTAACTCCGGACCATGGAGACAGGGGACATCCCGGACTGGAGATTTCACTGGTGGGCCAAAACACACATTTTGATGACCCGGACGTAATGGTCGACGTGTCCGGAGATTCAGCCATGGCCACGGCAGGCAATGCGGCAGATTCGACACATATGACCGCGACTTTGGTCATTGGAGACTCTGCCACGGAAGACCAGCGGGATATATCTGTCGAAGTCGGATGCAGCGGGGGCATTTGCATCATCCCTCACGAAAAGGTGACCCTTGCAGATGGATTTACAATCACAGAGCCAGGAACCATCGATAGCGCCCAGCCATCCCACATAGAGGCAGCGCAAACCGTTGATGTGACATTCAGCGCAACGGATGGTCAATTTGCCCAGGGCGAGACCCGGCTAGTGTTCGATCCTCCGGATGGGATAGAGACGCAAAGCGTAACCGTGACAGACGCCGACCATCTGACAGCAAGTATCACCATTTCAGACACAGCCCATGGTGATCCAAGGAACGTAAAAGCCGTGACCGGTACAGAGGTAGCCTTTGGTGAGCAGATTATCGACATAGACAACCCCTCCATTGATTCCGTGATCCCGGGTTCGGTATACCAGGGTCTGACCGGCATTTCCGTCACCATCTCGGGCACTGATATCCCCTTCGCATCAGATACCTCCATAGAAATCGCAGGACAAGGAGTGACCGTATCAGGGGTATCTTTCGACGCGGAAAAACCGGATCAGATAATCGCCACGGTTGACGTATCACCGACGGCACCTGTGGGTCACAGGGATCTTACGGTTTCAACAACAGCCGGAATCACCACTACGGCCAAAGGCGCCTTCAATGTGCTTTCCAGGGTATCGGCCGAAAATGACAAGACAGGGTGCAACTGTTCGTCCACTGATGGCGATGTAGATTCAAGCCTCTTCGTGTTTTTCCTGGGCTTGCTGGGCTTGTGGATCAACTCTTGCCGCCGGAGATGATTTTCAGTTCAGGTTTATCCATTGGTGGTTTTGATTCACCTGTATTCCGTAGAGGATTTCTTCCGAGATAACGCAACACTCTCCTGTAATTTTCCTCCCCATGGGCAGACAGTGCGAGATAACTCTCCGGCACATCTATATCCACGGCAGGAGCCACATGTGTCCCGATGAGCAAGCTGGTTTTCACACCGAGAACCAAAGAAGCCACAAACTCCAGGTCACCTTGTCCCAGAACTGTCCTGAAAGGCCACGCCAGGTATTTTCCTGCTCTGCCCGCCCATCGTGCCAGTCCGCTGGCCAACATCAGGCCGGCAAGGTTTAAAAATCCCCTTCCAAACCTTGCCACCCCGCGAACCCTGAAACCATAATGAGCCACTGCACGAATGATGGACCACCAATTGCTCCACCTCACCCTGCCGTCACTGTTGAGAAGATATCGGTGAGAGTAGACATCCTGCAAGAGGTTGTACAAACCTGGATGAGCCATGAGTGGTTTTGCAAACCAGAGGTTATTCCACCTGACCTGCCTGGCTCGTATGGGAATAGCCCCGAGTTTCCACCTGTCCAAAACCGTTTCATTTCCAAGAGCCTCTTGCATCTTTTCCAGTTCACCATGGTCGCAAAGACCGGCACAAAGGGATGCATCCTGCGGAATTTCTGCAAGAAAAGACTTCAAATCTTCACTGGCCAAAAAGGGAAGATCCGAAGTAACAACAAGTACGCCCGTCTGTTTTATTTCCGGATTATTCTCTACGAAGTGTCTTACAGCGACAGCATCTGGCCATATCCCCCTCGCTTCGGGAAAACCGCGGTCTACCAGGATGTGATCGAAAAACGTCCCCAGACAATTTTGCACGAGGTTTCCTGTCTGACGCACGATCTTCAACCTGCCCGAATGCTCAGCACCAAGCAGCGGGGCGAGGGCCTGTTTCAGCTCCACACTGTCACCCACCACATATACCTTCGCAAGACCCGGGGTTTTCATCACCGACTTGACCACCCGCAGGACCAGGGACTGCCCTTCAAACTCTAGAAAAGGCTTATGCACCTTCCCCGATTCCAACTCGAATTCAGCGGAGCCCTCGGTGCCAGCCAAAACCACCGCATCCAACTCTATCGGGTCTTTTGACTTGCTATCTTTCGGGATTGACCTTGACACGGGATACTCCACCACTGACAATAAGGATACGGTCTGCATCCGCAAAAGCGGCTTGCGAGTTTACCTGTCCACTCATAACAGAGAAAACTCATGACAGGCAAGAAGCGAATGCACCGGGTATTTCTAACATAGTGCCCATCCCAAAACTCAGGATGGGACTGCTGGCGTTTTCAATGCCGAAACGAGAAATTTTTCGCAAGGTCAAGGAAAACAAACATTTGCGCTGAGGCGTACTATTGTACGCCGCACAAGAAAATGTGAAGTTTGACGCAGAGATTGCGGAAAAGGGCCGTTTCGGGTTAAAAACTAACATAGAGGTTTGCTCAACATGGAGACAATCATACAAATCGTAGCGGTTCCCATTCTTCTCGTCTTTTGCGTCCTCTACTATATTTTTGCAAGCCGTGCTTCATCCATTCGCAAAATCGAGGCGGACCAGCAACTATCTCAATCAGATGGACGGGACTCTGCCACCAAGTCACAAGAAGATTTCAAGGGGGAATCAGAAGAAAACGAGGAGAAAAAGATCTAGAGTTCAAACATGAGAACCGTAAGAAAATAGTCCAAGACCATGATGCTCACAGAGCCTATGACCACGGCTCTTGTGGTCGCAATACCAACCCCCCTGGCACCGCCTTCTGCCTTGTAACCGTTCGTACATGCCACAAGGCTTACAAATGCTCCAAAAATCGATGCCTTTATCAGGCCGGAGACTATGTCGTGTACATGCACATACAATTGGATCTTCTGGACAAAAATACCAGGATCGATCCCCCACATCTTCACACCCACCAGATAGGAACCAGCCACCGAAACGATGTCGAACACCATGGTCAGAGCGGGAAAGACCACTATGGAAGCCAGCAACCTGGGTACGAAAAGGTATCTTACAGGATTTACAGCCATGGACTTCAGAGCGTCAATCTGCTCTGTAACCCTCATGGTCCCAATCTCTGTGGCCATGGCGGAACAGGCCCGGCCAGTGATCATGAGAGCAGTGAAAACCGGCGCAATTTCGCGGCTCATGGCCAGCATGACAGTGGAGCCCACAAGGCTCTCCATGCCGAACATGCTAAATGCATAAACGCTTTGCAGGGCAAAAACAGCACCGGTAAATGCACTTGTGAGGACGATGATGGGCAGCGAACCGGTACCTATGAATTCCATCTGCTGAAGCAGGAGCCAGAACCTGAAAGGAGGGAGAAAGCAGCCGACGATGGCCTCTGCTGACAATGACACGAAGTTTCCGATCTCGGTCAGGATTGAAAGAATCAGCTTCAAATTATCTCCGCATTTCCCATACCC
>JALVPF010000396.1 GCA_027031935.1 Myxococcales bacterium | reverse complement strand
ATGTTGCCTCAGGCACAATTTGCAGCAATCGCCTTGCGTGATGCCGGGCACACCTGGATCGCGGGCGTCAAGGGGGAGGCTGCGTATGAAAAGTGGAGAGAGGAAAACATTCACAAGGAGGTTGCTTCTGACAGTCTGTGTTGCCAGAGCATAGACACTTGTACAATCCTTCCTGCTACGGATTTTCATCGCAGGAGTCGTGAACAAAGGCAGGTTTTCGGTTCGAGTATTCGTCTCGACGGCATGCAGTCGCTGAAGTGCATTCCCCTCAAGGCTGCTGTGACCCTCGATGGACAGTCCAGGCCGGGACAGGAACAGGCGATTGGCACCCTGGTGATCGGGAGCAAGGAAAAGCACCTTTTCCCGGAGGATCCAGAGCAGCTTTCAGGCATGATCGACATCCTCGAGATTCTTAGCAACTTCGGCACCATAGCCATACAGAATGCCCAGAGATTTGAAAAGCTGGAACGCATGGCCACCACGGATGGCCTCACTGGTCTTCATAACCACAGGAGATTCAAGGAGATGCTTGACGAAGAGGTAAAGGCTTCTTTGAGATACGACAGAAATCTCTCCATGATTCTCTCCGACATAGACTTTTTCAAAAAGGTCAATGATACTTATGGTCACCCTATGGGTGATGAGGTCCTGAGACGGGTGGCCAGGGTGCTTTCGGAATTGGCGAGGGAGTCTGACAAGGTCTGCAGGTATGGCGGTGAAGAATTTTCAGTAATACTTCCGGAAACCGACGCCAAAGGTGCTGTACTGTTGGCTGAGAGGTTCAGAGAGAAAATCATGCAACAGTCATTCTCCATCGATGGGAAAGAATTCGGCGTTACCCTTTCACTTGGTGTCTGCACCATGCCTGAATTTGCTAGGCACAGGCAGGAACTCATCGATCGTTCGGACCAGGCCTTGTACCATGCAAAACGCAACGGTAGAAACAGAACCGTGCATTACTCCGACATAGCCAAACAAGAGGCTCAAGGAGAGTAAAATGGTTAAAAATTTCGTGTTGGACACAAATGTTTTGTTGCATGACCCAAACGCGGTCCTCAATTTTGGACCAAATGATGTGGTCATTCCCATTTATGTCATCGAGGAGATAGATCGATTCAAGAAGGAACTCTCGGAACTGGGCAGGAATGCAAGGCTCGTAGGAAGAATGATAGATCGTTTCAGGGATGCCGGGAGGTTGAACGAAGGAGTGGAGATGCCCACAGGCGGCACTTTGCGCGTAGTTTTTACAAACAGGAAACTTCCGGCAGAGATAGGCATAGGTCAGAAGATGGACCACAAGATATTGGCCGTGGCATTCGACCTGAACGAGAAAGAGCCCGACAAGCCAACCATATTCATTACCAAGGACACCAATCTTCGCATCAAGGCGGACTCCCTGGGAATAACGGCCATGGACTATGAGACCGAGCGGGTCACCGTGGACGAGATCTATTCAGGTTTTTGCGAGCTTACGATGAGTGGTGAATTGGTCGATACCTTCTATCGCCAGGGGCATCTCGAGGTGGACATGATCCCTGGATTTGAACCCGTAGCAAACCAGTTTGTTCACCTGAAGGATGAAGCCTCGGCCAACCATGGAGCCCTGGGGAGAGTGGACCCAGACAATCGAATGATCAACCAGCTTCTCAAGGCTCGCGGGGGCGTTTGGGGAATCCAGCCGCGCAATAGGGAACAGACCTTTGCTTTGGACTTGTTGTTGGACGACAGGGTCAAGATGGTAACACTGGCAGGCAAGGCCGGAACCGGAAAGACATTGATGGCCCTGGCCGCAGGTCTGCACAAGACATCCGAAGAGGGGGTGTTTCAGAGGCTTTTGGTCTCAAGGCCGATTTTCCCTCTCGGCAGGGATATTGGCTTTTTACCCGGCGATGTGGAAGACAAACTGAATCCGTGGATGCAGCCCATCTTCGATAACGTCGAGCTGCTGATGAATCTTACGCGGAGGGACAAGAGTCAGGGCAGGAGTTACAGGGAACTGATGGACATGGGCTTGATCGAGATCGAACCTTTGACATACATAAGGGGGCGGTCCATACCCAACCAATACATCATCATCGATGAAGCACAGAACCTCACCCCTCACGAAGTCAAGACGATTATAACGAGGGCAGGGGACCAGACGAAGATCGTTCTCACCGGCGATTTGTACCAGATAGACAATCCCTATGTGGACGCCACCAGCAACGGACTGGCATATGTAGTCAACAGGTTCAAGGACAAGAATATTACTGGTACTGTTACCCTGAGAAAGGGAGAGCGAAGCGAATTGGCAGAGTTGGCAAGCGATCTGCTGTGATGCCAAATACATCCCGGAGATGGTCATGGATCAGAAAAAAATAATGCGAGTTCATGCCACGATAACCGGTATCGTACAGGGAGTTGCTTTTCGTTATTACACCCAGCGTCAGGCGACCAAGCTTGGGCTTGAAGGTTGGGTCAGGAACCTGCCAGGGGGTTCTGTCGAACTCGAGGCACAGGGCCCAAGGCAAAAACTGGAGTCCCTCCTGTCCTGGTGCGAGCAGGGACCTCCAAGTGCTTCGGTGGATGAGGTGCTTGCCCAGTGGAAAGATGCCAGTGAAGAATTTCATGGCTTTGTCATTCGTCAATACTAGGGTCGGTGCTTTTCTGGCTGCCTTTCGCTGAAGGGAGAAGTTTTGAAAACGAGCACAATGCGTGTTTGGGTAATTGTAGCCACCATGGCCCTGTGCGTGCATTCGGCATCTGCAAAAGGCTTTGAGACCATCCATGAGGTGCTACGCCATTTTCAGGTCGCCTTTGTTGAGCGTGCCAACACCTCATCCCTGTTGCTGGGTGCTCTGGAGGGTCTGACTCAAAAAGCTCCAGGATGCGAGGTGGTCCTCAAGGGGTCACCCGAGTTGTTCCTGCTGAGGGCTGGCAAGAAAAGAATCAGTATTAGCCGTGGATCCTTGCGCGATATTCCGGAGTTGGAAAAAGCCATCAGCAAGGCTGCGTCCTTCGCTCTCAAGTATGGAGAGGCAAAGAGCAAGAGACAGCTGGAACACGCCATTGTCAGGCAGATGGTGGCTCACTGCGGAGACAAGTGGAGCGTGTTTCTTGAGTCCAAACTCTACCTGGAGCTCCTGGATGACGGAACAAAAGAGGTGGGAAGTACCGGCATGCTTGTGGAACCCTGGAAAGACGGACTCAGGGTTTTAGACGTGCTTGAGCAGACCTCGGCCTTCAAGGCAGGTATAAAACCCGGGATGGTGGTGGATTTCATAGATGGCCATCCGGCTGACAAACTCAACGAGTTAGAGGCTCTGGCCTTGATGCGTGGTGCCGTGGGCAAGAAGATAAAAGTCGTTCTAGAGGGTAAATCCTATGTGCTTACCTTGGCAAAGGAGCCGAAACGCAACCTTTCCGTGACTCCAATGAAAGGTGGACTGGCCCATGTGCGCATTTTCAACTTCAGGCAGGGTACAGGCCGAAGGCTCAAGGCGGTGATGAAAAAGCTAGAGCAACATTTCGAAGGCAAGCTCAAGGGAATAATCCTGGACCTTCGGGCAAATCCAGGCGGGCTGGTCACTGAAGGTACTGAAGTTGCTGGCCTATTTCTGCCCAAAGGCCCGGTAGTCAGGATTGTAAGCAAAAAACACACGAGGGTCGAGCAGGAGACAAATCCTGGTCCTGGCGCATATATGAAATTGCCTCTTGTTCTGATGGTAGATCACAGATCTGCGTCTGTCAGCGAAATTGTTACCATGGCGCTCAGGGATTACAAGAGGGCGAGGATTGTAGGAACGAAGACCTTGGGCAAAGGTACGGTACAGGTAATTTTGGAACTCATGGATGGTTCAGCCTTGAAGCTCTCCACTGGA
>JALVPF010000395.1 GCA_027031935.1 Myxococcales bacterium | reverse complement strand
GCTCAGCTCGTCCATGGCTCAGGAATCGGAGTTCAGAGAAGAAGATGTGGTCGTGGGAGTTTTGGACACAGATGATCAGGACTCGGAATCTGCTGACTTGACCCCTGATTTGGCCTTGTTTGGGGATGAGCAAGAGGCTGATTTTGAATCTGAAGAGGACGAGGGCGCGGAAGAGGGCGAGGAGGCGGAAGAGGGCGAGGAATCTGAAGAGGACGAGGAAGCAGAAGAAACTCAAGCCGACGAGGACTTTTGGCCGGAAGATGCAGACCTTGGAGGTTTAGCTGCAAAGCCAATGGCAGAAAGTGCCGATCCTTGGGCAGGTCAAGAGGCTCCACAGACGCTGGACCAGGACTCCTTGTTGCTGTTGGACAAGCAGGCTGAAGACTCGGAGGTCTCCTTTGCTGGTCTTGCATCCAGCGAAGACTGGGCAAGTGCAGCAGCAGCTTGGGCAGAGAGCGGTTTTTCTTCGGACCAGATGCCTGAATTCATCAAGTCCGAACCTCCACCTGCCGATTATGATGAGGGTGAGGACAAGGAAGAATCTGACGAGGACGAACTTCCGGCTTTTACCAGGACCCTCAAGGATGGTGACAGTCTCGATGATCTCAAGGCAAAAGCGGCCGTGGATGGAGCAGACTCGGTGGAAGTCTCGGATGCGGACATTCTGGAGATCGGTGCCGAGGTAGCCCAGGAGATAGACGAACCCTCTGTTCAGAGCACACCTGGTACTTCATCGCGTGCGGCATTGGGAGAGATCGAGCTTGTCAAAAGACCTCCAGCATCAACGACGCCACAAAAGATTCTCGCAGGAACCTCGGATTTGCAGGCCATATTCGAAAAAATCTGGAATCCGCCCATTTTGGCTGCCGTGCTCGGACTTGCGGCCCTGGTCATCATTGGGCTGTTTTGGTTGCTGAGTAGCACAGACGAGGATGTGGAGCAGGTCGCTTTTCCACTCAAGGGGCTTGATGTGCAAGTTGTAAAGGCTCCAGGTCCATCCTCATACAAGGCAAAGGGTTCGGCTGCAAAACACTATGGCCTGGGAAATAGGCAGGCTCATCTGGGACATTTTGAAGATGCCCTGGTGGAATACCAGAAGGCATGCAGGCTGGACCCCGGCTATCCAAATCCTCACAGGGCCATGGGGGCTATTTACGCCGCCTTGGGAAAGTGGAAACTTTCACGCACCGCGTACGAGACCTATTTGCGACTTGCACCACAGGGTCCGGATTCCAGGCAGGTCAGGGAAATAATCCGGCAATACAAAGAGTATTAGTAGAAAAAAACCGGACTTTGAACACCTGTGCAAGACCTTTGTGTGAATGTGCGTCCGGAACACGAATGTAGAGAATAAAAGTAGAGAATAAAAATGTAGAGAGAAAAAAGAGCGCGGGTCATTGTTTGATCCGCGCTCTCGTGCTTTCAGATATTCGTCACGCCATTATTAGAACTTGTATCCTATTCTCGAGTAGAAATACCTGCCTACAAAGTCGTAGGTAAGGATGTTGGCGTTCTGTCCGCCCTCCGGGAAGAAGGGAGGATCCTTGTCCAGCACATTGTCCAATCCGAGGATGAAGGTGAAATCACCCAAGGTGTATGCGGCCACAAGGTCATAATAGATCACGTCAGGCATGTGGTGGGTGGGCATATCCCATCGACTGTTGTCCTCGTCCCATTCCACACCGAAAACCTTGGTGCCCTGAATGAACCTGAGCCTGTTGCTGAAAGACCAGGTGCCAGAACCCGCCTCGCCGGAGAAGTCGAAGTTCAGGTTGAAGCGGAAGTTTGCATATGCACCGGAACCCGATGTCATGGTCCCTGCGTACTCAACCGTCTCGTCGCTGCCCTTGACATCCTCATCGTAGTTGATGAGGTAATTTCCGTGGAAGCGGATATCGAAGTTCAACAAGCCCTTCTTGAGACCGAACAGGTTGAAGTCCAGGCCGTAGTTCAGAGTGAAGTCGAATCCGGATGTGTTGAGCTTCGAGATGTTCTGCAGCGTCGCGTCGATGAAGGTGATCTCGTTGGATGTGTTTCTCTTTCCAATGTATTTGCAATTGGGGTGATTCATGCCTTCGCTGGTGTAGCAAGAGTCGAGAATCCACTGGGGGGGCGCGCCGGAGATAGCGTTGTCCACTTTGATCCAGTAGTAATCGAATGTTGCTGCAGCCCTCATGTTCTTGGGCATGAAGGTCGGGGCCAGGACCACACCACCATTGGCCACTACTGCGGTCTCTGCGTCCAGGTCGGGGTTTCCACCCACGTTGGTTCTTATCTGTGAACCTGAAGACGTCCAGTCGTCAGGCACACCCTGAGCTGCACAGTTGGCACGCACATTTGGATCTGTGCTGGCTGCCCAGTTGGCGCATGGGTCTACCAGGGCCTCGTAGGATACCGAGGTTCCGCCGTAGAGGTCACCGATGTCGGGTGCGCGGAAGGCAGTGGAGAAAACACCACGTACTCTGACGTCCTTGATGGGGGCCCATGTCAAGCCGGCCCTGTAGGTAAGATCGTTGCCAAAGGTGTTATAGTGCGAGAACCTGGCTGCCAGGTCCAGGGTCAGGGTGTCCACTGCGATCATGTCCTTGAGCAGGGGCAGGCTGAACTCGATGTAGACTTCCTGTGCATTGTAGGAACCCTCGGTGGGATCCAGTGCATTACCAGCGGAATCGCCAGCCACGGTAATGGCGTCAGGATGATTGAATCCCCACTCCTTGCGGGTCTCTGCACCGAGCACAGCGGTGAAGGGGCCGCCAGGGAGATCGAAGAACTCGCCCTTGATGTTTCCTGCCAACACGTACATGTCCCATCCGGTTACCGCGTTATCCGTGTATCGGATGTAGTCAGCCAGCTTCGACGGCAGGCCCAGACCAAAGTAGTCACCAGGGACGCAGCCCAGGAATGACTTGTCTGAACACATGTCGTTGTAGAGTGTTTCCTCCAGCTTGGTGCGGTTTACCGAGTTGTAGATGGTGGTGATGTTCTCGTGGTGTCCGTAATTGAAGTAGACATCGAAGGAGAGGTTGTCCGTGATGTCTCCGGCAACTCCTGTAACCATGCGGAATGTGTTGGACTCATTGTCATAGATACGGTTTCCAACGCCGGCCATTCGTCTGAGACCGATGAGCATTGGGAAACCTGGGTTGACATCGTTTGCCAGGGCCTCGGGTACGCCTGCACCGTCTGCGGGAACCATGAGGCCGTCCTGGTAGGTGTTGGAGCCAAAGCCGATAGGCTGTGGTGCCAACTGGTTACGGCTCCAACGATTGGTATACATGGTCTCCATGTATACCTTCATGTTCTCGGTAAAGTCGTAATGACCCAGGGCAGTGATGTTGAATCGCTCCATCTGGCCTACCAGCCACTGGTCTTTGCCATAGTTGTACCTGTCACCGAAAGGATCGGTGCAGTTGGCAAACGAACCGTTTTCGCTGACGCAACCGCCAGAGTTGAAGTCCCTGAAGCTTCGTCCGTCATCGCTCATGACCACGTCTGCCCAGTCGTTGTCCAGATCTCCGGCGACTCCGTCTTCATCTATGTCGCGATTGGATGCGTAAATGTAACGACCGGCAGGGTTTGTTCCTGATCCGTAGAGCCGGAAAACCTCAGAGTCAGGACCGTCACCAGCCCAGTCCTCGAACACTACCGGGTTTTTCGCCCAATCCCTGTCTTTCTGCCAGATCTCGTTACGGTGGCCATAGGAGATGTTGGCAGTGAAGTTGCCCTTCTCCCCGCTCACTCCGCCTGTGGCAGACACGTTCAACTCGGCTCCATCACCCTTGTCGGTGATCCCGCCGGTGAGGTCGACCTGGAAGCCCTCGAAGTCATCCTTCAGGATGATGTTGATGACACCGCCGATGGCATCAGAGCCATACACTGCTGATGCACCGTCGAGCAAGACTTCCACACGCTCGATCATCTGAACCGGGATGTTGTTCAGGTCGACGCCTGCGCCTGTGGCGGACTTGATGAACCTGCGTCCGTTGACCAACACCAGGGTTCGTCCCACGCCCAGGTTTCTGAGGTCGACCATGACGAGTCCGTTTCCACCGTTGTTGTTCTGCTTGCTTAGACCCTGCAGGGTCACAGACGGCATCTTGTTGAGCAGCTCATCGATGGTGTTGACGCCGGAAAGGGCAATGTCTTCGGAGTTCAGCACTGTGATGTGGGCAAAGTCTTCCAGGTTCGATCTACCGATTCGGGAACCTGTGACCACGATCTCCTCCACCTGCTTGTCCTCTTTGGTTGCCTCTTCAGTTGCAGGAGCCTCTTCGGTTGCAGGAGCCTCTTGGGTTGCAGGGGCTTCTGTGGCAGCAGGAGACTCTTCGGTTGCAGGGGCCTGTGTGGTAGCAGGAGATTCTTCGGTTGCAGGGGCCTCTGTGGCAGCAGGAGCCTTTTCGGTTGCAGGGGCCTCTGTGGCAGCAGGAGCCTCTTTAGTTGCAGGAGCCTCTTTTGCGGCCCCTTCTTCCTTATTAGCCGGTGTGGTGGCTGTGGAAGAATCAGTCGTTGCCTTGTCGCCGTCTTTGGCCTCTTCCCCCTCAGCCGGTTGGGCTAGCGCACTTGCCGACAACAGCATCAAGGCACTTGCGCACAATGCCAATAGTATTGCCAACCAACTTTTTGGAACTTCTCTTCTCTTCATCTTTTTCTCCTCCTTGGGTTGTTCCTGTTCGCTAATCAGAATTTCGTACTTCAGATTAAAATTTGATCCCATACAAAAGCACTTTTCCTGGCTCTTGATTGTGACTCTTGCGAATCTGCCTCGACACCACCTTCACTGCAAAAGACGTTTTTGAAAAGGAAACTAATTTTCGAGTATGAATACTTAATTGGGGATGCTTGTCAATCGTAATGGAAACAATTTTCCATTTTATTCCTTGAAGAGTTTTTTTGACAAATACCAGAATAATCTGCTTTGACGTAACCAGGAAAAGCGCAGAGCATGTTAATGGCTGTTATTCCTTGCTCATGGGGCCAGTTCCTCCCAGTTCCCTGATATTTTTTTCGCTCAGGTGTCTCTCCCGTGCTATTTCGCACAGGATGGTGGCGCCTTCTGTAGGAGTTCTTTCGTAGGTATCCATGTCTACCGAAAACAAGCCGAAGTGAGGATCGTAACCTTCTGCCCATTCAAAGTTATCCATCAGACTCCAGTGGTAGTATCCTCGCACGTCCACCCCAAGCTCTCGAGCCTTCCAGATCTGTTCCAGGGACCGCACGATGTGTTCAGCACGGCGTCGACCATTGTTCGTTGCGATTCCTGATTCGGTCACCAATAGCGGCAGTTGGTTCCATCGTGACGAAAAATCCACCAGTACATTGTATATGCCTGGTTCGTAATATTCATAGCCCATGCTGGGGACCATCTTGGTATCGTCAAGGGGTGGCGCACATGAGCCTAAGTCGATTCCAGCGCCACAGGGAGTGAGGTGCAACACGGGTATGAGCTGCGGGTTTGATGTGACTCCCATGCGTGCGTAATACTGCACTCCCAGAAAATCAAGCTTGCCTGCCCAGTTGTCGTGCTGTTCATCCGCTTCGCCGTCCAAGTCTGAATCGAAAGTCCCACCGAGGATGGAGTCTACGAGAAGGTGGTGGCGTACGTATACTATTCGATCTCTGGCAGCCAGGTCATCGGGTCGTTGACTCAGTTTATTGTCCCGGGTCGGGACCCATTCGGATACCGACAGGGTCAGTCCGACTACGGCTGCGACTCCGTCTCCGTCTGCGTCCACGGTGTCGTTTTCCTTGATGGCGTCGAATATGGCCGCGTGTGCGGCCAGATAAGTCCTGGTGGCCTGAATGAACGATGGGAAATCTTCAAGCAGCAGGGATCTGTGCGCTTGCGGTGGATGCGCCAAAGGTAAAGCTGTTCCTGCCTGCTTGGCCCGCCGCTGGTCCCGGCAAAGGAAAAGTTATGCCGTCCTTGGAACCATCTGCACAGGAAGAGGACAAGGCCAGCAATAGGCTGATGCTTATACACAGATTTGACTTTCTCATTTGGTACCAACTTTTTGGGTTTTCCGTGTTGAAAAAAAAATCCATGGCGCTACAGTGCCCACTTGTCAGGAGTCTACAACAAAACTGCGGTGAACGAGGCAAATAAAATGAACAGACTTTTGGACGCATACAGGACCAGCATTGGCAAGAAATTCGTCGTTGCCGTCACTGGCGTGATCCTGTTTCTTTTTGTGCTTGGACACATGTTTGGCAATCTGCAGATATTTGTGGGTGCCGAGAGATTGAATGCTTATGCCGCATTCTTGCAGAACCTGGGAGAACTGCTTTGGGCTGTGAGGACCTTTTTATTCCTTGCCCTGGTGCTGCACGTCATGGCCATCACACAGCTCTTTTTTCAGAACCTGGGAGCGAGGCCCATTAAGTACCGTGTGAAGAAAACCCGTGAGACCGATTTGTCGGCACGGACCATGATCTACTCCGGGCCGGCCATATTGGCTTTCCTGATCTACCACCTCTTGCATTTTACCTATGGTTCGGTCCACTCGGACTTCATCCACGGAGATGTCTACCATAACGTCATTTCCGGTTTTGCCATCTGGTGGGTTTCGGGCATATATATCCTCGCCAACATCCTGCTTGGACTTCATTTCAAACACGGGCTCTGGTCCTGGTTTCAGACCCTTGGCTTCGCTCATCCCAAGTACAACAAGTGGCGGACAAATTTTGCAACTTTCTTTGCCTACTTGATCATAGTCGGCAACGTCTCCATGCCCGTAGCCGTGCTGGCCGGCTGGATCCAATAGGAGGCCTTGATGAAACTCGATGCCAATATACCCGAAGGTCCCATAGAAAAAAAATGGGAAAACTACAGGGACAAGGTGGCCCTGGTCAGCCCGGCCAACAAACGCAAACGCAAGATCATAGTGGTGGGCACGGGATTGGCCGGTGGCTCAGCCGCTGCAACCCTGGCTGAGTTGGGATATGATGTTGAGGCTTTCTGTTACCAGGACAGTGCCAGGAGGGCCCACTCCATAGCGGCCCAAGGAGGCATCAACGCAGCAAAAAACTACCAGAACGACGGTGACAGCATCTGGCGCCTGTTTTACGACACGGTCAAGGGTGGAGATTTTCGTTCCCGGGAGGCGAACGTCTATCGATTGGCTGAGGTCAGCAACCTGATAATCGATCAGTGTGTTGCACAGGGGGTTCCCTTTGCCAGGGAATATGGTGGAAAGCTGGCAAATCGTTCCTTTGGAGGTGCACAGGTGTCGAGAACCTTTTACGCAAGGGGACAGACAGGACAGCAGTTGTTGCTGGGAGCATACTCTGCTCTAATCAGGCAGGTGGCTGCCGGCAAGGTCAAGATGCACCCAAGAACAGAGATGCTTGACCTGGTGCTGGTGGACGGCAGGGCGAGGGGAATAGTGACCAGGAACCTGGAGACCGGCAAGGTCCGGTCCTTTTCGGCCGATGCGGTCATATTGGCCACCGGTGGATATGGAAATGTCTTCTATCTGTCCACCAACGCCAAGGGCTCAAACGCCACGGCCATCTGGAGGGCCTACAAACGGGGAGCTGGTTTTGCAAACCCCGGTTTTGTGCAGATCCATCCCACCTGTATCCCCAAGACGGGAGATTACCAGTCCAAACTCACCCTCATGAGCGAGTCGCTGCGCAACGATGGGCGAATCTGGGTGCCGAAGAAAAAGAACGACAAGCGGCCTGCCAACGAAATACCCGAATCCGACAGAGACTATTATCTTGAGAGACGTTATCCCAGCTTTGGCAACCTGGTGCCGCGCGATGTGGCTTCGCGCGCTGCTAAAAATATGTGTGACGAAGAACACGGCGTGGGTCTCACGGGCCTGGGCGTCTACCTGGACTTTGCCGATGCCATCAAGCGTTTGGGCGAGCAGGCGGTCAGGGAGAGATACGGCAACCTTTTCGAGATGTATGAGCGGATCACGGGAGAGGACCCCTACAAGGTGCCCATGCGTATTTACCCTGCCATCCACTACACCATGGGAGGTCTGTGGGTGGATTACAACCTGATGAGCAACATCGAGGGTCTGTTTGTTTTGGGTGAGGCGAATTTTTCTGATCACGGCGCCAATCGTCTGGGCGCCAGCGCATTGATGCAGGGTCTGGCGGATGGATATTTCATAATCCCCTATACCCTGGGCCGTTACCTTGCAAACATTGGATATGATGATTTGGATGTGAGTCATTCGGCGTTTTCCGACGCTGAACACCAGGTCACGGAAAGGATCTCCAGTCTGCTGGCTATCAAGGGTAAGCAGACCGTGGACACCTTCCATCGTCGCCTTGGAGAAATCCTCTGGGATAATTGCGGCATGTCGCGAACAGAGCAGGGCCTCAAGGACGCCATTGAAAAGATAGCCGCCATCCGAGAGGAGTTCTGGAGCGATCTGCGCGTGCCCGGTACTGACAGGGATCTGAACCAGGAGCTGGAAAAGGCCGGCCGGGTGGCGGATTTCATCGAACTCGCAGACCTGTTGGCCAGGGATGCGCTGGAGCGCAGGGAATCATGCGGCGGCCACTTCAGGGAGGAGTTTCAGACAGAAGAGGGAGAGGCCTTGCGGGATGATGAAAATTTCACACACGTTGCTGTTTGGGAATATGGCGGCGATGGGGCCGAGCCTGTGCGTAATGTCGAGCCATTACAGTTTGAAAATGTAAAACTCACCCAGAGGAGCTACAAGTAATGAAGCTCAAATTGAATATATGGCGGCAAAAGAATCGGGAGGACAGAGGCGAATTCGTCACCTACCATCTGGATGACGTCAATTCGCACATGTCCTTTCTCGAAATGCTGGATGTGCTCAATCAACAGCTTATTGAAAAGGGCGAACAGCCAGTGGCATTCGAACATGATTGCAGAGAGGGTATCTGCGGCGCCTGCGGTCTTGTCATAAACGGTTATCCCCATGGTCCCGAGGAGGGCACCACTACCTGCCAACTGCACATGAGGCATTTCAAAGACGGTGACGAGATCACCATCGAGCCATGGCGCTCCAAGGCCTTTCCTGTGGTCAAGGATCTGGTAGTGGATAGAAGCTCCCTGGACCGGCTCATGCAGCACGGTGGTTTCGTGTCCATAAGGACGGGCTCTGCCGAGGATGCAAACAACACCCTCATCCCCAAGGAAAAGTCTGACCTGGCCATGGATGCAGCAGAATGTATAGGTTGCGGAGCCTGTGTGGCCTCCTGCCCAAATGGCGCTGCCATGTTGTTCGTCTCGGCCAAGGTATCCCATTTTGCCCTGTTGCCCCAGGGGCAACCCGAAAGGAAGCGTAGGGCAATTCAGATGGTCCAGGCCATGCAGGATGAGGGCTTCGGTGCTTGTACCAACTATCGGGAATGTGAGGCGGTTTGTCCCAAGCGTATCAGCATCAACTTCATCGGCATGCTCAATCGCGAGTTCATCAAGGCTTCTGTGCTTTCAGGAGCCGAGAAGGGGGGTAAGTACCGAAGCAAGTAGATTTCTACACGTGTAGCTGCCCGTAGCTTCGAGCTTGCCGAGAAGGGGTGACGCCAAAGGCGTCATGAGGACTCCCATCCTATTGACTCATATTTTCAGGATCGCTTGTGAGATCACGAAGATGAGATGTAAGTAGTCGTCCTCAGTCGTGGATTCATCACGTCGAGGCTTCATCTTAAACTTACAGAAAAAGATTCTTTAGCATGGTCACAGAGATCGCAAGCGAGGCGGGAAATAAGGGTTTGGTAGGGTTTGATTTCATTGCTTGACATGCGAGCTTTTGATTCCTAGCATCTGACTCCAATTGTATTTTGCGTTTGTAATTGTGTAATCTTGTTTTTTTGAACATGACTAGTTCAGGGAGCAGCGTATGAACAATTTTGATAGAAGAGCCATTTCTGCAGCATTTGTCTTTGCGGCACTTGCCATGCTGGCTCATGGGTCCTGGGCCGATGACCTGGGTAATGCCATAAACACCGTTATGCAGGCCAACAGGGCAGCGGCAAAGGCACAGGAACGTATCGACAAGACGAGCGATCAGACCACCGAACTTCTGGGACAGTACAGGGCCGTACAGGAACAGATCGAATCGGCCAAGGCTTATAATGCCCAGGTGCAAAAGTTGCTCGACTCTCAGCAGGGCGAACTGGACCAGCTCCGCAAGCAGATAGACGACGCCACTTCCATCGGCAGGGAGATCACACCCCTGATGCTAAGGATGATCGATTCGCTGGATGCTTTCATCAAGCTCGATGTCCCGTTTCTGATGGATGAGCGTACGAAGAGAGTCGCCACCCTTCGACAGATGATGAACCGGGCCGATGTTGCCGATTCGGAGAAGTTCAGGCGCATATTGGAGGCCTACCAGATAGAGACGGAGTTCGGGCGGACCATAGAGGCCTACGAGGCAGAGCTGGATCTGGATGGAAAAAAGAGAATGGTCAACTTTTTGCGCTTTGGGCGAATAGCCCTGATGTATCTGACCCTGGACGAAACAGAAGCCGGTGTCTGGAATCAGGAGTCGCGTAAATGGGATGTGCTTCCAAGTGAATACAGGTCATCCATAAAGAAGGGCTTGAGGATTGCGAAAAAACAGACTGCACCAGACCTGATCCGTATTCCAGTAGCTGCCCCGGAGGATGAACAATGAAGGCCGTAAATTCAATGCTGTCCATGACCGCCTGCCTTATCCTCGCGACGGGGTCTATGGCCAGTGCACAAACAGCTTCTGGCCCCAAACCCACTTCCCTGCAGCAACTGCTGAAAATGGTCAAGAGCGGTTGGCGTGTGGAAAACCAGGAGATCAAAAAGCGGGAGACCGAGTTTCTGGCTGCAAAGGACCAGCAGAAGAAGCTTCTCAGGAAAGCCAAGGCCCAGCTGGCCGACCTGCAGAAAAAAGCAGCCGCCATGGAGAGGCGCTTTGAGGAAAACGAAGCTACCATGGCGAGGCTGGAGGACACACTTCAGGCTCGCCTGGGAACCATGGGGGAGCTGTTCGGAGTCGTCAGGCAGGCAGCAGGCGAAGCGCGTGCCCATCTGGATGCTTCCATGACCTCGTCCGAATTCCCGGGACGTGGAAAACAACTGCAGCCTCTTACTCAGAGCAAGGCGCTTCCTTCCCTGGACCAGTTGGAGAAGCTCTGGTACCTGTACCAGCAGGAGATGGTGGAGTCGGGGAGGATTGTCCGGTACAGGGGCAAGCTCATCAACAAGGACGGCCAGGAAGAAGAGGCTGATATAATCAGGGTCGGCGTGTTTACGGCCTTGGCCAAGGGCAAGTATCTCAACTGGCAGGAGCAGGCAGGCAAGCTCATTGAACTGGCTCGCCAGCCCGCCAGGCGATATCTGCAGACAGTGGGTGAGTTGGAGAAGGCCAAGACGGGTTATGTGAGACTGGCGGTGGATCCCACCAAGGGCCAGTTGCTGTCCCAACTGGTCCAG
>JALVPF010000394.1 GCA_027031935.1 Myxococcales bacterium | reverse complement strand
CGTCCACAAGCACCGGCCTGCCCATGCCTCTTTCTGTTCGAATCTCAAACGGCGGCTTGAACAATACATGACCATGGCTTGCGTCGGACAACCAATTCAACACTAGGCCAGCCTGCCCTCTCAACCTGACTGACAAACGAACCAGGCCCACACCTGCCACTGAGTGCAACTGGATTTTTTCCAAAGGATGCACATGAATCTTCTCGTGGGGAAGACTGTTCAGATCCCAGGACGAAGAGAGTCGAGCCAAAAGATCTTCCACCCTTGCCTCTGCAAGCTGTCGATGATGGTGGTCCAAAGACTCTCCCATGACTCGAGGACCAGACAATGTTGCCAGAAACAATGCAAGCAGGGTAAAAGTCGAACGAACCGACCCAAGTGCGGCAATAACAATGGATAAAATTTTCATGGGTTCCATTCTCGATTTTTTCAATTGTACAAATCCTCTTCTATTTGCTAACCACTCTAACTCATATGAAACAAAAAAACACAGCCCAGGCAGGTTTATTCGATGGTCCGAAAAACAAGGTCTGGACCATCTCCGAACTCACCGCTGAAGTCAGGGCAATATTGGAAAACCGCTTTTCACCCATAGTGGTGATAGGGGAAATATCCAGGATCACCAGGGCGTCCTCCGGTCATATGTACTTTCAACTGAAAGATGAAAACGCTGCAATTGACGCGGTCATGTTCAGGTCAGCAGCAGCAAGGATTCCAAGGAGTGTGCCAGCGGACGGCATACAGGTCGAGTGCGAAGGCCGCATGACCATGTACGAGCCCAGAGGAAAAGCTCAACTGGTGGTCGAACACATGAGGCCCAGGGGCGAAGGTGCCTTGGCCCTGCGCCTGCAGGAGTTGAAGACGCGATTGTTGAAAGAAGGCCTCTTCGACCAGGCACGCAAACGCCAACTACCCTTTGCACCTCAAGTGATTGGAGTGGTCACCAGCCCGAGCGGAGCCGCCATACAAGATATCCTGAAGGTGTTGGGACGGCGGGCTCCAAACGTAGATGTCATCATAGCGCCCGCCCTGGTGCAGGGCCATGAGGCACCTGGTGCCATAGCCAACGGAATACATCTCCTGGAGAGCACTGGACAGCCAGAAGTGATAATCATAGGAAGAGGAGGCGGCTCCCTTGAAGACCTGTGGGCTTTCAACGAAGAGCAGGTTGTCAGAGCAGTAGCAGAGTGCAGCATACCAGTAGTCTCGGCAGTGGGGCACGAAACGGATTTCGTACTCACCGATCTGGCAGCAGATCTCAGGGCTCCCACCCCTTCGGCGGCAGCAGAGCTTGTGGTACCAGACCGACAGGAGTTGTCTCATACGATCAGCTCGCTAATCCAAAAGATGGCAAGAGAGATGGAATGGAAAATCGGCAGCGGTCGTGCAGAAATTCAGGATCTTGTATCAAAAATGCAAGACCCCCGATTGATACTGGCTCACCATAGAATGAAGCTAGATGACATGAGCAGGAGAATGGCCGATATGGTTTCGTCTGTCATAAACTCGAACCGCACAGCCCTTCTTGAATACAAGGTAAAACTGGCCGCTTTCGAACCAAAGGAGAGGCTCAGCAGGGAGCGACAAAAAATGTTTGGACTTGAACACCGGCTGGTGACATCCATCAGGCATGTATTGGCGAGCAGGCGTGCAGAGCTGGAGTCCGAACTGGACTCACTAGCCAGCCTCAGCCCGCTGGCAGTGCTCAACCGAGGTTACAGTCTGGTGTACGGTCCGGATGGAAAGCTCGTAAGGGATGCGCAGACACTGAAGAAGGATGATTTGCTTCGGGTCCGAGCATCAAGCGGTAACATACGTGCTCGGGTAATCAGCACATTCGATGATGAGAACAAATAGGGAGCATTTAACTAATCTCCATTTTGGACGGATGGTCTTGCATCTAACTCTAGCTGGAAGGTTGAAGGCTCATGGCAAAAAAAAAGACAGGAAATTCCACGAAGGAGCTTTCTTTCGAGCAGGTGGGGGAACGCTTGGAAAAAATTGTCAGCAAGCTGGAGGGTGGCGATTTGGCCCTGGAAAAATCAGTTCAACTGTTCGAGGAAGGAATGTCTCTAGCCAAGACAGGCATGGAACGACTGGATGCGGCTGACAGGAAGGTCACCATGCTTCTTCAAAACAATGGTGAGATAGAACAGGCACCATTTGATCCAGACGGGGACGAAGAGCAATAGACAGGCAAAACCTACTCGACCCGCAATGCTCTGGAAGATGGATTGTAAATCTCTGCCGTATCACTGATGGCCAGATTGCTGCCACCGGAGGAAGTAAAGCCGCCGGAGATAAATATGGTCCCATCCTGAAGTTCCACTGCAACATGTCCGGCTCGTGGTTCCATCAAGCCCACTGAAGCGGAGTTGATCTGCTTGACATCAAAAGACAGTTCATTGGGATTGAAAAACTCCGATCTGTCTGTGACTTCGAAATACTGACCCCCGGTATCATATCTGGTAAGGCCCCCTGTCACCAGCACCTCACCATTTATCAAAGATGAATGCAGGGTATTTGCCGTATGAAAAGCTCTCATGACGTTCATGACGCTCGATCCGGTATCCTCGAAGCTTTCAGCCTGTGCTGCCATATCAGCGTATCGAAAGGTATTGAGCAAGCGAACCTTGTCCGTCAGGTTACTGTCATATGCTTGATCCACGATCATGCCACCGCAAATCAGTACCTTGTTCTGTTCCGGGCTTGCTGCTGCCGAATAGAAGGAAGGATCGCCCTTTGTCGCCTGTTGACTGTCCATTACGAATTGAGGAGTAATCACATAGGGAGAACCATCGTTCTCCTCGTACAGCACCTCGGCAAAGGGCCCCGGGCTGGAGGTATTGACCCTGTTTCCTCCCCAGAACAAGAAAGTCGACTTGGCAAATTCAGCCAAGGCTGCTCCCTGTCGAGGAGCATTCGCTGCATTTGGAATATCAGTAAAACCTCTCTCTGCAGCACTGAACCTGCTGAACGAAGCCAAGGGGCTGTTGGTGGCAGGGTTTACACCTCCGACCAGCATCACATCTCCATTGGAAAAAGCTACTGCTCTATGCCCAGCCCGTGGTGTCGTCATATTAATCTCTTCAACTGTTCGAGCCATTGGATCGATTATTTCCGCCGAATTGCCGGCTAAAGTATCATCGCCTCCTGCTCGTGTGTCCACCTCCAGCATTGGCCGCGGGCCATCTGGAAAGCGGACCCGCCACATGGCCTTGCTCGCTCCCCCGGTGACCAGCACCTTTCCATCCGGAAGCAGAGTAGCGGTATGTAGTCCTCGAGGATGAAGCAGTTCCATGCCGCTGGATGGTTCGAACTGGCCGGTCTTTGGATTATAGATGTCGATGGAGCTGGTGGCACTTAGAGTATGGCAGGCTCCAACATCACAAGCCTCCTTGCCCGTCAGGCTTGAAAAACCACCCACCACCAATACACGTCCGTCTGGAAGGAGAGTGGCGGTATGAAAAACCCTCGGCTGCATCATTGCATTACGCACCGGAGTAAAATCACTGCAAATAGAGATATACATCTCCACGGGAGTGGTCTGGTCGGATTTCACGCTCACACCGGAGACGTTTCCACACCAATGGACCTCGTATGCAGCTGCAGCATCATAACCCTGGAAGAATACTGTCCTGTCTTCTCCTGGTTTTATTCCATCCAACTTGGCTCCGGTTGGGTAATCAGCCTTGTTGAACTGGTCACACCTGGATTTATCCATGTCTTCAGCATTGACGCATATGCGATAACCGGTGATGTCATCAGGAGCGGTCCCGGACGGAGGGGGATCGTTGGTTCGCAGTCCGGAAGCATTTCCAGGTGAATAGTAATGAATCTTCAGGGCTAATTGACCCGGATCCTCTGG